>CAVGZQ010000038.1:0-15242 GCA_963633515.1 Bacteroidaceae bacterium
CAAAGCCGCGCAAGATATCGGCGAAGCTCTCGGGCGCCGGATCGAAGCGGCCGGGTTTTGACGTTGTTTTTAAGCCGCTCCGGGGCATTTCGAGCGCGGCATATCGCAAAGCCGCGCAAGATATCGGCGAAGCTCTCGGGCGCCGGATCGAAGCGGCCGGGGGGGGAATGTCGTTTTCAAACCGCCCCGGGGGGGGGCGTTGCGAAGCGCGCTAAGATTCCTGCGTCGCTTGCAGCCGTCCGAGGCGCGCCGAATCGCTGCGGACGTACATCGTCTTTTCGTTATGCACTTCGACTTTGCCGACGGCGCCGTTTTTGATTTTTTTGAGGTATTTTGCTTGCGTGATTTGAATTTCTGCGCCGGCGCTTCGGGCAAAAGCCGAATAATGCATGGCGAGAAGCGCGGCGTCGAGAAGTGTTTCGGGCGAAGGATTGAGCGCTTTTACGACGACATGCGATCCGGCCGCGCCGCAAGCATGGAGCCAGACGTCGTTTCCGCGCGCATAGCGAAACGTGAGTTCGATATTGTCTTTGGCCGATTTCCCGACGAGAATCGGCGTGCCGTCGGCGGAGCGAAACGTCTTGAACGGTTTATGTTTGGCTTTTTGTCCGCGATTTTGCGCTTGCGCCGCCGGTTCGGGCGCCGCAGTTGCGTTTTCGATGCAAAACATGTCGAGCATGGGCAGAACTGTGTTGACTTCTTCGGCTGTCGATGCCGATTCGAGTCTTGCGGCAATAGCGTTGATTTGATTAAGCTTTGATCGCGTTTCTTCGAATCGCGCGCGGATAATCGGTTCGGCTTTTTTCATCCGTTTTGCCTGCGCATACCGTTTTTCGATGTTGCCGCGCACCGAAATCGACGGATCGAGCCGGATGACGGCGGGATCGCCCGTTTCGAAGCCGAAGACCGTTGCCGACGCATCGCCTTGCCGGATTTGGCTTGCATAAGCATTGAGCAGGTCGGCTTCGCGGCGCAGGATTTGAGCCGTTTCTGCCTTTTTGAGATCGCCGGCTATGCATTCATGCCGTTTGTTTAAGCGCGTTTGATGCTTTTTGGCGCGTCTGAGCGCCTCGGTTTTCGACGTCTCAAACGATTCTTTCGCCGACCGGGCATCGATGGCGGCTTCGACGCCGGCGTAATACGACTCCGGCGGAATATCGGCAAACCTGTTCATCCCCCGCACCGGCGCGCCCGCCGTCGGGCGCGTATAGATATCGTTGACCGGGCGATCGTCCGATTTGCCGATTTTTCCCAATATTTTTTGCGTTTCGGCATCGATAAAAAACAGATTTGGGGACCGTCCGGTGAGCTCGGCGATGAGCGCATGGCGCGCGGCGCCGCCGCCGCCGCTGCCGAATTCAAAAAAGACGAGTCTGTCGTCCTGCGCAATGCGAATGCCGCATACGGACGAATTGAGCAGATGCTTTCGCAGCAGCATCGTAAAACTTCGCGGCGCGGCGGGCGCCTTTTGGGGATGATCGGTGACATAGATATCGAGATGAGACGGACGAAAATCGATGACGACGAAAAAACGCCCGCGCGTTGCGGCATTGGGCGCATTGAATCCCAATTGCAGACGATCGGGACGATCGGAGATTTGCTCGGCGCGCGCGCCGCTTAAGTCGAAATTGAGCCGGCTGACCATTTGTTCCAATTCGGCATAGTGCATGATAATATCCTTGCGATTGTATGTTTTGCGCGGCTTGACGATGTTTTGCCGCGCGCGATCCGGCGCGACGATAACGCAAAAAGACGGTTTTTCCCATGTTTCCCGCGAATGCGCCGATTATTTGAACGGCCGGCGGCATCCGCAAAAAAACGCTTCCGCAGTTTATTTTGACATGCGCGCGATTATTCGAAGAAAGTCCGCCGTCGCGCCGTCATGCGTCGATTGATGACGAATAAATTGCAGAGATTGCATTTAAATCAAATGCATATATGCATAATATGCTTTGCCGGAACGAAAGCCGGCGTGAATGTTTTTGCGGGCAAAAAGCAAAGCAATGCTGCGTAATTGTCGCAAATGGGCACGATATTTGTTAGGACGGTTTCGCCGTGCCGTTTGGGCGCAGGCGCGAATGCGTTTCGGACGATTGACGGCCGATTGATGCAAGCGGTCAATCGCTTTTTATGCAGCGGAGCGGATATGAAGAAGTATATCGGAATTGTTTTATCTCTTGCAGCTGTCGCAACGTCGGCATCGTGCGGACCGAGTTTGGGCGAATACGTTGCGCTGTCGTCGACTTACAAAAGCACGATTGCATCGACGGCCCGCGTCCGCGTCGATATCGAACCGGCCGACGTCGTGTCGTCGGGCGGCGACGATGCTTTTGCGCTCATCGGAACGCTCGTCAACACCGCAAGCGCGATAAGTTCGGTCGCAATAAGCGCCGATCAGCAAGACAGACTGGCGCGCATCGTCAACACCGAAACGATGGTGCAAAACGTCGCCTCCGGATTTGACGCCGGGTTCGTCGGCGCAACGCACATGCAATCGGTCCCCGACGCAACGGCGCCCGACATCCGCATCATGCTTCAAATCCGTTCCTACGGTCTTTGGGCGGAGTCGCTCGCATCGTCGATGAAATTCTTTGTCGAAGCCGACGTCAAAGTCATTTACACGCCCGAAATGAAGACGGTTTACAGCACGGGCGTGTCGCTGATGCGAGAGGCATCGGCGGTCATTGATGCGGTGTCGCGGGCGGCGGCAGCTCAGACCGTCGCGACGGTCGATGCCATGACGTACGGACGGCGGCCGGTGCGGATTGCAAGCGATGTCGCGAATTTGGCGGTCGGCGCCGCAAATTTGACGGCATTTTTCAAACTGACCGACGATGACGTTTCGACGGCATTCTATTACATGGCCATCGATGCCGGGCAATACATCGCAGGCAAGCTCGTATCGGCGATTTACCGCTGATTCGCCGCGTTTTCGGTTCGTTTTTTCGCCGCCTTTTTGCTTGCGCAAATGCGGCGTCGGCTTCGGCTGTTGCCCCCAAAAGGGGCAATGCGCCTTCGCTTTTTTTTCGCCGCCTTTTTGCTTGCGCAAATGCGGCGTCGGCTTCGGCTGTTGCCCCCCAAAAGGGGCAATGCGCCTTCGCGGCCGCGCATGCGCGCGGCTTTTTTTATCGGCATTGCAATGACTGTCGCCGGCGTGCTGCGGATTTGCGAGAAAACCCGGGCTTTGTTTGGGCGCGATCGGCGATTAAAACCGCTCGGTTGTGCGTCTTTTGGAATGCGCGCATGATGCCCGCGCAAAAACAACCGATTTGCCGGTTCAAAGGCGTTGTTGCGAGTTTTTTGAAATTGGATTAAAATCGCCGGCGTTGTTCTTTCTTTGACTTTCGCAGCGGTGGTTGGAACGTGATACATCCGGTAGTTTTTGGAAAATTTATTTTGCTCGAGCGCGTCAGCGTGGGCGGCATGGCGGAGGTTTATCGGGCGAAGCTGCTCAATGCGCCCGGATTTGACCGTTTTTTTGCGATAAAACGCATTTTGCCGCATTTGGCTGCCGACAAAGATTTCGTCACGATGTTCATCAACGAGGCGAAGGTTGCCGTCGAACTCGAACATCCCAACGTTTGCCAGATTTACGAATTGGGGCGGTTGGGTCAGTCGCATTACATTGCGATGGAGTTTATCGCCGGACGCGATGTTTTGGCCATTCAGAGCCATTACCGCCGTCAGCGCAAGATTATGAGCGTCAGTCAGGCGTGTTTTATCGTCGCGCAGGCCGCGCAAGGTCTCGATTATGCGCATAAAGCGGTCGACAGCGCGGGCAATCCGCTCGGGCTCGTGCACCGCGACGTGAGCCCGCAAAACCTGATTGTCACCTACGACGGCGTCGTCAAACTCATCGACTTCGGCGTTTCCAAGGCGTCGCGCCGCGCATCGCACTCGCAGAGCGGCGTCGTAAAAGGCAAATTCAGCTATATGAGTCCGGAGCAGGCCGCCGACAAGGACGTCGATCACCGATCCGATATTTTCGCGCTGGGCGTCGTTTTTTGGGAGCTTCTCACCGGCCGCAGACTGTTTCAGTCGGAGAGCGAGTTTGCGATTATGGAGATGATCCAAAAGTGCGAAATCGAATTGCCGTCCAAGCATAACCGAATGGTTCCGGAAGCGGTCGACCGAATTTGCATGAAAGCGCTCGAAAGCGATCCCGGCAAACGGTATCAGTGGGCAGGCGAAATGGTGCTCGATTTGTTCGAGTTCATCAACAGCTGCAAGACCCCGTTTACGCAGTGGCATCTCCAGACATGGATGTGTTCGGCTTTTAAAGACACGTACGAGCGCGAATGGGAACTCATCCCGATATTCAAGGCGATAAACACGGCCGAAGACATCGAAAAATACAATGCCGAACATGCCGATGCCGAAGCCGCGTCGGCGATTTCCGGCGCCGATGTCCGCACGCAGGACATCGGCGCGCTCGATCCGTCGGATCTCGGCGACGATTCGCCGAAACAGACGCCCGACGGCGAAAAAGGAACAGAACAGGCCGAAGTTCGGTATGCCGAGCCCGTCGCGGGGAAATCGCATCGGACGGTGCCCATCGTCGGCGCAGCCGGGTCGGCGTCGCGCAAATCCGATTCGGTCAGTGCCAAACTGCCCCCGATCCCCGGACGCGGCATCAAAAGTCCGGGCGAATCGAGCAAACAAATGCCCGGCGTCAAATCGGTATCGCTTTCGGGGCTGCCCGCAGTTTCCAAAGACGACGCGCAGTCGGGGGCGCGGCTTTCGATTTGCGCTTCGGTCGTTTCTTCCGACGAAGATGTCGTGCTCGAACCCGAGGGCGTCGATCCCGAGGTGTCCGACCCCGGACTCGTCAATCTGCAAAAAGCCGAGCGCAAAGCCCGCACGCGAAAAGGGCTTATCGTCCTCATTGTCGCGATTTGCGCCGTTTTCGTTTCAAGTCCGATTTTGCTCAAAACCGGCGTCATCAAGCTTCCCAAACCCGATGTCGATCTCCCGACGGCGGCAAGCGTGCATTTTTCGGTCGTTCCCGAATCCGACCTCGCGTCCGTCACGATTTATTCCAAAGACAGCAAGCCCGACGATATCAAAAACTCCCGCAAGACCGGTTCGAATCCGACGTTCGAAAACCTTGCGGCAGGCGTCTACTACGTCGATGTGACCATGCCCGATTACAAACCCGAAACGTTTTCGATCACGCTGGAAAACGGCACGTCGGAAAGCCGTCTCGAAATGACAAAACCCGAGATTAAAGAAAAAGTTTACAGCGTGAACATCTCACCCGAAGATGCCATTTTGTATGTCGACGGCAAACGGATCGACGGCACGGGATCGCCGCGCATGGTGACCGGGATCGTCGGCAAGGTCAATCAGCTGCGCGTGCAGCGCGTCGGGTACGAAACGGCCGAAAAAGCGGTCAACGTCGAACAGTCGATGAAGGCAATCGACGTCGAATTGACCGGATCGCCCATTCTGTCCGTTCATGCGGCGTCGGATCCCGAACGCGCAACCGTCTATCTCGTCCAAGACGGAAAAGCGGCAAAAAAATGCGAAACGCCTTGCGATGTGATCGGCGTCGATACGTCAAAACCGGTTAAAATCGAAATGCGAAAACCCGAATACGAAGATTGGGCGCTTGAAATCGATTTTAACAAAGCCGAGACGCCGGAAGTAAGAGTATTCGGAGATTTGAAGCCGGTTTCGCAGTAAAAAGCTCTTGACAGGCAAGGGGTATTTTGCTATCCGTGCGTCGTTTTTTTAGGGGCCGCGCATTGCATGCGCGGCTGTTCGGTCACTTATTTCCTTTGCATGAGTACGATTTCATGACAACCAACATTGTGAATGCCGGTAATTTTTTTGTTGCCGATGCCGTAGAGCAACTTTCTGCCTCACCCCTCTTTTCCGATGCGGAACTCGCAGACAAGTTCGAGCAAATTTGTGAACATTTCGATCGCCATCGCGGCTATCTCAAAGACGATGCGAGCGCTTCCCAAGTCGGTTTCTTCTTGGTTAACCGTGCACTTCACGTATTGGGTTATACGCATAGCCATAACGAACCGCTCGGCGATGATATGCGCATCGAATATACGCTTTTCGACAGCGCAAACGCATTCTCTTCGCATGTGAGCGGACGCGGCACGCACGCCTTCTTTAACGGCGCCTGCGCCATCGCCAAGCTCGCCGCCTGGAGCGCCAATCTCGACGAAGCCGTCAAAGACGACGAAGGCAATGCCGGCGATCCCCCCGCCTACGAATTGGACGAGCAATTGCGCGCTGTGTCTCTTCAATGGGCAATCTTGACAAACGGCCGCGTTTGGAGACTTTTCCACAAAAATACGTGCGCAATGCTCAACACATTTTTCGAAATCGATTTGTATCAAATTCTCGATACGCGCGATGCCGAAATGTTCAAAGTTTTCGTTGCGGCATTTTCGCCCAAAGCTGTTTCGTTCGACAAATCGGGAAGTTGCCCCGATAAGAAATTGCTCGCTTAATCTTTAAGATTTCGCCTTTTTCGAAACTCCTGCTCAAGCAGGAGTTTTTTTGTCTTTAATCTGAGGTTTTGAGACTGTTTTTGAGCAACTGAAACGGCTCTAAAGGCGGATAGCGCGAAAAAATGTCAGAAAATCAGCAAGTTTTGAACATGCCTCAGGCAGCCGAATGCGTCGCGATGTTGGAAACAGGCATAAAACGTTCGTTTTTTTCGGCGGCTCAGCTCTTGGTCTCCGATCCGTCGGGCGTCCGCATCGATGTTGCGCTCGGAACGACGCTTTCTCCGTCGCTTCAGAATGCGTATCAACGGGCGGCCGCCGTCACGCATGAGACGCTGTTCGACGTCGCAAGCCTGACAAAACCGCTTGCAACCGCCGGTTTGACGATGATAGCCGCCGATGCGGGGCTTTTGTCGACCGACCAAAAGCTTTTGTCGTTCGGCGGCGTGCTGTTTCCGCCGTGGCTGTTGGGATCGACGGTCGGCGATTTGCTGTCGCATCATACGATGCTGGCAGCGTGGGAAGATTTGTCTCAATACGTCCCGATTGCGGAAAAGCGCAAGGTTTCGCTGCGCGCCATAATTGAGCAGGGGCTGTATCGCGCAGAGCCGCGATCGGACGGGAAGACGCATTGTTATTCCGATTTGGGATATATTTTGCTGGGGTTTTTGCTCGAGCGCCTGTTCGGCGACAGTTTGCCGAACTTATTTGATCGGCGGATTGCCGAAAAACTCGGGCTGACCCGGACGATGACGTTTTTTCCGCTTCACAAGACGGCAATGAAAGACATCGTCGCGACATGCAAACTCAACGGGCACTATATTCAGGGGCATCCCGACGATGCCAATGCGCGTTTGCTGACGCATTGTGCAGGGCATGCCGGATTGTTTGCGGCGGCGCGCGCGGTCGATGCGTATATGCGTTCGCTTTTCGACGGTTCGTTTCCGTGCTCGCGCCGGACGATCGACGCTTTTACGCGGTATCGCAACAGCGAAACGCCCTATGCCTTGGGCTGGGATCGTCCGACGGCGGACGATTCGCTCTCGGGCGCGCCTGTCGGCGCGCCGGTCATCGGTCATTTGGGATTTACGGGGTGTTCGGTTTGGTTTGATCTCGAAAAATTGCGGTGCGTGACGCTTTTGACGAATCGCACGCACACCTGCGGCGATCGCAATGCGCTTAACGAAATACGGCGCAATGTTTGCCGGCTTTGTTGGAATGCCCGATGAAAAAACAACCGATTGCGGCATTGGATATCGGAACGGCGCGCGTCGGCATTGCCGTCTCCGATCCCGAAACCGGCGTTGCCATCCCCCTGACGGCGGTTCATGTGTTGCGTTCGGCCGATCCGCATCGCGAAATCGCCGATATTTTGGCGGCGCGCGGGATATCGCGCGTCGTCGTCGGCTGGCCGCTCGAGTTGGACGGATCCCAAGGCGCCGCCGTCAAACGCACGCGCGCGTTTTTGCAGCGCCTTAAATCTGTTGCTCCCGACCTTAAAATTGCCCGGCAAGACGAACGTTTGTCGTCGGTTGCCGCCGAAAATGCGCTTCAGGCAATGGAAACGACCGGATCGCAGAAAAAGAACAAAGTCGATGCCATTGCGGCGGCATTCATCCTCCGAATGTATCTCGACAAAATGTCAAATAAATAATAGCATAATATCGTTTTCGGGAATCTTTCGCGCTTTTCGGCTGTTAAACAACGTTGCCCCTCGGACAGGGCAGCTTTGGGAGGATTGTCCTATGCGCATCTACTTGATCGACGATCTCGGCGAAAATGGCGAATATGCGGGATTTCTTCATACGTATCGCACAGAACTTCCGCCTTTTGAATTGTCGGTTTATTCCGATTATCCGAGTTTGCTCCAAGCAATAAACAAACAAATGCCCGATGCGATATTGTCGGACATGCGATTCGACACGACGCCCGCCGACAAACTTTACGGCGATATCGACGGGCTGGCCGAGAGCGATGCATTTTGCGGCAACCGAGCGAGCGCCGAGGCGCACGTCCGCCGCATGCAAGGATTGCTGATTTGCCGCGCGCTGCGCGAAGCCGGCTGCCGCGCGCCGATCGTTCTGTTTGCTTCGCTGCCGCCCGGCGTCGCGCAAAATGTCAAAGAAACCCTTGCGCCGTTTGCGCTGATCGAAGGTTTGATTTTGCGAGATGTCAAAAGATATCTCGAGGAAATATCATGCTAACCGTCGATGCGATTTGCGGCGTGCTCGACGCTTGCTATCCCAATCCCGAAGTCCCGCTTCATTACACGGATGCTTATACGCTTTTGGTTGCGGTCGTTCTTTCGGCGCAATGCACCGACAAGCGCGTCAACGAAGTCACGCCGAAGCTGTGGAAATGCGGCACGCGGCCGCAAGATATCGCGGCGCTCGGCACAGAAGGCATTTCGCAGATTATACAGCCTTGCGGATTGTATCGCAGAAAAGCGCAATCGATATATGATTTGTCGCGAGAATTGATCGAACGTTACGGCGGATCGGTGCCCGCCGATCGCGACGCTTTGGAGTCGCTTTCGGGCGTCGGGCGAAAGACGGCGAATGTTATTTTGTCGCACGTGTTCGGCGTGCCCGCGTTTGCCGTCGATACGCATGTCATGCGGCTGGCTTTGCGATGGCGCTGGTCGGCGGCTTGCAGTCCCGAAGGCGTCGAAGCCGATTTATGCAAAATTTTTGCGCCCGAGTTATGGACAAAGCGCCATTTGCAAATGATTTATTTCGGACGCAACATATGCAAGGCGCGCGGTCACCGTCCCGAATTATGCCCCGCATGCAGCCTTCTGCCCGAAAACGCCGAGTCGGGGGCTTGAGCATTCGCAATAATCGGGGCGTGCCGGGGCGTTGCCGCATCATTGCCCTTGATCCCGATTGCAGCCGCAGCGTTTTGAATTCGCGGCGTCGGGGTGTTATGACAAATGCCTTATCGGCGCATCGGCAATTCGGCTTGAATTTAAGATGCGGCATGTGTCGGAGCTGCCGCCGCTTGACGGCAATGCGCCGAATCGGGGCGCATTGCGCCTGCGCGAACGCAAAATGATGTTTGCGATTGGAAAAACCGCGTCTTTGCGACAATGCGCCGCTTTTGAGCGCTCAAAACGATGTGACAAGATTGTCGCATTGCGCGGATTGCGCGAAAAACACGGCATATGTGGGGCTTTTTCCGACCCGATCGCAAAAAAAAGCGGTCTGTTGCGCTTTTTTCTCTGTCAAGGGTTGACTTGAAAAAAAAAGATCTATGACGAAAATGTCGTGATCCGTTTGCGCGCCCGTTTGTGTCGATCTTCGAAATTCTTAAGATAAATCAAAGGTTTATAAAAAAAATATTTTTTGGTTCTCAGCTTGCATGGAATGCCTGTGCGCGCGGTCAGGCGCGGTGGGTTTAAAACTCGGGGCACGGAGATAGGGTTATGTTGAATGCGCAAAAAGATTATGTTTCCGAAAGCGATTCCCAAGTTTCAGAAAAGCTTGCCAAGATTTGTCGCGATTTGTCGGAAGAAAACAGTTCGCTTCAGTTCTATAAGCAGAGCGTGAACACGCTTCCGCTTTTGTCGCGCGAAGACGAAGAACGGCTGGGGTTTGAAATGAACGACGCGCGCGAACAGATGATGCGCGCCATTTTCAATTCGCGTCCGGGCGTCAAGATGATTCTCGAACAGGTGTCGGCGTATTGCCGAGGCGAGATTAAGCTCAAGGATCTCATCGGTCACCGGCAGATGGAAGACGAAGAGCGCGAAGTATCGTCCGATTCGATGCAAAAAGGTTTTGAAACTTTGTCGAAATTGCTCGCTCAGGCCGGCGAAGGCGATACATCCTGCCAAGCGCAAATCATAGAAATCATGCAATCGCTCGATTTGGGCGTCGATTACATTCTGAGCGTCGTCCATTCGCTTCAGAAGACGGCGCAGCCGCTGCTTCGCGCAAAACGCGAATGGCAGGATGCTTGCGATTTTTGGGGCATCTCGGAGAACGATTTGGCCATGGCGATACGCCGTTTCAGAGGCAAAAAGAAGACGCCTTATATTTCGTCGCGGGCGCAGTGCGCGCGTTATGAATCGCTTTTGTTTGATTATCAAAATGAGCGCGTCAAACTTTGTTCATCGATCGGCGATGTCGATGTTTTCGAACGCGATATCCGCAAAATCAACGAAGATTATGCGCGTTATGACCGTGCGCGCTGCGAAATGATAACGGCAAATTTGCGTCTGGTCGTCGTCATTGTGCGGCGTTATCTGAGAAACGGCATGCAACCGCTCGATCTCATACAGGAAGGGAATATCGGTTTGATGCGCGCCGTCGAAAAATTCGATTACCGCCGCGGTCATAAGTTTTCGACGTATGCCACGTGGTGGATAAAGCAAAGCGTGACGCGGGCGTTTGCCGATCAGTCGCGCACGGTTCGCGTTCCCGCGCATCTTATCGAAGTGATCAACCGCATAACGCGCATGTCGCGGCAGCTCGAAATTCAATTCGGACAAACGCCGACGCACGCGCAAATTGCCCAAGCATTGGGATTTACCGAAGAATACGTCGACAAAATGTATGAGATTTCCCGGACGAGCGTCTCGCTTGATGCTCCGATCGGCGACGACGAAGATTGCAAACTCGGCGATTTCATCGAAGATACGACGGCCGAGAATCAGCTCGATGCGCTGACCAACGAAGCATTAAACTCGGAAATGGCAAAAATTCTCACGACGTTGTCGCCGCGCGAAGAAAAGATCCTGCGGCTGCGCTACGGAATCGGCGAAGCCAAATCCTACACGCTCGAAGAAGTCGGCAAGGAATTCAATTTAACCCGCGAGCGCATTCGGCAAATCGAATCGCGCGCGATCGAAAAATTGCTCGGACCCGCGCAAAATTGCGATTTGGCGCTGTTTGTCTGAAATGAATTTACGGGGAAATGCCCCGTCAATCGCGAAGAAGCCGCGACGGCAAAAGCCGCCTGCGGCTTTTTTTGATTTTCAAACAACGCCCGAAATCGCATCTGCGCGTCAAAACGCGCGGCAATTCGGATTTTGCGCGTTTTCTAATGTTTGATTTTCGGCAGCAATCAAGGCATACTCTTTCCTTATTTCATGACGCGCTCGGGCTTTTTGGTGTTTGATGCGATTTTTTTGGGCAAGCGGCGCGTTGTTCCGGTTATCGTTGCCCCAAAGAGACGCACAATCAGGTTGGAACGATGAATTATCAGGTTTTATGTCTCGTCTTTTTGGTTCTGCTTGCCGCGCTGGCGATATACACGCATCACGTGTATCGGGAACGCGACAAGTATTTGTTCAATTATAAACCGGTATGCCGGGAACGCGACAATCTCAAGGAAGAATTGGGCAAGATAAAAGCGCTTTCGCAATCGGACGAATCGGCAATCAAAAAAGACGATGCCGGCGATAAGGATGCGCCCGCAGAAGCCGCCCGATTGCGCGATAAAATTAAATCGCTTAAAGCCGACATCGCCAAACTCAAAGAAGAGAATTACAATTTCCGCAAAGATAACAAAAGCTTGCGCCAAGATATCAAAGATCGCGCTCAGAGCAACGATTTCGGGCAACGCGAAATCGTCGATTTGCGCGCGCTTAACGAAGATCTCGAAGCAGAGCTCAGAATTGCAAAAGACCAAGTCAAAGCGCTCGAACAGCGCGCCGCAGACATTTCGGCCGGCGCCGCGCCCGCCGAAAAGACCGAAGCGTCGGTCGAAGACAAAGAGACGATTGCGGTTTTGCAAAAAGAGAATGCATCGCTTCAAGCGACGCTCAAAGACGTCCGAGGCGAATTGGCTTCGTACAAACGCGATTTCAAAGCCCGGCTCGACGAAGCCAAAAAAGCGCTTTATGAAGCAAATCAGCCGATAAAAAAAGAAATGGCGCGCGCCGGAAAATTGAGCGAGCAAGCTAAGAAACGCGCATCAAACAATCATAAAATATACCTCATTGCGCGCGCGCAGCTCATTTTGGCCGAGAAAAAACTCGCTGTTCTCGATCCGAGCTACAAACCGACGTTGCCGTTGCCCGTCAGCAATGATGCGATCGCCGAAATGGTAAAGAAGATCGATACGATGGGCGCGCGCGCGTCGAAAGCATCGAACGACGCCCAAGACATGCAAAAGACGGTATCGTCGCTGCAGGCGCGCGTCGACGCGCTCCGCGACGACAATGAAAAACTCGAAGCCGAAAACCGCGCGCTCAAAGCCATCGAAGCCGAGAATAAAGCGCGCCTTGCGCAAGGCGGCTCAAAAGACCGCTCCGCCGAAAGCGCGATTTCTTTCGGCGCGCTCGACGACGACCCGGGCATTTCGGACGATTCTCTGAATGCATTGATTTCCGGCGTTGCCGCCAAACACGGCGATGACAGTGACTCGGCGGCAATCGGCGATTCGCATGCCGATGTTAAAGTTTCGGACTCGAAAAGCCTCATCGATTTGGATTTCGGCGATATGGATGACGATTGGGCATAGGTGTCATGGCGCGCGCATGGCGCGCGGCGCGCGGCGCGCCATGCGCCGCGTTTGCCTGCCTTGCCTGCCCTTGGGCAGGCGGCAGGCCCCGCGAAGCCGTATCGGCGGCATTCAATGCCGCCGACAGGCGAAGCCGCCGCCGTATGCCGCCCAAAGGCGGCATAGGCGGCGCACTTAAAGCGAAGCCGTATCGGCGGCGGCACTGCCGCCGATAGGCGAAGCCGCCGCCGTATACCGACTAAAGGCGGCATAGGCGGCGAAAAATAGATAAACATGACGGTTTATATGAAAATATATAACAAATTAAGAAATATATAATGAAATATATTATATGTTATTCATATAAACATGCATTATAATCGGGATTGACTTTCCAGCCGCAATACCCCTCGATGCATGCGCATTCGCGCGGAAACCGATCCTGACATGAGATATCGCGCTCGGCCGAAGAAGTCGCTTCGGCGTCGATATAGACTGCGCCGTGCATTTTGTTGATGCTTTCGAGCATTTCGACGGCGTCGGCTTTCGTTTCGTTTTGGGCGGCATCGGCAATGATGAGTTCGAAACGGCCGTCTTCGATGGGCGTTTGGGCAATGGCTGCGGCGATGACTTCGGTGCCGAGCGTCAAAAGGAGCAAGTTCGGCGTTTGCGTCCAGCTGCGAAGCGTTTCGGCCATATTGTCGCCGACGTCGCCCGCAATGACGATATCGCCGTTGTCTGCGCGGGATGAAATGCTTTTCCATGTCCTGACCGACAGACGTTGCCGCTTGTCGACGGGCCAAAGGCGCAACTGAGAAACGGAATCGAAAACGACGTCATAGCTCCATATGCGCTCAAATGCATCGCCGTTTCCGAGCGTAATGTCTTGAATGGCAGCGATATGCGACCACGCGCTGCGTATATCGTCTTTCGACAAAACGTCTCCCGATCGAATTTTCTTCTCGATAAGCGGCCCGGCTCCGCGCATTGTTCGAAGCACGATATCGGGATCGGTCGCCGAAAGGGCGTCGTAGGCTGCCCGCGTGTAGCGTTCGGCCTTTGGATGAAGCCGGGCCAAGCCCGATTGCGCAAGGCTGTTGAGCGTCGATTCGACGCGTTCGCGCTGCGCTTGGGCGGCGTGAAACGAAAGCGTCCAACGGTTTGCCGAATAGCCGCCGATGCGAATCGTGTCCGATTCGCGCGTTGTGAGCTGCTCGGCGACAATCCGCTTGACCGCTTGGGCATCGTCGGGCGATTCCATCGACAGCACGATCCGATGATCGCAGTAATCGGGTTCGGGCATGGCGCGGCACATCGTCCGGCGGCATCCGGTTATGATGCAATCGGCGTCGGACGAACACTGATTGGCCAGCACCGCACGCGCGCGCTCGGCTTTCGCTTCGTTTTGCGCCTGTTTTTCCTTTTCTTCGCGCCCGCACGAACAAAGAACAAAAAAACATAAGGAATAAAAGAAGAAAGTTTGTATTTTCATCGAACGAGATTTTGGATTTTTGAATAAAATGCAATGCCGAACGGTGCGCTCCGATGTGCGCCAAGGCACAAAAAAAGCGCGGCCGGCGTCGCGCTTTTGCCATATTCGGACCGCGCAGAAACGGCAATCGGCACAAAGCCGAAGACCGTTGCAAAAAAAAGCGCCGCCGCTATTTGCCGGCATGTTCCAATGCGCGCTGAATGACGAGTTTTTTCGTCGCGCCGGTCTGTCTTTCGACGCATTGAACGCTGACGACGCCGTCGGCATCGATGCAAAATTCGACTTCGATGCGCGGCGCGCCGGCCGGCATGCGCGGGATATCGGTCAGAACAATCGTGCCCAGGCGCGCGCAATCGCCGGCATTCGGTTTATCGCCTTGAACGACGGTAATCCGCACAAAAGTTTGATTGTCTTCGGTTGTCGTGAATATTTTTGAAGCTTTTGTCGGAATTGACGAATTTCGTTCGATGATGGTCGAGACGTTTCCGCCGCTCGTCTCGATCCCCAAGTTAAGGGGCGTGACGTCGAGAAGGACGACTTCTTGGATATCGCCGCCCAAAATCCCCGATTGAACGGCGGCGCCCAAGGCGACCGCTTCGTCGGGGTTGACGCCGTGACTGACTTTTGCGCGGAAAATCTCTTCGACGTGCTCGCGCACGCACGGCATGCGCGTCATCCCGCCCACCAATATGACGTCATCCAAGTCGCTTGCTTTCAAACCGGCTTGTTTCATCGCATCTTGGCACGGGGCATCGACTTTGTCGACGAGCGGACGGACGAGGTTTTCGAGCTCTTCGCGCGTGACATCGAGGCAAAGGTGTACCGGTCCGGCCGGA
>CAVGZQ010000039.1:0-14990 GCA_963633515.1 Bacteroidaceae bacterium
GCGTTGAGATATGCAACGGGTATTCGGAGCTCAACGATGCGGCGGAATTGCGCCGCCGATTTGCGGCCGACAATGCCGAGCGCAAGCAGTTGGGGCTCGATTTGCTTCCGGCAGACGAAGCGCTATTGGCGGCGTTGCCGAAATTGGGGAAACTCGGCGGAAATGCGGTAGGATTCGATCGGCTTTTGATGTGTTGTTTGGGCGCGGACGATATCGCAGACGTGACGGCGGACGTATGACATGGCAAATTCGGTTTGATGCGGGGACGCTTATAACAGAAGTCGCGCCTGCGGAGAGAGCGCTTGCGGACGAAATTCTTTTTCCGCGTTTTGTATGGGATGCGCGCATCGGCGCCTACCGCGCGCCGGCTCGCGTTTACCGTTGGCTTTTGCTGACATTGACGCGCGCGAAGATTGCGTATTGCGATTTGGCGCGCAAGTATGCGGAAATCGAACTTTCGTTTCGTTTTGAGCGCAAGCCGTATGCGTATCAGACGGAAGCGCTGCAAGCATGGTTATCGCAAGGGAGTTGCGGCGTTGTCGTATTGCCGACGGGCGCCGGCAAGAGTTATGTCGCTCAATTGGCGATGGCAAACAAAGGGCGATCGGCGCTGGTCGTGACGCCGACGCTCGATTTGGTATCTCAATGGCATATGAATTTGGAGCGCGCATTCGGAATAAAATGCGGCATAGTCGGCGGCGGAACGTATGATGTGCAGGATATAACGGTAACGACGTATGATTCTGCATACATACACATGGAGCGGATAGGCGATCGGTTTGGACTTATCGTTTATGACGAAGTTCACCATTTGCCGTCGCAAACGTATGCGTTAAGCGCCGAACACAGCATAGCGCCGTATCGCTTGGGATTGACGGCGACGCCTGAGCGCGAAGCGGGCGGCGCGGCGTATGAAGATATCGTCGGTCCGATAGCGTACCGTCAATCGATTCGCGAATTGGCGGGAAAAACGCTGTCGAACTACGAAATTGTGCAATACGAAGCGGACTTGACGCCTGACGAGCGCGAATCTTATGAATCGTATCGCGCATGTTATCTCGATTTCGTTCGTCAGAATAAAATTCGCATGGGGACAGCCGACGGATGGCAAGAATTCTTGCGCCTGAGCTCCCGCAGCAAAGAGGGGCGCGCGGCGCTTCATGCGCACCGCATGCAGCGCATCATCACGCAGCGGTGCCGCGAAAAGATCCGTCTCTTGACCGAGCTATTGATCGCTCATCGCAAGGATCGGACGATCATATTTACGGCAGACAATGAAACGGTCTATGAGATAAGCCGGGAGTTTTTGGTGCCGGCGATAACGCATTTGAGTCCTGCGAAAGAGCGGTCGGAGATATTGAAAAAGTTTAACGGCGGCGAATTTCCGGCTGTTGTGACGAGCAAGGTGTTGAATGAGGGGGTTGATATCCCCGAAGCGAACGTTGCGATAGTCATGTCGGGGAGCGGATCGGTGCGCGAGCATGTGCAGCGGCTTGGGCGCATATTGCGGTCGGCAGAAGGCAAAATGGCGATTTTGTATGAGCTTGTGGCGAAGGGGACGACCGAGACTTTTACGAGCGAACGCCGCCGCAAGCACGATGCGTTTTGACGGGCATAAGGCGGCGCGAAGCCGAACCGCGCGGGGACGTGCGAAGCCAAAATAAAGCTTGCTTTATTTTAATTCTTTGCTCTAAAAGATCGCGTGCGCGATGATTTCGCGCAGTTGCCGGACACGGCGTCCAAGCCCGGGCGGAAGAAGCAACCGTCTCATCACTTTTTCCCTTCAACATTATCTTCCGATTTGCCCTACCCAAGAATCCTTCTTAGTTCTTCCCCGTGCTTCTTCCGCCCGGACTTTTTGGGAAGCCGTGTTTTGGATTGCGCTTGTGTCGGGTGTTTGCGCCGAGCGGATCATCGTCGGCGCGGTTGCGCCGCCGATCGGCAAATGGAATCGATCGCGCAGAAAAGACGCTTTTGGAGCGTCTTTTCTGCATTTTAGACAGATCAAAACGCGCATGAACGGATTCGCTTCGGCACGTTAGGTCGGATTTCGGGCGCGTTGTCTTTATTTGCCGAGATTGCGCGCATTCCGTGCGGACATCGCGGCGCGGGAGATTGTTGCGCGTTGCGCATGATTGCGTACGTCGTTTGGGGGCGCGGAATTTTCTTTTGAAAGCGAAAGCGCTATTCGAATGAAGCTCGCTTTTCGTGTGCATTTGTTGAATAGGATTTGAGTTATGGATAAGAAATTGGCGCTGTATCGGCGATTTTTATGGGAGCCGAAAAACATTTTATGGATATATACGGATCAGGTTGATCGTTTGTTTGAGTCGCGTGAGATGTATTTTCGGGCATGCGGGATGCCGATGCCGGAATTGCCGGAGCCTGCGCAGCGTGAATTGGACGATTTGACGGTGTCGGCGACGCTTGCGTCGGAGTCGCAGGCCGAGCGCGACATGTGGGGGTGGACGGTGCGTTTGCCGCTCAAGCCGTGGGGGATATTTTGCGGCGTCGAGCCGGAAGGATCGGTTTGCGCCCGTTTGACGCAGTTATCGGCGGAAGCGGCCAAGGATCCCGTCGGTTTGTTTGCGGTTCAGCGCGTAGGCGCGGGTTTGCCTGTGCGTCAGACCTCGCTTGTGCCGCGCGACGTATCGTCGCTTTATTTGGCCGAGCAATATTTTGACGAATCGGAGCAGTTGCCTGCGCGCATAGCGATCGGCGGCACAGAAGCCGTGATGGCGCTGAGCATGCCCGATGCGAAATGGGACGAGGTTTCGTCGCTTTCGCAAGGCGATCTTTTGGAATTGTTTCGCAAGGTTTCGGCGGAGTTTCGGGCGGCGGAGTTGTCGTCGAAGCAGCCGGCGCAGCCTTGCCCGGAATCGCAGAACGCAGCGGTTTTCCGCGTGAAGGCGCAATTTGCGGCGGCCAAAGGCCCGAAGACCGGCACATTATACGGCGATTTGAAGCTCATGCATGAGGCGGTATTTTATTACGGCTGCCGGTGCAACGAAACGCAGATGCGGGAGATGACGGAACATTTGCCCAAGGTTCAGCAAGAGGCGCTGTGGTCGGGCGTCGATCATCTCGATATCGAATGCCCGCGCTGCGGCCGCACGTATACGATAAAACGCCGATAACATAGCGCGGTATATCTTGCGATTTGCGCAGGGAATGCGGATAATGCGGGGAATAAAAGACGAGGCGCGGCGTATGCTGCCGCAGGCGGCATAGCCGCGCAGGCGAAGCCGCAGCGAGGCCGCAGGCCGAGACAGGCGAAGCGGCGCAGCGTATCGCGCCGAAAGGCGCGATAGCGGCGCAAAAGCGCGGCGTATGTTGCCGCAGCGAGGCGGCATAGCCGCGCAGGCGAAGCCGCAGCGAGACCGCAGGCCGAGACAGGCGCAGCGTATCGCGCCGAAAGGCGCGATAGCGGCGCGATTGACGGAAAGACAAAGAGATGCAAGAGCCACAAAAAATCGTCATCCAAAAGTACGGCGGGAGTTCGGTCGCGACGATTGAGAAGCTTGAAGCGATAGCGCAACGCGTCGCAGCCAAGCGAAAGTCGGGGTGGGGCGTTGTCGTCGTTGTGTCGGCGATGGGAAATACGACCGACAATTTGCTAAAACTGGCGGCGCAGATAACGGAAGCGCCAGCGGCGCGCGAACTCGATATGCTTCTGAGCACGGGCGAGCGCACGACGATGGCGCTTTTGTCGATAGCGATACAGAAATACGGGGCGGAATCGATAAGTTTTACGGGGAGCCAATCGGGGATAATCACGACGGATTCGCATTCGCATGCGCGGATCATATCGGTTCGCCCGTATCGGATACAGGATGAGCTTGAGCGCGGGAAAATCGTGATAGTGGCGGGGTTTCAGGGGACGAGCTACAAGAACGAGATAACGACGCTGGGGCGCGGCGGGTCGGATATGACGGCGATTGCGCTTGCCGGCGCGCTGGGCGCCGAAGCCTGCGAAATATACAGCGATGTCGACGGCGTTTATACGGCAGATCCGAAGATTGTTCGAGAAGCGAGCAAGATTGATGAGCTTTCTTCGGCAGAAATGGCGGAAATGGCGCAGCACGGCGCAAAGGTGCTTCACGATGAAGCGGTGTTATATGCCCAACGTCATCAGATATCGCTTTATGCGAAGAAGTCGAATTCGGACGGCACCGGGACGCATATCCGTCCGGACGGCTGGCCCGATTATGCGTTGTCGCAAAGCGCATTGGCGCCGATAGCGGCGGTGACGGCGAAGAAAGTCATGTTTGTTTCGGCATTGACGGAGTCGCTTTGCGTGCCGTCATGGCTGACGTCGGCCGACGGCGCAAAGGCAATGCATATGTCGCATGGGGCAGATGCTTCGGGCAGACCGATGTTTTGCGCATTGCTCGATGTTTGGAATTGCAACGCTTTGGGGCGGCTTGAAAGCGAAATATTATCGGGCAGCTTGGGAACGGGCATTGCGCGGACGGACGTGCGCAATGCGACGCTTATCGGTCTCGATATCGGACGGAGTCCTGAGATTATGGCGCGCGCGGGCGCGCTTTTGCGCGAGAGCGGCGTGAAACCGGTACACGTTTTTGCGTCGGCGAATGCGCTGACGCATGTCGTGAGCGAAGACGATACAGAAGCGGCGTTGCGGGCGTTGCACGCCATGGTTTGCGCCGGAAACGGGCAGCATGCCGAATGCGGGAGCGGCGCGGTCTGAATTGCGCCGTCGGCACGATATGCATAGCGGCATGGGCTTTGTATTCATTGCGGAAAAGCGCTCGGGCGAAGCGGTTGCCGCAAGCCCCCGCGAGAAACGGGATTGGGCGGCTGCGCCGGGGAAAGGCATTGGGCGGAAAGGGGTCGGAGATTTTTGCGTTTGCAGTGGAAACGCCGCGCGATTCCCTTTAGAATGACGCCGTTTTTTACCGGATTGCGGCCGAAGCAAGGAGTTTTCATGAGAAAAAAAATAGCATGTGCATGCGCAGCAGCGGCGATAGCGTTGATGACGGGCAGCAGCGCAACGGCAGAAGGTTTTGATGTGCGTCAGTTCTATGCGATTGCCGGGACTCAGGGCGTGTTTGGCGTCGAATCGGCCAAAACGATGAAGCATTTGGACTACAGCGCGAAGATAATGGGGGATTATGCCGGGACGCCGCTGAAAATCGAGACGGGCGACGGGACAGCCGCTTTAGAAGGCTTGATGTCGCTGACGTTGGCGGGGGCGATAGGCATTTTGGACTTTTTGGAAGTCGGCGTTGCGTTGCCGTTTATCGCGTATGAGCAATACAGCGATGCGTTCCGGACGGCATCGTCCGAACGGGCATTTTCGCCGCAGCGCGGCGTGACGGGCGATATGCAGGTTCGCATCAAGGGGGCGATATTGCAAGATTTGTCGGGATTCTCGCTCGGCGTCGGGGCGATCTTTTCGTTGCCGACAGGGCAGGAGAAGGCGTTTACGGGCGATCCGACGTTTTGGGGGCGTCCGTATGTCGCGATGGATTATGCGATCGGTCCGGTCGAATTGATGCTCAATTTGGGATTTACGTTTCGCCGCAAATCCGAATTTCTCGATTACACGTCTTCGCACGGATTTAATTACGGTTTTGGCGTGAATTACCATGCGATAGAAGATTGGCTCGATGTGAAGGGCGAAATATACGGCGAGACGCCGATGTCGGGGAAAGCGTCGGAGTCGAATCATCAGTCGGCGGAGTATTTGCTGGGCGCGACGGTAAAGACGCCGATAGATTTGAATATCGTATTGGGTGCGGGTTCGGGAATAGGATCGGGCGTGAAAAATCCGCAATACCGCGTTGTGTTCGGTCTCGAATATGCGCCGAGCGGCAAAGATACGGACGGAGACGGGATAAAAGATCGCAAGGATTTGTGTCCGGAATTGCCCGGCGTCGAGGCATTTGAAGGGTGTTTGGCGCCGGACAGCGACGGCGACGGTTGGTGCGATGCGTGGCTGACGGATCCCGAATTGGCAGCGCATTTCGGATGTCAAATGACAGATGCGTGTCAGGATTTGGCCGGGATCGATGATTATCGCGGGTGTCCGAATCCCGATACGGACGGCGACAAAGTTTGCGACGCATGGGTTGCGGCGACGGAGACGTCGCTGTCGGCCGATTGCTCCGATACGGATCTTTGCCCCGAAATTGCGGGAGAGTCCGAGTTCGGCGGATGCCCGAATCCCGACACGGACGGCGACGGTTGGTGCGATGCGTGGCTGACGGATCCTGAGCTTGCGCAACGCTTTAATTGCCAAATCGGAGACAAGTGTCCGGAAATCGCCGGCGTTGACGATTTCCAAGGATGTCCGGATGCCGATGCCGACGGCGACGGTTTGTGCGCGCCGTTTGTCGAAGAGCTCGGACTGAGCGATATGTATTTCTGTTCGGGCATCGATATGTGCCCGGACGAAGCAGAAGATTTCGATAATTTCGAAGACGAAGACGGTTGCCCCGATCCCGATAACGATAATGACGGCATTTGCGATCCGTGGGTTTCGGAAATGGGACTTGTCGAGAAATACAAAGGGATTTGCCGGGGCATCGATATGTGCCCCGATGAGCCGGAAACGATAAACGGATACAAAGACGATGACGGCTGTCCGGACAAGGGCAAGCAAATCGTTTTTGTCCGGGAAGACAAGATCGAAATCCGCGACAAGGTGTATTTCGACAACAACCGGGCGACGATAAAGAAGAAGTCGCATTCGTTGCTCAATCAAGTCGCGCAGACGATAATGGCGAATCCGAAGATCGTCAAATTGACGGTCGAAGGTCATACCGACGATACGGGGGCGTATGACCACAATGTGACGCTGAGTCAATCGCGCGCGCAATCGGTCGTCGATTATTTGATCGGCCGTGGCGTTGAAGCCGACCGTCTGACGGCAGTCGGTTACGGCCCCGACAAACCGCTCGATTCGGCCAAGACGAAGAAAGCGCGCGCGTTGAATCGCCGCGTCGAGTTTGTCATTTCCGAAAAGAAATAGACCGGAGAGAATCTTTTCGTTTTTGCATTTTATCTTTGTGTGTGAGCGGTTATGGCAAAAAAAAAATTGACCGAGACGGATAAGGGATTTTCGGCGTCATCGATTCAAGAGGAAACGGCGGAAGGCTCCCAAAGACGCGCCGTGCGCTCAAAGAAACAGTCGCCCGGGAAAGGCGGCAATTCGGCGCGCGGCGCGGCAGACACGGATGCAAGCCGCAGCGAGATAAAAACGCCGCGGAATCAATCGGTCAAGAAAAGTCAATCCAAAACGGCCGAAGCGCGGAAAAATTCGCCCGAAACCGCAGCGACCGGCGCGGCGGATGCGGATGCAAGCCGCAGCGATACAAAATTGCCGCGGAGTCAATCGGTCAAGAAAAGTCAATCAAAATCGGCCGAAGCGCGGAAAAATTCGCCCGAAACCGCTGCGGCCGGCGCGTCGGATGCGGATGCAAGCCGCAGCGAGATAAAAACGCTGCGGATTCAATCGGTCAAGAAAAGTCAATCAAAATCGGCCGAAGCGCGGGAAAATTCGCCCGAAACCCCTGCGGCCGGCGCGGCGGATGCGGATGCAAGCCGCAGCGATGCGCAAATTCCGACAGAAACGCCCGACAATGGGCATGAAACCGGATTTACCGTCGAACGATCGTCGGCAAAGACCCCAAAAGGCCGATGGCAACCAAAGTCTTTGCCCAAGCGCGCGCAATTTCCTCTGACCCATTCTTATATCGAGGATGAACCCGATCGGCCGGCTCAAGCCGCGAGCCGCGAAGCGCAAGACTCGGGCGCGGAAGATGATTTTTTGGCGTCGCATCATCGCGAAGACGGCAATGACCTTCGTGCGCTTTTTGCGCCGTTGCATATCGAACGCGGTTGGCAAAATGCGCATGCGCGGATCCGTCGCGGCGTCGATTATCGCAATCTTTATCCGGCCGCGCGGATTTTGAATCGCAAAATAGGCGTGACACGTTCGCAGGCACAGTTTGAGCGTCTAAAAGAAAGGTATTCGGGGTTGGCTTTGGCGGCAAAAAAAGATTTGTCGCCTGCGGTCAAGGACAGAAGAGCGCCTGCGGAACGCCGCCGTCCGTTTATCAGCCGCGCGGTCTTCGAAGCATTTTTGGCGCGGATCCGCACGCCCGGCATCATCGATTATTTTGAGGCGCAGATCTTGCGCCGGCAAAGAGAGACGCTCGTCTATTGGTATGATGCGCCGACTTATTCGCGGCCGGCGCCGGGAACGGCATCCCGTTATGCGCCGCCGCAGCTGAGAACCGATCCGAGCAATCATTCGCATTACATGCGCAAGCATGCCGATGATGCGCCCGACGGCGACCGCGCCGCCGCACCGCAGGAAAGCGCGACGGCGAATCCGCGCATTGCTTCGGTCTTGGCGATGTTTGATGCGCCGATCCGTCCTTATGCGTCGAAAAAAGAAGACCGCGCCCTATGGGGCGCCGAGCATGCAAGTTACCATCAGGGACGCGTGACGCGTTTTATTACCGATTGGATGCGCAATCTCGATCTCATCGTCGAGGGCATTCACGGCGGTTCCGGCGATGCAAAGCTCGCGAAGCTGTTTGTCAATCGGTTTGAACGCATCATGCGCGTCGATCTCGGGGCGGCTCGCAATCAGGGCGTATCGCTGCCCGATTGCGATTTTCAGGAACGGTTCGGGTTAGACGATGCAGAGATGATAATTTTGTGGATACTCGTCGCCGTCGAAGCCGACAACGTTGCGCGGAGCATATTTGAGGCGTCGTGGGGAACGCAGCGCATCGCGCCGCAGATGTGCCCATGGTATCTCATGCAAATGCTTTCGACGGGGGCAAGCGAGCGATCGGCGCTGCTGTCGTGTTTGGCGCCGTCGTCGCGGCTCGTTTCGCTCGGACTCATTCGCGTGACGCCGAATATGGCGCCGACAATGGCGCTGTATTACGAAATCGGCGTCTGCGAACAAATCCGCAACGTCTTTTGCGGCATCGAATCGCTGTCGGCTTATTCGGCGCTGTATGCCGAATTGCAAAAACCCCATTTCAGCGACGATACGTATATGGCGCCGTCGCATGCGAAAGCTCTCGATATTATAAAGAATTTTGCTGAACGCCCGAATATTAGCACTGTCGGCAATTTAGAGCGCGAAAATCTGAATTTTATTCCGTCGATGGCGTTTCTTGTCGAAGGATTGCCCGGAAGCGGCCGCGCAACGCTCGTCAAGATTATTGCGTCAAAACTCGGGCGTTCCGTTATCGTCGTTCATACGAGTCAGCTTTCCAATCTCATGTCGGGGGAATGCAACGATGTGTTGCGTTCGATTTTCGTCGATGCGACGATTTTGCAGGCAATCGTTTGTTTGAAAGATTGCGCATCGCTTTTGACCGATGAACGGCTTGCGTCGATATTGGCATATCATTTGTCGCGTTCGCCCGTCGTTTGCGCGCTTTGCGTCGATTTGGGGGTTAAAACGCTTTCGGCGATTGAGCCGTATATTACGTTTAAATCGAAGATGGATGCCGATTTGCGCGACACGGCGGCGTCGATGTGGCGGCAACACGTCGGGCTGCCGCTGAGCAATACCGATGCGGTCGACCCCGATCTTCTCAGCCAACAGCTCGCCCTTCAGCCTTTTCAAATTCAAAAAGCGACAAAACTCGCTTATTACTCGACGAATTTTGATGCGTCGGATCGCGTCGAAATCACGAATGAAAAACTCGAACGCGCCGCCGCCGTTCAAGTGACGAAGAATATCGGGAATTTGGCATTTGTTTCGGATCCTGAAATCACGCTCGACGATGTCATCGTAAGCGAAGATATCATGACGCGAATTCAGCAAATCATCGGATCGGCCATAAACCGGCGCCGCGTGCTCTATGAATGGGGGCTTTCGCGCCGCATTCGGCGCGGAACGGGGGTTATTGCGCTCTTCGACGGCGAACCCGGAACGGGCAAAACCCATAGCGCCGAAGCAATAGCCAAGGCACTCGGATTGTCGCTGATGCGGATCAATATCGCGACGATGGTCGATAAGTATATCGGCGAAACGGAAAAGAATTTGACGACGATATTCGAACAGGCGCGCCCCGATATGCAGCTTTTGCTCTTCGACGAAGCCGATTCGCTGTTCACCAAACGCACGGCAAACGTGTCGAAATCAAACGACCGTTACTCGAATATGAGCATCAACGTTTTGCTCCAGCTCGTCGAACGGTACGAGGGCGTGAGCATCCTCACGACGAACCTCAAAAATGCCATCGATCCGGCTTTCGAGCGGCGCATCACGTACAAGGTCTACTTCCCGATGCCCAAAAAGCCGGAGCGCGAGCGGTTGTGGCGATATATGTGCCCGCCCGAAATCAAGACATCCGAGCCGATCGATTACGAATGGCTCTCGGAGCTCGAACTGAGCGGCGGCGAAATCAAAAACGCCGTCCTGACGGCGGCATTCCGCGCCGCGACGCAAGGCATCTTGCTCGACAGCGAGATCCTCTACGATTCGGGCGTCAGCGAAGCATCGGCGGCCGGCCGCGTTATGCGGCGGTACGACGAAAATAACGATAATATGTTCTCATGACGAATATTCTTTCAGGAAATGTTGTCGATTTCGATGACGATTTCAACGGCGTCGTTGTTTTGGACGACGGATGCAGGGTTTCTGTGCCCGGAACGATACCGGGAGAAATCGCGCAATTTCACATCGAACACCGCAGCATGCATGCGCCGCGCGCATGGGGGCGCTGCGACGGCTTGGTTAAGGCGTCGGATGCGCGCATCGCAAAAACCAAATGCCGATCGTGTTGGCCGACATCCGGAATGTGCGCCGGGTGTCCGATGATGCATATCAATGACGAAACGCAGGCCAAAATGAAACAAGCTCTCGTCAAACGCATGCTTGTCCGCGCCGGCATCGCCTATTTGCCCGATGTGCCTTTTGTACGCGCCGATGATGTGTTTCACTACCGAAACCGAACCGATTTGGTGGCGGCGCAATATCGCGGAAACTTTATTTTGGGCGCATACAAGCCGCGATCGCACGACGTTGTTGAGACAAAAAAGTGTCCGATATTGCGACCGCCGCTCAATCAGGCGATTGCGTTTATCGTCTCGGCTGCGCGCAGGATGCGCATATTCGCGGCGACTTCGGGGCTCATATTCGCCGACGGCGCATTGCGTTACGTTTCTTTGTTTGCCAATTGCCGGGGCAAAGTGCTCGTCGATTTGGTCGTGACGGGCGCGCGCGGGAAGACGCCCGGGTGGATTCGCGATTTTGCCCTGAAACTCAAAGAATTTGCGCCGATTGCCGGCGTAAGTTTTTCGATAAACGATTCCGCGCATAACGCCATTCGCGTTGCGCCGTCGACGGTGATTTGGGGCGTGCCGTCGCTCGAAGAAAAACACGGCGATATCGTTTCGCGGTTTTCGGCGTCGGGGTTTACGCAGCTCAACACCGATATGGCGGCGCGGATTTATCGCGCCGCCGCCGACCTGTACGGGCGAAAACCGCATGTCGTTTGGGATTTATACTGCGGCGCCGGCGCCTTCGGGCGCGCGTTCGCCCCGTCAACGGCGCTTTTCGGCGCCGAATTCAGCCCGTCGGCGGTTCGATCGGCAACGGAAATGTCGGCAAACGACGGCTGCAAAACGCGCTTCGAAGTTATGAATCTCGATACGCAATGGCCCCGGCAATGGACCGTTCCCGACATCATTTGTCTCGATCCGCCGCGAAAAGGGCTGAGCGCGAACGTTATCGATCGGCTCAAAGCAGAAGGATCGCCGACGGTTATGTATATGAGCTGCAATCCGGCGACGTTTGCGCGCGATCTTGCGCTTCTCCGGGAAAAATACGTCATCGCCGAAATCTCGGCTTTCGATATGATGCCGCAAACAAAACACGTCGAAATGCTCGCCATGCTGCGGCGAAATTAGCGCGAAAAAAAAAGCATGCGCTCATATTCGGGCTTCGGGCACTGCGGCCGGGCAATAAAAAAGCCCGAAATCATCGATATTCGGGCTTTGAAACGCAACTTCGGACAAAACTGCCCGATGTCAGACGATTTGACCGCCGGGCGACGGGAGTATGGTGCCGTTGACGACCGGACCCGGTATCGGACCGGTGGGGGGCGGCACGAACGACGGAATATTGCCCTGACCGAGGACATTTGTCACCATCTGAGTGGCAAGCCAAATCGAGAACCCCAACGCAAGCGCGTTTGCAATGGCATCGAAAACGGTTTTGTAGAATTCGTCGTTGGAATTCTGTTTGCACTCGCCGTCGAGCGCATCGATCATCGCATCTTGGAGCTTCTTGGGCACCAAAATCGACGCAACGCCGAGCGACGGGCAAGCAATGAGCGGCCACGGCGTGTTGGGCATGGGCGGCGCAACCGGCGCAGGAAACGCGGCAAACGCCGGATACCACGGCAACCCCGGAAGCGTCACCTTGTCGATATAATCGTTGAGGCATTTTTCGACGCCTTTGCCGACGGCATCTTTCCACTTGTTGTAGTGCTTAAAGATGGCATTGGATGCGTGCGCCGGGTATGCGTCAAACAATTGTTTGAATTTTGCCGTCGCCGCAAGGCACTTCGTTTGACCGATAATCGACGGTCCCATAATCTTGACTTTGCCCGGATCGAAATGCAACGTCGGACGCCACTGATTGAACGCCGCCTCCGCCGCCTGAATCATCGTGTAGATGAAATTCTTGTAAATGACGGTGTTCGATGCGGCCGCCGTCACGTGATACATGTGCGTGTCTTGCGTCGTGAAATACGATGTAATGCCGTCGGCGACGGCGCTCGGCCCCCACATCCGGTCGGTCACGCCGCGTTTATAGTTGTCCGATTCTTCCGATCCGCCGTCTTGGGGCGCTTTCCAGCTGTCGGCCGGCGGCATCTTGTGACCGTGACTTGCTACCGTCAAATCGGCTATCACGTAATATGGTGCTAATACTAAGTTCGGCATATCGTCTCCCCTCGGTTAAAGCGGTTATCCTCAATAAACACGCATCAAAATAAACCGACCGAATTTTACATGCAAATTCCAATCCTGTCCATGAATATGCATGCCGTTTTTTGCCCGCAAAATGCGCCTGACTCCGCCGATGCGCGGGATTTTTATTCGCGCGATAATATGCTATGAGGCGGCTTCGGCTATTGCCCGTCGGGCAATACGCCTTCGCGGCTGCGGCTATTTCGGCTGACGCCTCAATACGCCTTCGCGGCGCGGCTGTTTCGCCGTTGGCTCAATACGCCGCGCGAAAACCCGCGCGCGGCGCGGGCTCGCTGCTTCGGCGCAGGCGCGCCTGCGCCGAAGCTGTCCGGTTATCATCCCGGCGCTGTGGCGTTGCGCTGCGCGCGCATTTGTTCTCACGATTTCAAAACGAAGCTGTTGTTCTATGACCGACGAGCAAATCTACACCGAAGGATCTATCGTTGAATTCGCCGATAAGGCGAAGTTTATTTTGGCCGTCGTGACGCAATTCGACGAAAAATCGAAAAAACTCCGATTGGCAACAGAAAATAACGGACGCGATCTGACAATTCCGGCAAAACAGGTTCAGGCAAAACTTCCCGGGCGGATTTCTCCCCAATTCCCCCCGTCGCAAATCGCATCCGAACTGAATTCCGTCAAAACTCGCGCCGAAAAACTCGCCCAGTCCCTTTCGGTCGAAGAACTCTTCGAATTGCTCGGCGACGGCGCCGAAATTCAAACCGAAGAAATCGTCGGGCTGCTCTGCGACTCAGACGACGCCGTATCGCATCTCGCCGTTATCCGCGCCATGCGAAGCGACAAGTTCTATTTTAAGACGATTCGCCCGGGCGTTTACGTCAGGCGGCCGCAAGACGTCGTCGATGCGCTCAGACGCCAAGCCCAAGCAAAAGAAAAAAAAGAACAATGGATCGCCGATTTTGCCGACGAAGCGGCGAAAGTCCTCGATGTCGCCGACGGCCTGCGCGAACAAATCTTCGAAGATGTCGTTTGGCCAAACTCGGCAGTTCGGGATGCGTGGAAAATCGTCGAAGATTATGCGCTGTTTGGCTCAGATTCGAAACAATGCGCAGATGCGGAAATCCTCGTCGATGCCGTTCAAAATAAAAGAAACCGCGGCTTTTGCGGCACGGCAAACTTGCGCGCGCGCGATTTCCTGCGCCAATCGCGCTATTGGCGAAAAGATACGCACATTGCGCTGCTGCGGCATAAAATCGACGAATCGTTTGGCGGCGAAACCGAACTTGCCGCAAAATGCATCTGCGATGCGCGCCCCTGCGAAAACGGACGCCGCGATTTGACCGGGCTCAATGTCTTTTCCGTCGACGACGCCGAAACTATGGACGTCGACGACGCGCTCTCGCTTGAGTTTTTGCCCGATAATTGCGCGCGCTTGGGGATCCATATCGCCGCCCCGGCGGCAATGATCCCGTTCGATTCGCCCGTCGAACGCGAAGCGCGACGCCGCGCCTCGTCGATTTATCTGCCCGAACGATGCATCCCCATGATGCCGTTTATCTTGAGCGAATATGGCTTGAGCCTCTTGCCGGGAGAGCGGCGCGCGGCCGTGAGCTTTTTGATGACGTTCGACGCGGATTGCAATCTCATCGGATCCGAAATCGTTCCCTCCGTCGTCATTTCCAAGCATAAACTTACGTATGATTCGGCCGAAACGATGCTCGAAGAGGGAAACGATGCGACATCGGATGAACTTCGAAAAATTCAGGAAATATGCGATTTTTCTTCGAATAATCGGCATAATTCCGGCGCTGTCGATATCGATTTGCCCGAATTTAAATTTAAATACGATGCCGAAACCGACCGCTATGCGCTCATTCCCATCGACAGTCATATGATGAGCCGCGCGCTCGTGGAAGAGTGCATGATTTTGGCAAACTGCGCGGCGGCAGAATTTTGTTCGAAAAATAACGTGCCGACGCTGTATCGCATTCAGCCGAAACCGACGGCGCTGCCGACGCAGGAAACCCTCGATGCCTTGCCCAACGATGTCG
>CAVGZQ010000040.1:0-9100 GCA_963633515.1 Bacteroidaceae bacterium
ATGCGCATGACCGCCCGGACACGAGCCGTTGCCGGGATCGTGCGAGCAAAAACGCCAAGTGCCGTCTGTGCCCTGAACGCGGTGAATCAATTGCTTTTCGGAAAATGCATCGAGAATTCGGTACAGCGTCACGCGATCGAACGATGCGTCGACCAAACTCAGAATTTCGGCATGCGACATGGGCGCCGCTTGCGCCTCGATGAGTTCCAAAATTTGAATTCGGTTTTGCGTCGCGCGCATGCCGGCGGCTTTTAATCGTTGAATCGCGTTCATAAATCCTCATAACGGATGCAAAAAACGGCAATAATTATAACGCATTTGCCGCATGCCGCAAACGCAATTAAACGATCAAACCGATTAGGACGAAGTCGTTTTGCATATGCCGGCCGGTTCGCTTGCGGCGCAATCCGATGCAACATAACAGCAACGGCCGTCGCCGCAATCTTTGCAAGTCGGGGGCGGCGGAGGCTGCGGGGGGACGCAAGAGTTGCCTAGCTTAGTATAGCCCGTTTTGCATTCGATCGCTTTGCAAACGCCGTCTGAGCATTCTGATGTCGCGGCGCCGGGGGTATGAGCTTGACATGCATATCCCTTGCTGCCGCAGTTTTCGGCATCATTTTCATAACAGGCGCGCGCATCTTCGTCATAATAATAATTGCTTATGCATGCAATGGCGCATTTGCCCGTGCCGCACGATGCGCTTTGCGCATTGTCGATGCCGTCGGCATTGCAAACAATGCCTTCTGCGCCGCAGTTATTATCATCGCTCAGAATGCATGCGCCATTTTTAAGGTAATAGGGCTGACGGCACGACTTAAGCGCGCATGCGCCGCCGATGCATTTGCCGATTCCCCATCCTTCGATTTGCGAGCAATCGATAAGATCCGACCCGCACGCCGTTTCGCTGTCGATTTCGCAGCCGTCGTTTGCTGCGTTGCGGTGATAACCGCTGTTGCAAACGAATTCGCATCTCCATTCGGCCGTTCCGCTTTCGGTTTCTTGGCGGACGCATGCATTTGCGGCGTTTTCGGCTGCGCATCGCGCATCGAGGCTGCCGCATCGATCGGCATTGCTCTTGTAACATTGCCCGTTTTCCATGAAATAATCGTCTTTGCAATCGTTTGTTATGCATTTGCCGTCGATGCATTCTGCCGATAGCGTGCCGTCGGAAAAACAAGAAATATGACAACTGCCGCAATAAGATGCCGATGTCATGAGATCGACGCATGCGTTATCGCATACGCTTCGATCGCCGTCGCATAAAATGCACGAAGACGCCGTTTCGTCATATATATAATTCGATTGACATGCCGACGGAATGCACTTTCCTTCAATGCAAGCGCCGTCGGCCCATCCCGACACCGACGCATTGCAATTGATGCCGCCGCAATATGTCAGCGAATAACATTCGCCGTCTTCTGCTTTTGCAAAGCCGTTTGCGCCGTCGCAATCGAAGACGCATTGCGCCGGATTTGCCTGAGCATCGCATGAAATATTCGCGCGCCCTTGTTTTGAAGTGCAGTCGTTGAGCGTCCCGTTTGGGGTTAAACCGCAAGATGATGCCGAATAATCGATGCAAAGATCGCCGCTGCCGAATTGGTTCGTTTTGCAATCCAATATGCATGCGCCGGTTTTTTCGTCGCATCGATGGTTTTCGCCGCATGATCCGCCGCATCGGCAGTCTTCGTCATATTCGTTCAGCGTCGTGCATCGATCGGCGCAAACGCGCATGTCGTCTTGGCATTCTATGCATCCGAACGACGATATGATGCCCTGCGAGTTTTTCCGCCAAACGCAAACATTTTGTTTTGCGGGGCATGCATTGAGCGATATGACCGATTCTTGCCCGTTTTTGACGAGAAACGTCGCAAGTTTTGACGGGTTTTCGGCTTGCCCTGCAGCAACAAGCGCATCCCAATCGTTTTGATATCTCAAACATTCGCGCCGCGACCATTCGCAGCTGTCGTCGCATCCGGACAAGCATTGTTCTTGTCCCGGCGCGCCGGTTAAACACGTTCCCGACATTTCGCCGCGTTTGCATTGGACGTTTGCGATGTAAACCGCCGCGCCCGCATCGACGGCGGGCGGACATTCAAACCCGACGGGCTTTACTTCTTCCAATGTGCAACCCGTTTCCGTCGCCGCCGCGGCAATCAGTGACAATAAAAGCGCCGATCGCTTTGCCATGCCGAATTTCCTCAAACGTTTTACCCGTCTTTTTCCGCCTCAGCGATGCATTTGACATAGTGCTCGCAGACATTGGACGAACTGAAGACCGATTTCATGTCGACGGGCGGATATGCGCAAAGCCTGTCGCTCGCATCGTCCGATCCTTTTTTATTGGTGCAATAAATGGCATCGCCTTCGCCGATTTTGACATTTTTGGCGTTGTAAGCCGTCCAAATGCCGTTGACCGCCGTTGTCGCCGTCTTTGTATTGTGCGATTCGTCTACCGTCGTAATCGTCATGCTCCCCGACCAATTGCCGTCGACGATGTCGTCCGACAGATTATCGGCATTCGTGTCGCGCAATTTCGCCGTGCCGCTTACGCTGATGCGGGCTTTTGCGTTTTGGAGCGTGATATTCGCCGATGCAAAATTCAGCATTTCCGTCACGCCTTTTGCGGCGGCATTGCACCATTCGAGCGCTTGATCATTGGTGACGCTCAGTTCGTAGCCGACGCACGATCCGCTCACGCGCACGCCGATGCACGTTTTGTCGAGATTGTTTTTAAGATAAGCCGCGATTAACGGGCAACTCATCCAATTGGCAATCGCCTGTTCGAACGACGTTGCGCCATTGGCCAATTTGGGCAAAACGACGTAGTAAATCGCATATGTCGCAATCTTGCCGTATTCGAGTTCGAGGTCGTGCGCTTCGATCGAAACCTTATCGTAGCCGTTGGCAAGCGATCCGCTCCATGAACCTTCCAAAAAGCTGATTTGTTTTTCGGTTTCGAGATCTTTTGTCGTCAGCGCCATGCGGCCGCAAGACGGATCGACGTAGTAGCCTTCATTGTCGGTCTTGCATCCGTCGCGCCAATATATCGCCATTCCGTCGTATGAATTGTTGCCTTTGAGCTCGACTTTGCCTGCCTTTTGGATGTTGATTTCTCCCATGAATTCCATCGATCGGAGAATGCTCCGAAGTTGGCAGGCAAAGTTGCCGACCCTGCATGCCGTTGCATTGTCGACGAGATAACCGTTGATTTTGAGGAGCAAAGCATCTTTTATGCCGCTCGCTTTTAATATGGCATCGAGTCCGCCGGATGCAATTGCTCCGAGCGACGATTTCAGCGTAGTCATAAGAAGATCGTAAACGGCTTGCGACGGGTTGTTTCCGAAATCCCCGATATAATTCACAAATTGCCCGACCGATCCGAGTCCCGAAGCGATATCGCCCCAATCGAAATAACTTCGCACATGATAAGTCGTGTTGAAGTTGAGGTCGAACATGTTGAGATAAACCGTTGCCTCGGTCCATTGCTTGCCGTAGACCGTCGTGCCGTAATCGACGCACCCCGAAGCCACCCTCGCGCCCGACGCATTGTAACCGTTGGCAACGACGGTATACGATTTGTTCGGCGTCAAATCGGCGAATTCGGCCGTTTGCGCATCGACTTTCGGGAGCACCTCGTCGGCTTCGATGCCGTTGTCGGGGTTATAATCATCGCAATCGAAATCGGACGAATTATAGACGTGAATGCTGTAGTTCGCGATTTCGGCGACATCATTATAGACGGTTTTGACGCGGAGATTGCCGCTTTGCGTTTCGGTTTTGGTTTCGGCGATATGAATGTTGAACGATATTTTATTGGGCGCGCCGGGGCTCGATGCGACGACGGAAAAATCGCCCGCAACGCCTTTGCCGCGGACTTCGGCGGCGGCAATGCCGCCGTACGTCGTTTTTGCGCTTGTGTCGGAAAGATCGAGCGATTCGCCGTTTTTTTCGATGCTCCATTGAATCGTCTCGCCCACGAGCCCCAAGCCTGCCGATGTTCCCGAAGCCGACAGCGCAATGACCGATAATTTTGCCGTTCCGGTTTTGGAAATCTCGACATCGGTCGACATGTTGGGCACGAGAATCGTTTTGACGGCTGCCGATTGACTGTCGGACGATCCCGCGTCATCGCCGCACGAGAGCGCCGAACACGAAACAAACGAAGCGAGCACAAGGGGAAATATGCGTTTTATGTTCATAGGAGCAACCTATTCATGCCGGTCCGAGGGCTGACCGAAAAAAAGTCAGAAAACGATTCAGACCGCCGATTGCAGTCTGAAATCAAGCCCGGCATTCTACCCGCAAAGCTTTGCAAAATCAATATTGCGCCGAATTTGAACGGACTTTGCCCCGAAATCGGCATTGCTAAAAAAAGCGCCGCATCATTCGCAAGACGATGAAAAAAGAAACGCGCCGCATGCCTTTCGGCGAACGGCGCGTTTTGCGAAAATGCGTATAATAAAAATGGTAAGGATTAAAAAGTTACATCATTATTTAGAGCATTCGATGAATTTTTTGCACATATTCGAAGATACGAGCGAATTGATATCGATTGCGGGGTAGCCGCAAACTTGGTCGGCGGAGTCTTTTTCCGATTTCGGCGTCGTGCAGTAGATGATATTTTCGCCTTCGCCGATTTTGACGTTATCGGCGTTGTAGGCGCTCCAGATGCCTCGGACTCCCGTCGTCGTCGTTACGGCATTGCCGTCGGCATCGGCCGTTTCGATCGTCATGCTCCCCGACCATTTGCCGCCGACGATATCGTCGGCGGCGTTGTCGGCGTTTGTATCGACGACATATGCCGTGCCGCTGATTTCGACATTTGAATTTGCCTTTTGGAGTTCCCCCATTGCCGCCAAGAATCCGAGCCCGGTGCCGACTGCGCTTGCCGCAGACTTGCACCATCCGGTCGCTTGATCCTTGCTCACGGTTATGCCCAACCAAGAAATCGTGAGTTTATCCGCCAACCAGTCGCCGACAGCTGCGCAATTGATCCAATAGGCAAGAGCGTCGGGGAAGTTTTTGGCGCCTCCGGCGAGTTTCGGAAGAACGACGTTATTGATGAGAAAGACGGCTATTTTTCCGTATTCGAGGCTGAGGGCGTGCGATTCGATCGAAATTTTGTCGTAACCGTTGGCCAGCGCTCCCGACCAAGAACCTTCGAGGAAGTAAATGTTTTGGCTGAGATTGAGCTGTTTTGTCGAGAGGGGATAACGTCCGCACGAAGGATCGGCGTAATCGCCGTTCCCGTCAGTTTTGCATCCGCCGCGCCAATAGACGGCCATGCCGTCGTAGGCGTTGTGTCCTCTGAGTTCGACTTGTCCGACTTTTTCGATCTCGAGGTCGCCCATGAATTCCATCGTTCGGATGATGCTGCGAATTTGACAGGCAAAATTGCCGACTTGACAAACCGTTTTATTCTGCGTCAGCAAACCGTTGAGGTAATTTATAAGTTCGGTTTCGAGATTTGTCCATTTGAGAACCTTCTCCAGAACGGTTCCGGCGCCGCCGACATATTCTTTGATAAGCGTAAATAACAAATCATAGAGTTCTTTCGCGGGATTGTCGGCAAACTGTGCAATGGCGTTGACGAATTGACCGACCGTGCCCAAAGCGTTGGCGACGTCGCCCAAATCGAAATAGCTGCGGGCGCGGTATGTCGTGTTCAGCGATAAATCGATGGTGTCGAGGTACACATTGACGTTAGTCGTTTGATTTTCGAAGACATCGGTGCTGTAATCGACGCACCCCGAGGCAACTTTTGCGCCTTCGGGGCTGAAGCCGTTGACGACGACGGTATACATGTTGTCGGGCGAAAGACCGATGAAATCGGCAGTTTTTGCGTCGACATGCGGCAAATAATCTTCGGCGTTCGTGCCTGTGAGGGGATCGTACATGCCGCAATGGAGATCGCGGTAATCGTAGAGATGGATGGCGTAATGTTCGACGTTTGCAAGCCCGTTGTAGGATGCGCTGACGCGGAGGTTGCCGATGGGCAAATCGAGAACGCGGACGTTGAAACTGACGGTTTTGGGGGCGACTTTGCTCGATGCGATGACGGTTGCGTTGCCCGCAACCCCCAAGCCCCGGATATTGACGGAGGCAATGCCGCCTTCTTTTGTCGACGTGGCAGACGATCCGAGCGAGAGGGATGATTGTTGCGTTTCGACGCCCCAGGAAATCGATTGCCCGACGACGCCTTCGCCGGCGTTGTCGCCGTCGGTCGATACCGCCATGACCGATAATTTTCCGGTGCCTCGGCTCGCGATTTCGACATCGGTTGCCATGTTGGGGATGAGCAAGAAAGACCAGCCGTCGTCGGGGCGCTCGGGATCGACGATTTCGCCGTCGTTTTTTGGTTCCTCGCCATTGCCGCCGTTGTTGCCGTCATCGCCGTCGTTGATCGGTTCGTCGGGTTGCTGCGAACCTGCGTCGTCGGAGCACGAAACGGCGGGGAAAGCCATAAACAATGCGAGCGCAAGCGAAAGTGTCCGTTGTATTTTCATGATAACCTCTTCGTCCGTCAGCCTGGGATAATGCAATTCATCGTTTCGAACGCAATCGTTTGCATTGTACGTAAAAATCGTTAAAAATTCAACGCTATGCATCGGGATGCAAACCGAAAATGCGCCCTTCGGGCGCCCAAAGCGCGCCGTATTGCCCGTCGTGGGCAAGAGGCGCGCCGCGCGGCGTATGCGCGCTTGCGCATAGCCGCGCCGCGAAGGCGTATTGCGGCATGCCGCAATAGCCGAAGCCCCCGAAAAAATACCCCCCCCGGCGCATCGGAGATTTTTCGATGCAGAACTCGGAAATTGCCGCGAAAAAGACGAAAAATGCCCAATTTAGGTGAGCAAAATCCGATTATGTGGCATGATGGGAGAACCGTTTCGTCGGCGCGATTTGCGCGTCGGCCTTAACAATAAAGGACACGGATATGGCAGACAAACGAGAAAATCGGGATGTTTTATCGGCGGCATTGAGCGCGCATGTAAGCGAATTGCGGCTGTTTTGGCGCGAAACCGGACTGTCGTGCCGCTGGCTGGTGCCCGATGGCGAGCATTGTTATGTCGACCGCGAGATGATGGCGCATTTGCGGGCGTTTAGCGACGTTGCCCGCGAGAAGATTGAACATAAAGAAGTTTGCGGCTTATGGCTGGAAAAGATAACGCCGCTTCTGGAGGACGGCGAAGAGGGGACGATGCCGTTTGATCTGCGCGCGCTGACGTGGCTTTTGCGCGTGATCGAGAGCCCGCATCGCGACGATTTGACGACCGATGCGCGGAATTTGTATTTGTGGAGCGTCAGGCTCAACGATTTGCCCGGCCAAATCATGCGAAAACTCATCGATTGCCTCGACAATCAGGGCAAACAGGCGCTCATCGACTTCGACACGCTTGCCGAGCGGTTCGTTTTGGCGCTCAAGGCGTCGATGCCCGACGACGCCGATCGCTTCGAACGGATCGAAAAAATGACGCTCGTCAAGCGTTTCGATCGCTTGCGGCGGTTTAAGAACCTCGTCTTTTACGGGGTGCCCAACATCGGAAAAGCCAACCTCTCGAAGCAGATTATTTCGCATTGGCAGGAGATGACCGGGCGTGAAATCGGGATGCATTGCGTGACGCCGTTTCACGGGAACGTGAAGTACGAGAATCTCGTCGAACGCAGGGTTTCGGGCGAAACCGGCGCGGCGCGTCCGATGATCGAGAATTGCGCGCCGCGCGTGCTGGCGCATCACATTCGCGACGCAAAATTCTTCTTCGAACCGTATGCCAACGATAACATCGAAGACGGTCTGTTGCTCACGCTTTGCCGCGCGGCGGCGTATAATCCCGACAAAGATTACGTGTTTATGGCCGACGGGATCGACGAAGCGAAATTGGACGACGTTTTCGGGGAAGTTTCGCACATGCTCGACAGCTTTGCGCGCGTGCCGTGGCGAAAAGCCCAAGACGGCGGCCCCGGGGCGTGGGATCTCGAAGCCCCCGGCGCGCGCACCATCCGCCTGAGCCTGTCGGGGCGGCTCTTCTTTATCCCCGCAAACGTTTACATCTTGGGAACGGCGAATGCGGCGAATATCTTCGGCGCCCGCGAGGACGATCGGATGCTTCAGGCGTTTGCCGTCGAACAGCTCTTGGCAAAAACGCCCGAAGAATTGCGATCGGCCATGCTTTCGGGACGCAGTTTGGAAGATTTTGCGCGACTCGAGCAATACGTCGATCACAGCGTCGAACTTTGGGCAAAGATTAACGAAATTTTCATCCGGACGGGCGGGCACAACAATATCATCGGCTACGGACCGCTTCTGTCGATGTGCGAAGAAATCCTCGCATCGAGCGACGTGCTCGATGCCAACCGGATTGTGTTGGGCTCATGGCGTTATCGCATGATTCCGCTCATCCGCGCAAAAATGGAAGCGCTTTTGCGCGCCGGCGACAATCGCCGCAAAGCGCTCGGCGACCTGATCGAATGCCTCAATCAATCGTGGCTGCGCGTGAATGCGCAACTCGAAGGGATGGAAGGATCGGAATCGATTTGCATGTCGTTTGAACCGGAATTTTCGCTCTGACGGTTGTTTCGGCGCCTTTATGCGGCAAACTTGCCGCATTTCCGAGCTTGCGCCGGCGCCGCAAACGCTTGCGCCGGCGGACGGTTCGAAACAAATGATGCCGGCTGCGGTTTGTCCGGGGGGCGTTTGATTGCGTCCTGCCGCAGTTTTGCCGGCGGGGCGTTTAGCCGTGCCCGCGTGACTTTGTTTTCCAACAAGACTCGATAATGAAAGAAATTTCGACATTGCCCGAAAAACGCCTCAATATCTCGCGCGTTAAACGGATTGTTTCTGCATTTTATGCATGCATATCGCGATTTTTGCGAATTGCGCGCGGCATCTTTCCGCTCACCGCGATGGCTGTCGCCGCGCTCATCTTGATATACTATGTTTGGTATTGGGAGGTGATGCCTCACGCCAATCAAGTGTTGCATGCGGCCGTATCGGTGTGGCTTCTTTTCGCTGCGACGTTGCTCGCGTTTACGATTCTGGGCAGCGCGCTCGCGTTTTTTGTCACCCGGCGCGTCAATCGCGGCCGGACGATTTCGGAAAAAA
>CAVGZQ010000040.1:9122-10157 GCA_963633515.1 Bacteroidaceae bacterium
GTTATATTCCGTCGGGATATCGCGTCTTCCGACCGTGGTTTTTGCCTTTCATCGCGACGCGCTGCGAGCTCTGCGGCGAAGAAACGGGATTGATCCGCCGAGAGTCGGCGCATCTGAACTGGCTCGAGGAGCATTTTGAACCGCGCGGCCGAGGGCGGATTGCGATTATCCGACGGCGCATAACGGTGGGCGATATTTTCGGCATGACGGAGGTATCGTTTGCGCTGCCGCAGACGGTCGATATCGAAATTGCGCCGCAGACGGCAGCGTTCCGGCAGATTGTCTTGCGCACGACATCATCGGGGCAAGACGGGTTTTCGCACCCGTCGGGCGATCCGCGCGGGGATTTGGTCGAAATGCGCCGATATCAGGCAGGCGATCCGCTTCGGCTCGTGTTGTGGAAGGTCTTTGCGCGCAGCAGAAAACTCGTCGTCAGAACGCCCGAGCCGACGATTGCGCAGCAAAGCGAACTTTTCGTGTATTTTATTGCAGGCGACGACGACGAGGCGTCGGCATCGCTGGCGCGGACATTTTTGGCAATCGAAGGCATCGGCGGCGACAGCGCCGATTTATCGTTTGCTGCGTCGGGGGCGGGGCGATTGGCGCGAAACGAAGCCCAAGGCGTTTCGGATATCGTCGATTCGGCGGCGCGCCGCCGCCGGCCGTGCGATTTGCCCGATATTGCCAAAACGCTCGATCGCGCATTGCTCGGGCGGACGTTTTTGCTCGTTCCGAATCGGACGGGATCGTGGATAGACGCCGTTCGCGATTTCATTGCCCGGTTCGGCGTCCGCCCGACGTTCGTCGTTTCGCGCGATTCGCGCCTGAACAATGCACCCGAAAAAAACGATTCGCTCATGCGCCGGATTTTGTGCGCCGATTCGGCGCATGACCGCGACGAGGCCAAAGAGATATCAAAACTTTGCGAACAATTGCGCGAATTGGGCGCGGTAAAAACGGTCGATATCGCGACCGGAGCGCTGAGCGATGCGACGATTGCGCCGCTGCCGCAAAATAATGATGCGCCGAAAGGAT
>CAVGZQ010000040.1:10167-14943 GCA_963633515.1 Bacteroidaceae bacterium
AAAAGCAAAAAACGCCCTTTCCCGAGTCTGTTTGGGTATTTATCGCGAAAATCGTCCTGATTTCCGTCAGCGTCATTGCCTATACGTGGCATTTGATCGACGGGACGGCGCGCGTTGCCGTCGCATGTGCCGTCATCGCGGCATCGGGCGTTGCGTTGGCTTTTGCGCGCATGCGCCTGCGGATTGCGTGGTGTTTTGCCGTTTCGGCGATCGTCGGCGCCGTCGGCGCCGTCGGATGCATGCTGACGCTCGACGCCTTCGGCGCATACGACGTCGCATCGACGATTCGCGTATCGCGTTATTGGTATTATTCGGCGCTCGTGTTTTCGCTCGTCCTTGCGATGCGTTCGCTTGCCCTGCGGTATCGGACGTGCCGGATCGCCGAAGCCGCCTTCTTTTTGGGCACGCTCGTCTATCTTTTGTTCGGCCACCGCGATTTCAATCTGACGCGTCCGCGCGAAATCGCCGATTATCTCTACGGCAACGGATACAATCCGATCGACGTTTACCGCAGCCTCGGCGTCGCGTCGGCGATCTTGTCGTTTGTCTTTTTGCTGGCGCGCGCAAATATCGGACGCGCCGTCTGTTCGTTCGCCGTTTTGTGCCTTTTGATGCTCTTTGCCGCCGGAAACATCGGATCGGCAAAGCTCACGCCCGATATCGTCGATCCGCTCGGATTGCGTTCGCCCGATGCCGACAGCGATGAAAGCAAAGACGGCGACGATGACGCGGATCGCGACGACGACGACGGCAACGAAGACGAAAATGACGGCGGAAAAGAGGGCAGCGCGTCGGACGGCGAAAATGGAAAAAATAAAAATTCTTCGAACAATTCGGGCAACTCGTCGTCAAACGAACCCGTTCCGGTGGCTGTTGCCGTATTTTATGATGAATATGTGCCGCCCGATGGAATTTTATACTTCCGCCAAAGCGTTCTGAGCCGATACGACGGCAACCATCTCGTCGCTTCGACGGCCGATGCCGACGTGATATCGTCGTTGCCGCCCGGCGGCGCCGCCGAAGCCGAACACGTCCAAAATGCCGCGCTTCACAGCAAAATATCGACGTCGATGTTTTTAATGCAATCGCACGCGCAGCCGCCGCAATTGGCGATGGGGCAGCGCGTGTTTGCGATACAAAACCCCGACCCCGGCATGTTTGTCTCGGCCTACGGCGTCGAAAGTTTGGGCATGACCGTCGATGTGACGCGGCTCATCGGACGCAGCAGCGTGCCCGCCGGATGGCCGGACGAAAAGCGCGATCACTATCTCAAAACCCCCGACGATCCGCGCTATCGCGCGCTTTCCGACATTATCGTGCGCCAAATCGATCCGCGCTTTGCCGGCGACGATATCGTCAAGGCGCTTTATATAAAGAGCTGGCTCGAAAAAGAGGGCTTTTACACGATGAAAACGCGCCACATCGACAAATCCGATCCGACGGCGTCGTTTTTGTTCGGGTCTCTTCGCGGCTATTGCGTCCATTTTGCGCATGCGGCGGCGCTTTTGCTGCGATCGCAGGGGATCGCCGCGCGCGTGGCCGTCGGCTATGCCGTCGACAACCGCCTGCGCGGGACAAATTCCGCCGTCCTGATATTGGGCAATCAGGCACACGCCTGGCCCGAAATTTACGTCGACGGCGCAGGCTGGGTGACGTTCGACATTTACCCCGAAAACAGCGACGAACCCCCTCGGGCATTCGTCGATCGCGAACTCGAATCGCTCTTCGGAGAACTCGCCCGCGACGACAAAAGCGGCGGAAAAGCCCCCGAAGCAACAAAAAAAACGTTCGAATTCCCCGCCCGAAGCCTCTTGCTCGCGCTCTTGCCGATCATGCTCGCGGCGCTCTTCGCGTTATATGCACGAAAAGCTGTCATCATTTGTCTCGGATTGACAAAACTTTCCCCAAAAACCGCCTATCGCGGCGCTCGGGCCGTGTTCTTCGTTTGGGCGATGTACGGGCATTCGGTGCGCCGCCATCCGTCGCATGAAGCGTTTATCGCAGCGCTGCCGGGCGATCAAAGCGCAACCGCCAAGATATATCAAACGGCGATTGCAGCGCGTTTCGGCGGCACGCCCGATGCCGAAATCTTGAGCCATTCCGCCTCTGCCGTCAGAGCCGCATTTGCCGAAGCCCGCCAAAATACGCCGGTATGGCGCCGCATTTTGGGATGGCTCAATCCCATCGTTTTGTTGTGATGCCGGATAACGCGGGGGCTTCGGCTATTTCGCCCCTGCGGGTCTCAATACGCCTTCGCGGCTTCGGCTGTTTCGCCCCTGCGGGTCTCAATACGCCTTCGCGGCTTCGGCTATTTCGCCCCTGCGGGGCTCAATACGCCTTCGCGGCCTGCCTGTTTGCTTGCGCAAATACGGCAGGCGGTTGCGCTGTTGCCTGCGGCAATGCGCGCAACTTGGCGCGGCGATGTCCTCGCGAGGGGCGGGGGCTGCGCGCAGGCGCCGCGCTTTTTTAGGGGGTATGAACAATGCGCAAAACGCCCCGACCGTTTGAATGCGAAGCATTGAATTCAAACGGCGAAACGCTCATCTGTGCGCCGAACCCTAAATATCGAGGTTGTCGATCGTTTGCGAATTCTCGATGATGAATTCGCGGCGCGGTTCGACTTCGTCGCCCATGAGCAGGGTGCAAGTCGCATCGGCTTCGACGGCATCGGTTATTTTGACTTGTTTGATGATGCGCCGTTCGGGATCCATCGTCGTTTCCCAAAGCTGATCGTGGTTCATTTCGCCGAGACCTTTATAGCGCTGGATTTTGTGCGCCGATCGGACGTTATCCATGGCGGCGTCGAGCAAGGCTTCGATCGCGGAGAATTTTTTCGAGGGTTTCGACGGATCGCCGAAATACTCGAATGCATTGCCCAACGTCGCATGAACGGTTTGATACGTGCGGATCAGCTTCTGGAATCTGTGCCCCAAAAGGAATTCTTTCGTAATTTTTGTGCGCTTGAGCGTGCTCGATTGCCGCGTCGCATATTCGGCGCACAGCGAACCGTCCGGCTGCGCGCAAACTTCGGGCGTGACGAATATCGTGTCGATATACGTTTTGTTGAGATATTCCGTGAGCGCTTCCAAGCGGGCCGAAAAAGCTTCGGGCGAGGAAAAATCGGATTCGGCGATCGGAATTTCCTTGACAATCGCATCGATAATCCGCGTGTCGCCGTCTTCGGCGACGCGCGGCAAGTACTGCTTGCAGAACAAAATGCTGTGAAACAGATCGAGCAAATCTTGGCTGTGAAGCTCCGCGCCCGACTCCGTCACGACGTACCCGGTCGAAATCGCGCAATTGAGAATGTACTCGTCAAAAGCGCCTTCGTCTTTGAGGTAGCGGCATTTATTGTTTTTTTCGACTTTGAAAAGCGGCGGCTGCGCGATGTAAACATAGCCGCCTTCGATAATTTTCGGCATTTGACGGAAAAAGAATGCCAAAAGAAGCGTTCGTATGTGCGATCCGTCGACGTCGGCATCGGTCATGATGATAATTTTGTGGTAGCGCAGTTTTTCGAGTTTAAAATCGTCGCCCACGCCCGTTCCGAGCGCGCTGAAAATGATGTTGACGGTTTTGGAGTCGATAATCTTGTCGAAACGCGCTTTTTCGACGTTGAGGATCTTGCCGCGAAGCGGAAGAATGGCCTGACATTGCGCATCGCGTCCTTTTTTTGCCGTGCCGCCTGCCGAATCGCCCTCGACGAGGAATATTTCGCATTGCGCCGGATCGCGGTTGGCGCAATCGATGAGTTTATCGGGCAAAGAAAACGAATCGAGCGCGGTTTTGCGTATCGTTTCGCGCGCTTTTCGGGCGGCTTCGCGCGCTTGCGCCGAGCGGACGGTCTTTTCGATGACGGCTTTGGCTTCGGCCGGCGACTCCTGCAGCCACGTGTCGATGCCCTGCGAGACGACTTGCGCCATCGGCGCCGTGATGTTGTTGTTGAGGAGTTTGTCTTTGGTTTGGTTCGAAAACGTCGGATTGGGCAACTTCACGCAAATGATGGCATAGAGCCCTTCGCGGATATCTTCGCCCGTAATCGTGCCTTTGAAATTTTTCATAATCTGCTGCTGTTGCTGGGCATATTGGTTGATAGCCCGGGTAAGCGCCGATTTGAACGCCGCTTCGTGCGTGCCGCCGTCGCGGTTGCGGATATTGTTGGCAAAGCAGAGCAGTATTTCTTGGTACGCGTTCGTCCATTGAAGCGCCAATTCGATCGTTATGCCTTCTTCTTCGAAGTGTTTGACGATGTGAATGGGCGCGGGGTGGATCGGTTCTTTGTTGGCGGTGAGAAATTCGACATAACTGCAAAGACCGCCTTCGAAATGAAAAACGTGTTTCTTTTGGTCGTTTCGCTCGTCGTTCAAGACGATGCGCACGCCCGAATTCAGATACGAAAGCTCGCGCAGCCGTTGGCAAAGCAAATCGTAATCGTATTCGGTGACGGAAAAAATCGTGTCGTCGGCAATCCAATGGACCGAAGTCCCGGTTTGGTCGGTCGGACCTTCGTCGCGCAAGGCAAAAAGCGGTTTGCCCTGTTCATACTCCTGATGATAGTGACGGCCGTTTCGGAAAATATCGAGATCGAGATGTTTGCTCAGCGCATTGACGCACGAAACGCCCACGCCGTGCAGACCGCCCGAAACCTTATACGAATTGTTGTCGAATTTGCCGCCCGCATGGAGCACCGTCATGATAACTTCGGCGGCGGAGACGCCCTCTTTTTTGTGAATTTCCGTCGGAATGCCGCGCCCGTTGTCGCGCACGGTCACGCTG
>CAVGZQ010000041.1:0-3822 GCA_963633515.1 Bacteroidaceae bacterium
ACGCTTAGGTTCGTACAAGGGGACGATTTCGAGCGGCATTCATTTTCTCGTGCCCATCTTGGAGCGCGTCCGTTCGAAGATTCCCACGGCGGAATTGACGTACGACGTGCCGCCGCTCGATGTGATCACGAAAGATACGGTTTCGATCCGCGCCGATTCGTTTATTTTTTACAAGATATTCGACGCCGAATTGGCGACATACGGCTGTCTCGATCTCAAGGGCGGTTTGCATGCGCTGGCGGTATCGACGCTTCGCAACGTCATCGGCAAGCTCGATCTCGAAAAGTGCCTCCAGAGCCGCGAAGAAATCAGCAGCCAAATGACGCGGGATCTCGACGAAGCGACCGACAAATGGGGCGTTAAAGTGACGCGCGTCGAAATTAAAACGTTCCAGCCGCCGCGCAACATTCAGGATGCCATGGAACGCCAAATGAAAGCGGACCGCGAGCGCCGCGAGCAAATTATCATGGCAGAGGCGGCGAAATCGGCGGCCATTCTCGATGCGCAAAAAGAAAAAGAAGTCCAAATTCTCAACGCGCAGGCGGCGCGCGACGCGGCCGAGCTCAACGCCGAAGCCAACCGCATTGCGACGGTTCAGAAAGCCCAAGCCGAAAAAGAAGCGCTTTTGATCCGTGCCGAAGCCGAAAAAGAAGCCGAAATCCGCAAAGCGCAGGCGAAAGCCGAAACGATTCGCCTCACGGAAATCGCCAAGGCCGAAGGCCTGAAGGCGCTCAATGCGTCGTCTCCGACCGACGCGACGCTGCGCGTCAAGGCTTACGATGCGCTCAGCGACGTAGCGCAAGGGCAGGCGACGAAGATTATCGTTCCTTCCGATTTGCAGGGAATTGCCGGCATGGCGTCGGCCGTCAAAAGCATCCTCAAGTAATTTTCGCAGCCCCGGGGCTTATTCATGGTCGAAAGCATCATCTGGATAGCGGCAACGATTATATTCGGCATTGCCGAGGCCGCAACGGCCGCCGTCGTGAGCATTTGGTTCGTGGCAGGCGCGCTGTTTGCGCTCGGTCTGTCGGCGCTGGGCGTGCCGTTCGGGGTTCAAATCGCAGGTTTTGCCGTCGCTTCGGTCGGGAGTCTGCTGACGTGCCGCCGTCTCGTTTTGAAATCGTCCAAACGGGCGGCGCTTCCCAAAGACAACGATATCGTCAACAAAACGGCCGTTGTCGTCACGCCGATAACGCCGACGCAGCCCGGGCAAATCAAAATCGACGGCGTTTGCTGGTCGGCGCGCGCGCTCGATCCCGAGACGTCGTTTGCCGAAAACGAACGCGTCATTGTTTGCGCCCGTTCGGGGCTCTTTTGCATCGTCGACAAGTACGAAATCTAGGCGCCGGCGCCCGATAATCATCGATTGCGCATTGTCCGGCGCGGCTTCGGCTATTGCCCGTGCGGGCAATGCGCCTTCGCGGTTGCGCTATTGCCCGCATGGGCAATACGCGCAACTTGCGCGGCTTCGGCTATTGCCCGTGCGGGCAATACGCCTTCGCGGTTGCGCTATTGCCCGCAGGGCAATACGCGCAACTTGCGCGGCTATGTTCTCGCCGGAGGCTGCGAGCATACGCCGCGCTTTTTTATTGCGCCGTCCGTTCACGCTGACGGCCAGGCGGCGCCGATTTTTGCCTTCTTGATGCGATGCTTCGGATTTGAATTGCCCGGAGCGCGGCCGCCGTCCGGCAGCTATCGGCAGACGAATCGACGCGAATGCTTTACAACGCCGCCGCGATGTGTTAAAATTTTTGCCGGTTTAAGGTGCGCCAAGACAAATTGCGATGCGTGCGGCGCAAATCGAAAGATTTGGAACAAGAACGGAGTCCGAGAATGCGGTTAAAAAATAAATTGGTGGCAGCAGGTTGTATCGCCGTCGCAACGGCGGCGCTCGTCGCGGGCGTTGCTTGCAACGAACATGAGTTATCGCCTTTTTCGAAGTCTTTGAGCGCCGGCAAATTGCAGAACGTCAGTTCGGGTTCGGCGCGCGCGGTCGACATTTTGTTCATCGTCGACAATTCCAGCTCGATGGATAACGAGCAACGGAGTTTGGACAGCAACTTCAACAAGTTCCTCGATCGTCTCATCGACGCGAACGCCGACTTTCATTTGGCGACCGTATCGACGGAATGGGGCGGCAATAAAAATGTTTCGTTCGAAACGCAGGCGCTTTCGTCGTCCAACATCAACAGCGGCGCATATTCGGGCGGCGTGTCGCCCAAAGAAGTGCTCGCCGTGAGCGGGATAACCGAAAGCGAGATATCGAGCATCGCCGCGCAGTGCGAGGCGTATTTCGGCACGACGAAGCGATACATATCGTCGACCGACGAAGAAATCGTCAAATTGGAAGGCGAAGCGCGCAAAGATTACATCAAGAATTTGTTCCGCTGCGAAGCGATTTTGGGCACGAAGCCGGGCTCGGCCGGGATCGAACGCGGATTGGCGACGGCCGTCGCGGCTTTGACCAACGAAGATAACAACGCGCCGTCGGCGTTTAAACGGGACGGTTCGATTTTGGCCATCGTTTTCGTCACCGACGAAAACGATTGCAGCGACGTGTTGACGGACGAAATGACGGACGAAGGCAACATTTCGCAGAACGTGTTTAGCGACGCGGATCTCAATCTGTGCGAAACGAATCGCAATATCGAAGACAGCTGCATCGTCACGCGCGACGACCGCGTGATTGTGGGCGATGCCAATACGGGATCGTCGCTGCGGCTTTCGTCGGGCGACGCGATTACGTACAACGGAACGACGCTGACGATGCGTCAGTGGTGCATTAGGGGCGACTCGGATGCCCGCAATGCTTTGACGCAGGTTTACGAAAAATGCATCAAAGATCATCTCGAAGAAGGCGAAGAAGCGAATGCCGATGCTTACGAAAAATACGCATCGGCCTGCAAAGACGAAACGAACATCGATTGTCCGCGCGGCGTATGCAAAAATAAGCTTAATTCGCGCAGCTATTTGTTCGAACAAGTCATTGGGCTCGTCGAAAAAACAAACCAAGCTTACTACGAAAAGACGAACGAAGAGCAGTTCAAGGAAGCCAACAGCGACGAAAAAGCCGCGCTCATCCGCAGCTTTGCCAAGCAAGACGTCATCGTTGCAAACATCATCAACCGCGATCGCGGCGTTCGCTACGAAACGGGCGTGACGGACAAATGGTGCGGCGGTTCGGGCAATCCGAGCTATCGCTATCAGTGGTTCGGCGAAATGTTTGAAAATGACCCGATTTATGCTCCGATTTGTTGCCGCAACGAGGCGTTTATTGCCCAAAAATCGGGCGATTCGTCCGATGATACGGTCGTTTGCCGCAAAGACGACAACGGCGGCAACGCGGCATTCGGTCCGGTGCTCGGTCTTATCGGCAAACGCATCGGCGAGGCCATCAATACGATTTGCACCGATACGGCGCCGCTGACGTGCGAACCCAAAGATTGCAACAAACCGCGCGAAGACAGCAACGGTTACGCAAACGAACCGCTCGAAAGCCCGAAAGCGGCGTGCCCGTGTTTGTACGGCTGCAACATCAACTCGAAATGGGCGGGTTCCGATCGCGAATACAATCTCTGCAACGAATTCCGAATCAACATCGGCACGATAGCCAACGATGCGACGACGCTTTCGTCGGGCGATGCGTCGTATGTCGGCTATACGCTCGGCGAAGATTACAGCGTCGATTATGAATCGAGTTATTGCTACACGCGCACGGCGTCGCCGATTCAAATCAACTTGCAAAAAGCCGAAGCCGGCAGAAAACTCGTGATCGAATACCCCAAACGCGTCGGCGCGAACTGAGCCGTCGCTCAATGAACC
>CAVGZQ010000041.1:3883-8869 GCA_963633515.1 Bacteroidaceae bacterium
TTTTTTTTTTTTTGCCGCGCAAAGCGCGGCTATTTTGATTTGCTTCGTCGGTTCGGCGTTTCTTGCCTTGAAAAGGTTGCGTCATATCGATTAAAATGTTGCGGATTTATTGAGCATCGATATTTGCGGACGTTTGCCGGGCGTATCGATCGTTTTTTTGAGCGGGGATTTCATGACACGATATCGAATTGCCCTTTTATTTTCTGTTTTTGCATTATTTTTTATGCTGCCGAATTTTTCGGCAGCGCAAGATAATGAGGCTCAAAGCGTAAATTATCGCATTTTGCTCGAAGATGCCGACGGCGAAGGCGACGCCGAAGCTGCGCCGGACGCAGATCAAGACGGCGAAGAAGGCGCCGAAGCGGCGCCGGACGCAGATCAAGACGGCGAAGAAGGCGCCGAAGCGGCGCCGGACGATGTTGCATCGATATCGGACGACGAATTTTTCGAACCTGCGGAGCGGATAGGCGACGATCCGACGCAAATCGGCGACGGCACGCGCGAAAGCGCGGTGAAAGGCCACGGGCTGCAAGCGTCGATGTCGTTTAACGGCGTGCCCGGCGCAATAATCGATCATTGGTTTGCGAGCCACGGCAATACGTGGGACGGCGTCGCGAGCATGGGCTTTTCGCTCGATTACTTTTTGCGTTTCGCGGCGCCGTGCGAATTGCGCATATCGCTTTCGTGGGTGAACGGGCGCACGGGCGATGCGTATTGGCTTCAAAAAGATTATGCCGACACGCCTGCATTGGCCGATTATGTTCATAACGATTTGAGCATGGTAAATTTGGAAGTTGCGGCGTATCACGTCATCGATATGGCCGAATGGGCGGCATTTTATTACGGCGGCGGGATTTGGGGCGGCGTTATCGTCGGCGATGCCAAGAGCTATGCGATACGATCGTCATGCGCGACGGCAGCCGACGATTGGAAAAGCTGCACGCACGAACCGGGATCCGTTCCCGTGACGGGGGTACCGCCTGTGTTCGGTTTTGTATCGGTCACGCTCGGATTTAAGTTTACATTTTTGGAGATCATGACGGCGCGCGCCGAAGCCGGGTTTAAGGGTTATTTTTACGGTCAGGTCGGTTTGGGCGTTGAATTTTAGTCGGAAGAAATCGGCATTTTTTGCATGAAATGCATTTAAAAATGGATTTGCGCAAGGAATGCGCCGCGATGTCCGTATTGTTTTTTGAATGCAGAGCCGGCCGCAAACAAAGGCCATGCGTATTGGCTTTGCCAATAGCATGGCGGCGCGGGCGTATTGCCCCAAAGGGGCAATAGCCAGCGCGCGAAGGCGTATTGCCCCAAAGGGGCAATAGCCGCAGCCCCCTAAAAAAAATCGATTTGCGCCGAAGCGTCGGGCTCAATTCGGTTGCGGCGAACGAACGGTTGAATGAGAATAAAATAAGAGGAAAAAGACGATCATGGGTGTTTTATTCGCAAGACGAATGATTTTGATGACGTCTATTTTGTGTTCTTTTGCGGCAAGCGAATTTATATCGATTCGTGAGGCGGTTGCTCAAGACGATTGGAGCGCGAACGATTCCGACATCGAGGCGCGCAAGATCGAGCGGTACATGCAGCTTGCGGAGCAATCGCCCGAGAAATCGTATGCGTTTAACCGATTGATGGAGGCGGCGGGCAAGGGGGCGGCGTATCGTGAGCTTGTCGCGGGGTATGAAAAAAAAGCGGCGGCGAAGCCCGAGTCGTATAATTTGGCGATGATTTTGGGGCATATGCATGCGTACGGCGGGCAGACGGCGGAGGCGCTGTCGGCGTATCGCAAGGCGTTGGCGATAAAGAAGACGGCGCTTGCGTATATGTCGATCGCGTCGGCAGAACGCGAAAACCGCAATTACGGCGAGTCGACGGCGGCGTATGAGGCGGCGCTGGGGGCGAATCCGACGAAAACGGAGCGGCAGGAGATTTGGCGCGCTTTGGGGGAGATCGCGATTTACCGAAGGGATATGGCGCGCGCGCGGACGTGTTTTTCGAAACTCATCGAGATCGAGCCGAATTCGTTGTTTGCGCGGCGCGAATTGGCGCAGATTTATGCCGAGAACCGGATGTATGCGGAGGCGCGCGGCGTGCTTGAAGAGGCGTCGAAGCTTTCGTCGGTTTCGGCCAACGATCGCGAACAATTGACGCTTGAGATCGGCGCGCTGCACGAAACCGAAGGCGACGACGAAGCGGCGTTGGCGTTGTATGCTCAGACGTCGTCGAAGCTTTCGGCGGGTCATTGGATGCAGCGCGAGCTGTCGTCGCGGACGATCGATATTTATCGCCGGCAGGGTCGCGTATGCGAAATGACGGCAGAACTCGAAAAAAAATGGACGTCGCCGACGTACGAACAGCGTTTGGAGCTTGCGGATTTATATGACGAGTGCGGCGAAGCGCAGAAGGCGGAGGCACAGCTGAAGAAGGCAGCGGGCAGCGGCGGGAAGCGGACGGAAGCGCGCGAAAAGCTCGTCGATTTTTACCGCAGCCGAGGGAAGATTTCGCAAATGTTCGAAGCGCGCCGCGGGCTTATTCAGGCGGCGCCCGATGTATTCGAATACCGTTATGCGCTGTATGAAGCGTATATCCGGGATCGTCAAATCGACAAGGGGATCGTTGTATTGGATGAGGCGGCGAAGGCATTTTCGAATGATATCGATGCGCTTCATCAAATTGCGCAGGCGTATCAAAACCACGGCTACGGCGCGAAGGCGCTCGCGATATACGAATCGTGGGCAAAGAAGCATCCGTCCGATATCGAGGCGCTTGAAATATTGGGCAGCGTTTACGACGGCGAAGGTCAGAAGCAGAAAGCTTTGCAGACGTGGCAGAAAATCGAGAAAGCGCCCGTCGATGCGAACACAAAGATCGAGACGCTTGCGCGGATTTACGACGAACACGGCATGATTGAAAAGGCGCAGGCGCTTTATGCCAAGCATGCGCAATCGAATCCGAAAGATTGCGGCATTCAAATGCAATATGCCGATGTGTTGACGCGCAGCCGCGATTACGGCAAGGCTCTGGACGCATACGAGTCGGCGGCGCTGATGTGTCCGACGCCGGCGGCGCAAACATTGTGCGCCCGGAATGCGGCTCAAATCATCGAATCGCGCAGCTCGGCGCGAAAGGCTCTGACGCAGTACGGCGCAAAGATCGAACAAGCCGGGGCCGGCGATGCGGATTTGGGCGCGAGAGTTTTGTATTTTGCGCGGTTGGCGGCGGCATTGAAAATGCCCGAGACGGCAATTGCGCCGCTTGAGCGGTATTTGGCCGCGCATGAAGGCGATTTTTCGGCGCGTTCGGCGCTTGTCGAAGTTGCCCGTGCGGCAGGCAATCTGAGCAAAGCGCGCGAAGCTTTGGAAGGCGCAAAAGCCCGGACCGAAGCGGACAAACGCAACATAGCGCTGGCAACGGCCGAAATCGATTTGGCGGAAGGCAAAATCGAAACGGCAAAAATGCATTTTGAAGATGCGCTCAAAATCGACGGCAACGATGCCGAGACGCATGAACGGCTGGGCGATGTTTTGATGCGGATGCGCGCCTATCGGGATGCGGCAAATGTTTACGAAACGGCGTATCGGATCGATCCGAAGAATTATGCCGTCGCGATGAAACAGGCGACGTGTTTGTCGGTTTTGGCGCGCAACGATGAGGCCAACGCGCTTTATATCGAAATCGCGTCGCATGCCGGAGATGAGGCATTGGCGATGAAGGCGGCGCAGCGCGCGATCGACGATATGAGTTGGCAGGGAACGCTCGACGCGATGGCGCAAACATTTTTGCCGCTGCTGCGATCCAAACAACGCAAAAATCTTTATTTGGAGATTTTGCTCAAGATCGCCGATGCTCAGGTTCGCCCGCATATTCTTGCGCTCGAGACGCGCGACGGATCGCAGCTTTACGGGACGCGTCATGAAATCCGCGCATTGGCCGACAAGTATTCGCAAACGATGGTTGAGGGGCTTTTGTCGGACGATGCGTCGATATCGTCACAGGCGATGGCTTTGACGTCGTGGCTGAGTTCGTCGGCGGTTATTATGGTTTTGGGACAAAAACTCGAACAAAATTCGGGCGAAGTCCTTGAAAAAGCGCAGCAAATGCAAGCCATCCGCGCCATTGCGCATGCGCAGCTTCCTGCTGCGGCGAGCGTTCTTTCGGCGTGTTTGCAGCCGACGAAAACGCGCGCTGTCCGCGAACATGCGCTTTGGGGATTGGGATTGATTGCGTCGCCCGAGGCGGCATCGTTGCTTCGCGAGAATTTGACGAGCAGCATTGATTCGTTCCGCGCATTGGCGGTGATCGGGTTGGGGCGGCAAGGGGTTTATTTCGATGAAATCGCCAAGCGGATCGAAGACGATCCGAGCCCGATGGTCAAATCGGTTGCGGCGTGGATGCTTGCGTATCGCAAGCGCGGCGAATTCAAAGAAGTTGTGCTGAAAACGCTTTCGGAAAGCGAATCAAAACCGCATATAATTTGGGCATTAACCAGATTTGATGAGGAAAATTCGGTAAAGCATTTATTGCATGCATTATGGCGCGGGACGCGCGAAACGCGCGCGATGGCGCTGAAGATCTTATTTTCGCAGCCCCGGGCGATCGATTTGATGCAGATGACGTCGTCGGAAATCTTGGGGACGTTTATCAAGAGCGATTCGTCGCATTACATGAGCAATGTGAATCTCGATGTTTTGCTCGAAGACTTTGCCCGACAAGCCATGACGGCCGACGGATCGGACGCGGCGCAATCGGAGCTCGCTTTTTCTCGGCTTTTGTCGGGCGAAAAAGAAGCCGCGTCGGCGATAGCGTCGATTGCGCAGTTGCCCGACGCGCCGGATTCGGATGAAACGGATCCGAAAATGCGCGTTTTGCAAGATTTGTCGTCGCGGACGATGCCGCTGAAGTTGCCGGCGGATCGCGGGGACGTTCGCGCATTTGTGACGCGGATGGCGCGAACGATTGAGCCGCAGCTTGCGCAATGGTCCGACT
>CAVGZQ010000041.1:8879-11036 GCA_963633515.1 Bacteroidaceae bacterium
GGTCCGACTCGGCGCAATCGCCGCGCGCGCCATATGCGATGCGGCTTTATGCGATGACCGACAGCGAACAGAGCGCCGAAAAGCTTGCCCGGATTGCTCAAGGCGACGGCGCGGTCTATCGCCGGATGCAGGCAACAGAAGCGCTCGGGTTTTCGCATCATGAACGCGCGAGGGCGTATTTGCGCGAATTGTCGCTCAATCCCGACGGAATGATTCGGGCGGCGGCGGTGTCGCAGCTCGATCCGTCAAACCGCGAAGACGCAGCGATTTTGGAGAAGGCGAAGAGCGATCCTTATGTTGCCGTCGCTCGCATGGCTCAGCTTGCGCAAGCCGGCAGTCGGTCGGAAACGGCGCCGGCCGGTCGATGACGGATTGACGGCGCGTGTTTTGCCGAAAATTGCCGAATTCGATGATGCCGGCGCCGTTTCGTGAGCTTTGTCGTTTTTTGTCGATAACGCATAGTTCGTTGAAAGGTTGCATTTCGGACGGGTGTTTGCCCGAAAAATGAAATAACATTCACTATTTGCAAACCAAAGAAAACGCGCGGCGTTTTGATCGATTGGTCAAAGCGCTTCGGCGCGAAGCAACGTCATCTTTCGCATGTCAAAAAAAAAGACGGCAAATCCTCGGAACGACGGAAAAGGTGCATGATTTGCGCAAACCGGAAAACAGACGAATTTTGAACAAACATTGCATTGCAAAAGCAAATGATATTCAACTTTTTGGAAGTCAAAGAAAACGCGTCGCTTTTTGATCAATCATTCAAAGCGCATCGGCGCGAAGCAACGTCATCTTTTGCATGTCACAGATAACAGACGTCAAATCAACAAGATAAAGGAAACGCCATGTATTTCGACAATCTCCCCGGCGGCGCGCATGCGCCGGAGCGCACGGAAGCGCATTTGCACGCGGTTTATCGGCGGCTTTACACGATTGTGAAAACGATTCAATCGCCGAAAGATTTGGCGACGCCGATAGTTCGCACGTTTATGGGGTTATTCGGCGCCGACGGAGCGGTTTTATGTCATATATACGACGACGGTGCGCGATTTGTCGCAGGCGAAGGGACGATGTCGCATATGGTCAATCGCGATCTCGATTTGCAATCGCCCAATGTCATCGAATTTTTTAAAAACGGTCGGCCGCTGTGCCGCGCGCGTTCGGAGTTAAGCACGGAATCCTTGAGCTTAACGCTCTATGCGAATTTTGAGTCGGTCATACTCGCTCCGATAATTTTCGAAACGTTTCCGGCGGGATGCATTGCGCTTGTTTCGGGCCGCGAGGGGTATTTTGCGCCGCAAGATGCCGAAACGCTGTTTCAGCTGACGGGTTTTATGGCGATGCTCATCAGCAACCGCGAGCGCGATATACGGTCTCAAATCGAAGCGCATTATCTCCGATTGGGGGCGACGTGCAGCAGGATAGCGCCGGAGCTCAACAAAAATACGCTCGATCTCATTCAAACGTTTTCGCAGTTTCGCAAATATTACATTTCTCAGAAATATAATCTGATGGCCGAGTATTTGGGCACGGCAGTCGCTCAAATCGAGACGATGTCGAAGACGGTTCAGGGGCTTCGCGCGCTTGGCGAAATATGCAATGCGAAGATAGAGAACTTCGAACATATCGAATTGCCCGCATTGATCGCGAATGTTGTCGATTACAATCGCACGCAAATCGACGAGACGGCCGAGCTGACAATCGATTTGAAGGATAATTTGCCGTCGGTCATGGGGGAATTTTCCTATTTGTGGCAGGCCATTCACGAATTGATACAGAATGCGTTGCGCGCATTGAAACGCGCCAAAGGCGATGATCGCGAGAAAAAATTGAGCATTCGGGTTTATCCGTTGCCCAATCGGGTTGCAATCGAAGTAAGCGATACGGGTTGCGGGATTGATCCGTGCGATTTGCCGAAGATATTCGATCCGTATTTTACGTCTTGGCCGCCTGCGCGCGGGATGGGATTGACTCGGGCGCGCCTGAATATGCTTAAGATGCACGGGCAGCTTTATGCGCGATCGAATCCGTCGGGCGGGATGATTTTCAAGCTCGTTTTCCCCGACGAAGCGCATGTGCCGCAGACAGAGGTGTTTTGACGGAGGGCAGCCGCCGATTGCGGCGCAATGGATTCACTTCTTTTTTTTTTCGGCAAAA
>CAVGZQ010000041.1:11075-14876 GCA_963633515.1 Bacteroidaceae bacterium
ATTTGGCGGAATGATTCGCAAGGCGCGAATTGATTCGATTTTTGGAGAAAGCATGGAAGAGTATTCGAGCGAACAAGTAGCCAGAGCGTGCGCAGCCGCCGCCATCGACAAAAAAGCCATCGAGCCCGTCATCATCGATGTTCGCGGCAAATGCGATTATGCCGATTTTCTCGTCATCTGTTCGGGTCGCAGCGATCGCCATGTCGACGGCATCGCCACGGGAATCGATACGGAAGTCGTCGATATGCGTCAGTGCATCAGCAATGAGGGCCTTGCAAACGGTCAGTGGGTGTTGCTCGATTATGCCGATGTCGTCGTTCACGTCTTTAACGGTCATAAGCGCAGAGAATACGATATCGAGGGGCTTTGGAAGGATGCGCCGCGTTTGCATGTCGACATTCCGGCCGATTTGCGCATGACGGACGAAATTTTCGACGAACCCGGTTTTTAGCCGTATGCCGGCAACCCTTTATGCCATCGGCAAAATGCGTTTTGCGCCGTATCGGGCGGCAGCCGACGAGTACTTGCGGCGCATCAAACACTACATGGCGCTTGAAGAAGCGGAGCTGAAGTCCGAGCTGAGTCCGAAATTGTCGGAACTCCAAATCCGCGAGAAAGAGTCGCGGCAAATCATGGCGCAAATCGCGCCGGGGACGTATTTGTTCGTGCTCGACGAGCGCGGCAAGCTCATGACGAGCGCAGAATTTGCGCAAGCGCTTGAATCTTTGATGATGCAATCGGTTCCGATGGCGTTTGCGATAGGCGGCGCATTCGGACATCACGATATTTTGCGCCGCCGCGCAAATCTCGTTTTCGGTCTTTCTCCGCTGACATTTCCGCACGAATTGGCGCGAGTTCTCGTCTATGAGCAGATATATCGCGCCATGACGATCATCAAAAAAGAACCGTATCACAAATGAGGTCCGGCAATGGCAACGGGCGATACTCTCAAGGCATTGTTCCAATTGATATGGCCGACGCGATGCGCTGCTTGCGACGGGTTGGTTTCGCAATCGCCGGCGGCGGTATGCGAGAGTTGCCTCAATGCCATCGAAAAACCGCGTTCCGTCATCGTTCCGCGGGGCGCCGACGATGCGTTTGCTTTTTTTGCCTACGAAGGACCGGCGTCGGATCTTATCACGCGGTGGAAATATCACGAAGACTACAGCGCGCAATGCGCGCTGATGGCGCTTGTTTCGCTGCGAATCGACGAGATTGCCGGAAAAATCAAGGATAAGGCGCATTTCGTGCCGGTGCCGCCGCATCCGCGCCGGCTCAGCAGCCGCGGATTCGACCCGGTTTGGATTTTTGCTTCGAACGTCGTCAAAGGGCTTCGGGCGCGCGGCCGTCAAGCGACGCTTGCCGATGAGCTCATCGTCCGCACGCGTCATACCCAACATCAGGCCGCGCTGGCGTACGAAGCGCGCATGAAAAATCTCGACGGCGCATTTAAACGCACGGCCGATATTCCCGATGCGCAAATCGTCATCGTCGACGACGTATTGACGACCGGAGCGACGATAGCTGCCTGCATCGGTCAGTGCTTCCCGGAACCTCAGCCGGCGTCTGTTCATCCGATTTTGGCGCTTGCCGTTGCGCATCCCGATGCGCCGGAAGTCTTGAACGAATCGTCGCCGGGCGGATAGAATTGCGAGAATAATCTCGTTATTCCGGCGCATCGCAACGCGCCGAAAAAAACTGAAAACGCCGGGATCGGCGGAGAGATTGAAAGATAATTCATTATATTGGCAATAGTTATGAAGTTTAAACGATTTTGGGACGACGGTCTTGATTTTTCGTGCACTCAGTGCGGAAAATGCTGTTGCGGAGAGCCGGGCATAGTTTATTTCAACCCCGAGGAATTCGATCGCTTGGCCGACTATTTAAAGACGTCTCGAAATATCGATCGCGAGACGATCATTCGGGAATACATGGTGCCGTTTCGCGATTCCTATACGGCGCGGGATGATTTTCCCGACGGGCATTGTGTCTTTTTTGACAAAGGGTGCACGGTTTATGAGGTGCGCCCGTCTCAATGCCGCGATTTTCCGTTTTGGCGATGCAATTTGTCTTCGTTGGCCGATTGGAACGAAACTGCCGCGCGTTGCCCCGGGATAGGGCAGGGCAAACATTACAGCGGCGAAGAAGTCGCGGAAATAGCGCGAAAATCGCGGATTTAGCATTCGACTTGGCGATCTGAGCGCATGAAATCCCTCAAAAAAAACCGACGTCCCAAGCGATGGGCCGTTGCTTGGGGATTTGCCGTCCTCGTACATGTTTTGATTTTTGGGATTATTGCGTTATCGTTTTATCCCGATTATCGGGTCACGGTTTCGTCGATGGTGCCTGCTCCGGGCGTGACGGTTGATCTTTATCCGGCGCAAGCCGTCGCGGCGTCGGTATTTTTTGGCAATCGCCCCGAAACGCTCAACGCGGCGTCGGCGTCGCTGTACAAAGTCGGCGAAGCCGGGCGTGAGCTTGTGTCTCATGCCCGTTTGCGCGCCGATCGTCCGTTTGCGCTTCAATTCGACGCCGTATCCGAAGCCGGAACATACGAAATCGTCGTCGAAACGCAGATCGTCGATGCGCCGTATTTTTTTGACGGCGAATATTCGGGTGCGTTGCCGTCGGGCGACGGCGTTTCGGGCGGGGAGTTTCGGGCGCAGTTTAAAATAGCGCGCCGTTCGCGCGAAGTGTTTACGGCGAAAGCATACGATCCCGACAAGCCTCAGATCAACGAATCCGAGCCAGCGCCGGCGCAAATGCCGAAGCAACCGCCGACGCAGCCGCCCGCGCCAAAGGCGCAAAAAAAGCCGAAACCGGAAAAGAAGCCGATTTCGCCGTCAGAACCGGCGGCGCAGGCGCCTGCCGAAACGCCGAAATCGGCGGCGATCGATCGGGCAATAGCGCCGGCGGCGCCTTTGCCGGCGACGCTATCCGGCACTGTTTTTTCGCCCCAAAATCTCGCCGTCGGACCGCTCAATCTCGCGCCTGCGCTCGCCGAACAATCGGCGAGGATTGCGCAGGAAACGTTTAAAGCGCGCGATGTCAACGTATTCGTTCAAGCGGCAAATTTGGAAAAATCGCGCTATGAAGCCGCCTATAATCCGGACGGTCCCGTCATCAAACAAGGCGAGCAGGGCAATTCCCTTTCGCACGACAAAAATGTCGCCGAATATTTGGCGCTCATGCACAAAGAAATCCACCGATTGTGGGCGCACGATTATTTGCTTCGTCTCGATACGGTATTTCGCCGCCCCGGGAGCCGGCTCAACGATCCCGATCTCGAAGCCGTTTTGGAGCTGACGCTCAATTCGCGCGGCGATGTCGACGATGTGCGCATCGTGCGATCGAGCGGCATAACCGAGTACGACAGCGAAGCGATACACGTCGCATGGAATGCGTCGCCGAAACTGCCCATTCCGAACGAAATGCGGTCGAACAACGGCAAAAGTTATATCCATTGGACGTTTTGGCGCGACGGACGGCAATGCGGCGTGTTCGGCGTGAAAGTGTTTAAATACGAAGGATCGAAACGCGATGCGCTCGACTTCAGCTTGCGCGCCGTGCAAGCTCAGGAAAAGAAACTCGGTCTTGCGCCGTCGGTTGCGCCGGGGGCGTCGGAAAAGCTTCAAAAAGCATCCGAACCGCAGATTATCCCGAAATCGGAGACGATCAATCCGCTCGACGATTGAAAAAGCGCGGCGTATGCGCGCAAGGCGGCTCGCAGTGCCGCCGGCGTGAACATAGCGCGGCAAGCCTGCCGTATTTGCCTCGGCAAATAGGCAGGCCGCGAAGGCG
>CAVGZQ010000042.1:0-14772 GCA_963633515.1 Bacteroidaceae bacterium
AGGAAGCAAGCCTGAATGCGCGTCGGGGCGTACTCACGTACGTTCCGACCGCATGAATGGCGCAGCTGACAACGCTGCTGCGCAAAATATCGAATTCATTTAGTTTTCTTCGAAAATCCTCAACACACAATGAATTCGATAGTTTGATGCAGATGCCAGGAAGCAAGCCTGAATGCGCGTCGGGGCGTACTCACGTACGTTCCGACCGCATGAATGGCGCAGCTGACAACGCTGCTGCGCAAAATATCGAATTCATTTAGTTTTCTTCGAATTCGGCATCTATAACATCATCATCTTTCTTGCCCGAACCTGCGCCGGCGCCAGCCGCTGCGCCGGGTTGCTGCGCGCCCTGATTGTTGGCTTGCGCATACATCACCTCGGCGAGCTTGTGCGACGCCGACATAAGCGCATCTTTCGCCGCTTTGAGCGTATCGAGGTCTTCGGAATCTTTCTTCGATTTCGCTTCTTCGATCGCTTTTTGCAACGATTCGACATCGGACGCTTGGAGTTTGTCTCCGTAGTCTTTTATCGATTTTTCTGCCGAGAAGATGAGCGATTCGAGCTCATTCTTGGCATCGACGACTTCGCGGCGTTTCTTGTCTTCGGCCTCATGTTCCTTCGCATCGTTGACCATTCGGTCGATATCGCTCTGATTGAGCCCCGAAGAAGCTTCGATTGTGACGCGCTGTTCTTTGCCCGTCGCTTTATCTTTTGCCGATACGTTCACGATGCCGTCGGCATTGATATCGAAAGTGACTTCGATTTGGGGCACGCCGCGCGGAGCGGCGGGAATGCCTTCGAGGTTGAATTTTGCAAGCGTTCGGTTCTGAGCCGCCATCTCGCGTTCGCCCTGAAGCACGTGAACCGTGACTTTCGTCTGATTATCGTCGGCCGTCGTAAAGATTTCGCTCTTGCGCGTAGGAATCGTCGTATTGCGCGGAATGAGTTTCGTCGTCACGCCGCCCAGCGTTTCGATGCCGAGCGAAAGCGGGGTCACGTCGAGCAAGAGGATATCTTTGACATCGCCGGCCAAAACGCCGCCTTGAATGGCCGCGCCCAATGCGACGACTTCGTCGGGGTTGACGCTGTGATTCGATTTCTTGCCGAAAAATTTCTCAACTTCTTGCTGAACCAACGGGATACGCGTCGATCCGCCGACCAAAACGACTTCGTCGATGTCCGAAACCGATTTGTTCGCATCGCGCAACGCCTTTTTGCAAGGTTCGAGCGTTTTTTGAACAAGTTCCGAAATCATGTCTTCGAATTTGGCCCGAGACAAATTCACGTTGAGGTGTTTCGGTCCCGTCGCATCGGCCGTGAGGAACGGCAAATTGATATCGGTCGAAGTCATCGTCGAAAGCGCTTTTTTCGCTTTCTCGGCTTCGTCGCGGAGACGCTGCAACACCATCTTGTCGTTGGACACATCGATGCCGCTGTCTTTCTTGAACTCTTTGACCAGCCAATCGATGATCAATTCGTCGATATTGTCGCCGCCCAAGTGCGTGTCGCCGTTTGTCGATATGACTTCGACGACGTTGTCGCCGACTTCCAAAATGGAAATATCGAACGTGCCGCCGCCGAAGTCGTAGACGGCAATCGTTTCGTCTTTCTTCTTGTCCAACCCATAGGCAAGCGCGGCGGCCGTCGGCTCGTTAATGATGCGGCGGACGTTGAGACCGGCAATTTTGCCGGCGTCTTTCGTCGCTTGGCGCTGCGAGTCGTTGAAATACGCAGGAACCGTGATGACGGCTTCCGTCACTTGCTGACCGAGGTATTTTTCGGCATCGCGTTTAAGTTTTTGAAGCACTTTTGCGCTGATTTCGGGCGGCGTGTATTGTTTGCCGCGGACTTCGAAGCCGGCAGCGCCGTTGGCCATCTGAATGACTTTAAACGGCATATGTTTCGCTTCGTCCAAGCGTTCGCCGTATTTCATGCCGATAAAACGTTTCGCGCTGAAGATCGTATTTTCGAAGTTCATCGTCGCCTGACGGCGCGCAAACTGACCGACAATCGTTTCGCCTTTATCGTCGAACGCCACAACCGACGGCGTCGTGCGATCGCCTTCTTCGTTCGTTATGACTTTCGGTTCCGTGCCTTCCAAAACAGCCACGCATGAATTTGTCGTACCCAGATCGATACCGATAATTTTTGACATAATCTCATCTCCTGAAATTGAAATCGCAAAGCGCCTTGCGGCGCTCTAACCGACGCCCGAGATTAAACACGATTTTTAAATGGCAAATTTTTTTTCATATTTTGTCAAAAACATGCCGCAAATCTTCGGATCGCGCAAGCCGCGGCGTATGCTCGCACCTGCCGTCTGCATGCCGCAGGCAGGCAGGCAAGGCAGGGAGAACATAGCCGCGCAAGCCGCAGCGTATTGCCCGACCGAGGCGGGCAATAGCGCGGCAAGCCGGCCGTGTTCGCTTCCCGGCCTGCCCCCCGGGCAGGCCGGGAAGCGAACAGGCCGGCAGCGAAGGCGTATTTCGCCCCCCCCCCCGGCCTGCGCAAGCAGACCGGGGGGGGGCGAAAAAGCCGCAGCTTCGCCGGAAAAAAACGCAACATCTTATTGACGCGCCCGAACGCGAATTATTAAAATGGACGGTTGGTATGGTGTGATGAAACGGCGAAAGCCCCAACCGGTAAGGAGACAAGGCGATGATCGACCAGACTAAGGACAAAAAAGATGACGTTTTGACTTCAAAACTCGATGCAAAAGACCAAACAAAAGCCGGTCTGACGCAGCCGAATTTGAAAGATGCGTCGAAGGCAAATCCCGAAAAAGCTCAAAAACTCGCCCAAATCGAAAAAGAAAAAGCCGAGCTGAGCAAAACGCAAAAAGGCGCCGACAAACTCAAAGAACAAGCCGGAAACAATGCCTCCAAAGCGATGCAGCCCATCGGAACGGCGCGCATTGCGCAAAAAGCCGAGGCGCATTCCCAACCCGGCAAAGCCGGAACGCGTCTGACCGAGCTTTCCGCTCAGCGCCAAGTCGATGTCTTGGCCGTCGAAGGCGATGAGCTCAAAATCCTCGCCGACGGAAAAATCGCCTACGTTTCTGCCGCTCAAACCGATTTCGCCGGCGCGCGGAAAGCACCGCAAAAACAAGAACCTAAACCCGTCGGTTCGGCAAAAGTCGCCGTATCGGCGCTGCGCATACATGCCGCGCCCGGCAAAGATTCTCCCTATTTCGGCACGCTGCGCGAAGGCGACAACGTCAACGTTTATGCCGAAAAAGACGGCTATCTCGAAGTGCATGTCGGCGATCAAATCGGCTATATCGGCGCAGAACACACCGATTACGCCGGAAATGCAAAGAAAACCGCACGGCCAAAAGACGCAAAAGCGCTCGATCAAGCCCCCGAAGAGCTCCGAGAGCTTTTGTCGAAAGATGCGCTCAGCTCACCCGAAATTGCGACCGCGCGCGACCTGATCGCGCGTTGCCCCGAAACGATCCGAGGCGAGCTCTTCGAAGCACTTCAGGCCAAACCTCACATGACCGAAGACAAAGGACAAAATCAAGACGATATCAGCGAATTCGACGCGCTCGCTTCGAGTCTCGAACTCTTGGGCATACAGAATCCCGAAACCGACAAATCGTTTGCCTCCTATTTGGCCCGGCTCAAACGTTCCCAGAAACTCCCCGAACAAGGCGGCATGCAGAATTGGAGCGCGCTCGCAAATGCCATGGGCGCAAGCTGCGGCATGCTCGCCGCCCCCGGCGACCGCGCCTGCTTGGACAAACAGTTTTGGTCGGATGAAGCTCGGCGCGAAATCCGAAGCGGCCGCGCCGTCATGGCTTGCATCGGCGGACAAACCGTCCGAATCGAAGCGATCGAAGAAAAAGGTCTCGTCGTGACCATGCCCGAACAAGCCCGACTCAATCTCGAATCCTATTCGGGAAAAGCCGATCAGAAATCGAAAGGACGCCGCGGACTCCTCAGCTTCGATAACTTAAAAGACGCAGATCTGAATTGGGTCATGACCATGAGCTGACGCTTCGGATCGCATATTTTTCGCGATTTGCGTTTTTTATGCGACTTTTTCGAACGCAAACGAAGCGATATGTGCTAAATAGGCGCGCCCTTGCGGCGCGCCTGTTTTTTGCCGCCCAAACTGATGACCGGAGGATTCATGGCTGAATTCAACATGTACGAAGAAAAAAAATTTGACAAACGACTCATCGAACGCCACCTCGACGGCGGACTCGAAAAAGCAAAAATTACGCGCGAAGAACTCGACAATTACCTCGCGCAGCTTCCCGACCTCGCCGACCGATGCGAACCCGTCTCCGTCGCACAGCCCATAATGGCCGACGCTCAAGACGAAGAAGATTGATCGACGCCTTTTTTTCTTGCGGAGACGCGATATGCCCGATAACGCTGCCCAACACGGCATCCCTTTTTCTGCCTTTGTTCTGTCGCTCTCGACGATGGCGCTCGCTGCCCTCGGGCAGTGCGACGATCCCGCCTTTGCTTCTGTTCCGCACGACCCCGAAATCGCACGGAACAACATCGATATCTTGCTGATGCTGCGCGAAAAGACAGCCGGAAACCTCTCAAAAGAGGAAGAAAAATTGCTCGAATCCGTCGTTTACGACTTGCAAATGCGCTACATCCGCGAAAAACAGCGATAACGCACACTTTCTGCCTGCGGAATAATCCCGCCGCCTCAGGCGGCGTCTCCCCGCATCTCTCTACGGTATGGTTATGACGACATTATATTGCGGTTGCTCCGACGTGCCGCGCCAACGCCGCGAGTTCTATCAAACGGCAACGGCCATCGAATATCGGGTGGGGCTGTTTGCCCCGCCCAAAGCGCGCGTGCTCAAAGCATGGGCTCAGGAAACCGCCCAAGCATCCAAACCCATGCGTTCCGTATGGGTCGCATGGCAAGCTTTTACCCATCGTCCGGGCGATATCAAAAAAGGCTTCGGACTCAAACTCCAACCCGGCGAATCCCCCGCAAATCTCGGACACTTCCGAAAAACTCCCGAAAATATGCGCGTTTGGGCGCGCATTCGAGAACAAGCCGAAAACGTCGGCGCGTCGCGCATTTTGTTGGAAACTTCTGCCAACTTTACACCGTCCGATGCCAATAAACGCGCATTGGCCGATTTCGCCGCCGATTGGGCCGATCTCCCCGACGGCATGAAACTCATTTGGCATCCGGCCGGTTTTTGGGATCGCGAAGAAGCACAAAATCTCGCCGCTCCCCTCAATATCACGCTCGCCGTCGATCCCCTCGTCGACGAACGCGAAGCGTTGCCCGACGCAGAAGAAGCTTATTTTCAAATGCTCGGACGGCACGGACTCCTCGACAGTTACTCCGACGACGATCTCGAAAACCTCCTCGATGCCGCCAATCAATACGACGAATGCGTCATCGTCTTTCGAACCAATCAATCCCTCAGCGATGCAAAACGCACCCTGAAACTTTCTCAAACCTACACCCCGAACGGTAATTTCGGCGCCGATTTCGACGATTTCGACGACGATTTCGACGATGAACTTGACGAAGAAGACGAAAATGACGATTTCGACGATGACGGCGATATCGAATAATTTTCGATCGCCCCGCCGGTTTTGCGGATTCGATTGATTCACAGAAAAAAAAAGCGCATATCCTTCGCGATATGCGCTTTTTTTTTGAATTTCTTCAATTGCCCGATACATCGCATCCGAACCGATTGCTCCGATCGCATGATTCCATCGTTTTGATGCAAAAAAAAAATCATGCACATCATTCCTAAAACGAACGATCTGCATGATTTAAAACTCTTTGCAAAAAAAATTCGGACGATTAATCGGATCCCAAAACATTCCGCATTCGCAGTCCGCGCGGCCAAGTCGCCGCGCGAAACCGGCGCGCCGATCAATAATTCTCGGCTTTGACTTGGAAGAACGATTGCGGATGCGCGCAAACCGGACACGCCGCAGGCGCATCTTTGCCGATCACGATATGACCGCAATTGCGGCATTGCCATATCGCGTCGCCCTCTTTCGAAAACACGGCTTTGCCTTCGACGTTCGAAAGCAATTTGCGGTAGCGTTCTTCGTGGTGTTTTTCGATTTCCCCCACCATCTCAAACAATTTGGCAATGCGATCAAACCCTTCTTCGCGGGCTTCTTTCGCAAATGTCGCATACATATCGGTCCATTCGTAATTCTCGCCTTGCGCGGCGTCGAGCAAGTTCTCGGCCGTCGTCGGAATTTTGTTGTCATGCAAACATTTGAACCAAAGTTTCGCATGCTCTTTTTCATTTTCTGCCGTTTCGGCAAAAATCTCGGCGATCTGTTCGAAGCCGTCTTTCTTCGCTTGCGACGCATAATACGTATATTTGTTGCGCGCTTGCGATTCGCCGGCAAAAGCTGCCTGAAGATTGGCTTCGGTTTTTGTCCCTTTCAACGATTTGGTCATGGTTTCTTCTCCTGTTGCGGCGCTTTGCGCCGTTTGGGCCTCGGCGGCCTTTGTTTGAACTTCATGCGACGCGCGCGCTCCGCCGGCGCCTTCGCCGCCATGAACGATTTGCAGCGGAAGTATCGGCAGGGCTTGCGTTTCCGGACCGGCCTCGATCCGCGCAAAGGCATCGATCCCGTGACCGCAAAGCGGACAAATATAATCCGCTGCCAATGTTTCCGTTTCAATTTCGTAGCCGCAAACCTCGCAGCGCCACACCGTCTTTGCGCGCGGCGCCCCGTCGGGCTTGGGCTTGACGTGTTTCTGATAATAATCGTACGTAAGCGTCGGGCGATCCGACACAATTTCCGCCCCGACGACGTCGGCCAATATGAGAAAATGCGTTCCCAAATCGGAAATTTCGCGCGTTTCGCACGTCAGAACCGCATTCGTCTGCTCGGCCAACCGCGGCAACCCGTCGCGAAACGCCGTCCGCAGCGGCGCTTTCGCAAATTTGTCAACATCCCGGCTCGACTGAAACCCGAAATGCTTTATCGTTTCAAACCGCGCCGAATCGTCGAGCGCCGATATCGTAAACCGACCCGATGCCTTTATCGCGGCAGCCGTCGCATTCCCTTTGTTTACCGCCGTTGCAATCGCAAGCGGCGTCTCCGTTACCTGAACGGCGGTGTTTATCACGCATCCCGCCGACGATCCCTGCGCCGATGTCGCAATGACATACAGCCCGCAGGCGATATTGAACATCGCCTTCTTATCCGGCTTTTCCATGGGTTACCTCCGTTTGTGACGCTTCCTGCGCGTTGCCGCATTGCAAGGCACACGCCGGGCAATATCCGTATGCGATGAGTTTGCAAAAGCTTATGATACAGCCTTCCGGCGGCGTCGCGCAATGCGCGATTGACGGCATGTCGACGATCTTTCCGCACGAAAGACAAACGAGATGATCGTGAGGCACGCCGCTTCGGTCAAACCGATCCGGACTCCCCCCCGCCTCTATCCGAATAATCTTGCCTTCCTCCGCCAATTCATTCAGATTTCGGTATACCGTCGCCAACGATATCCGCGGCATTTGCCCGCGGATTGCATCGAAAACATCTTGTGCCGTCGGATGGTTCCGCGAATCGGTCACAATCTCGTATATCCTCTGCTTTCTGGGAAGCATCTCGCTTTTTTCTCCGCGCCGGGCGACAATTGCCATCGCCTCTTTTCAAAAATAGGAATTATTCTTATTTTCGAAAAAGTGCAATCTTTTTTTTGCGCATCGGCTTTTTTTTTTGCGCCGGCTATCGGCTTATGCCGATACGCCGCCGGCTCCGCCGGCTTCGCCCCTTCGGGCTCAGCACGCCTTCGCTGCCTGCCTGTTTGCCGGGGCAAATACGGCAGGCTTGCCGCGCTATGTTCTCGCCCCCCCGGGGGGGGGCTGCGAGCATACGCGCGGCACCGGCACGGCTATGCCCGCCCTGCCGTCGGCATGCCGACGGCAGGGCGGGGATACGCCGCGCTTTTTTTTGCATTCTGCCCATTGCCCCATGCCCACGGCTCTCGGCCGATAACGCGCCGACGGTTGCCGATTGCCCGCAGAACGCCGAAAAATCGCACAATCCCCGCCTTGACAACCCCGATTCTGACCATTAAACTCATACGCCGTGTTTTTGCGGGGGATTCACGATCTAAAGGGGTGCTTTAAACTTATGGCCATTAAAAAAATTCGCTGTTCGTTCTGCGGAAAAGAAGAAAAAGACGTTCGCAAACTCACATTCCGCGCAGATACGCCGCGCGAAGGCGTCTGCATTTGCGACGAATGCGTCATGAAATGCATGGGCATGCTCATGCAGGAAGAAAGCAAACTTGCGCAGGAAAAAGAAAATTCCGTCAGCGCCGCCGATATGCGCCCTGCGCGCATCAAAGCTTTCCTGGACGAACGCGTCATCGGGCAAGATCGCGCAAAAGTCGCCATGAGCGTCGCCATATACAACCACTACAAACGCATCGAAAATATCCACATCTCCGAAAACGACGACGTCCAACTCACGAAAGGCAACATCCTCATGATGGGCCCGACCGGGTGCGGAAAAACGCTCATCGCCCAAAGCATCGCAAAGCTCCTCAACGTGCCCTTTACCGTCGCCGATGCCACGACGCTCACCGAAGCCGGCTATGTCGGCGAAGACGTCGAAAACATCATCAAAAATTTGTGGATTGCTTCGGGCAAAAATATCGAACGCACGTCAAAAGGCATCGTTTGCATCGACGAAATCGACAAAATCGCCACGCGCGGCGACAAAGGGCGCGACGTGGGCGGCGAAGGAGTTCAGCAGGCTTTGCTCAAAATGATCGAATCGGGCACCGTCTCGTTCACCCCCGACAGCGCCCGAAACCAGCCCCCCGGAAACACCATCCAAGTCGATACGACGAACATCCTTTTTATCTTGTCGGGCGCGTTCAACAATATCGGAAGCATCGTCCAAAATCGCATCGGAACGGGATCGTTGGGATTCCATAACGAAGGATCGCGAAAAGACGCCGACGACAGCGAATTGCGCCGCCTTGTCGAAACCGAAGACGTCATAAAATTCGGGCTTATCCCCGAATTTATGGGCAGAATTCCGGTTATCGTCACCCTCGACGAACTCGATGAAGAAGCCTTGCTCCAAATCTTGTATAAACCAAAAAACAGCATCCTGCGTCAATACGAACGCCTCTTCGAGCTGAGCAACGTCACGCTCACCGTCACCGACGGAGCCCGGCGCGCCATCGTGCGCGAAGCCATCCGGCGCAAAAGCGGCGCGCGCGGGCTGCGCTCGATCTTCGAAGAAGTCATGCTCGACATCATGTACGAAGTCCCGTCGATGGAAGGCGTCAACGGCGTCACCATCGACGAAGGCGTCGTCTTGCGCCAACACGATCCGATCGTTTCTTGCTATCGCAAAAACGCGTCCTAAATCTTCTCTGCCCCGGCATTTCTTAAACTCCCTATGCGTTTGCGCAGGGAGTTTTATCGTCTCTCAGGATACATATTTATGAGCGAATTCCACTGCGGCTTCGTCGCCCTCGTCGGGCGGACAAATGCCGGAAAATCAACGCTTGTCAACGGGTTGACCGGCGAACGCGTCAGCATCGTAAGCCCGAAAGCGCAAACAACGCGAGACAAAATCCGCGGAATTGTCAACCAAAAAAACGCGCAAATCGTCATCATCGACACCCCGGGTCTGCATCTGTGGCTCAAACGCGCCCTCAATCAGGCGATGGTTTCGCAGGCGCTCTCGGCGCTGGGCGATTGCGACTGCGTCCTCATGCTCGTCGACGCCGCCCAAGCGCTTGCGCCCGGCGGCGAAATCGAAGAAATCGAACGCGGTCTCATCGACGCCATAAAAGCGTCGAAAAAAGACGCCATTTTGGCCGTCAACAAAATCGATTTGCTCAAAGATCCCGCGCAGCTCCTCCCCATCATCGACGCATACGCCAAAGCATTCCCTTTCAAAGAAATCGTCGGCATCAGCGCAAAAAAACGCCGCGAATTTCAGACCTTGATCGACGCCTTGGTCAAATATCTTCCCCTCGGGCAGGCATTTTTCCCGAAAGCGTATTACACCGACCAATCCGAACGGTTTCTTGCGTCCGAAATCATCCGCGGGGTCATCTACCGCCGAATGATGAAAGAACTGCCGTATTCTGCCGTCGTCGTCATCGACGATTTTAAATCGATGCGCGCCGAAAACCGCATCGAAATCAAGGCCTCGATTTATGTCGAGCGCGAAAGCCAAAAAGCCATCTTCGTCGGAAAAGGCGGCGCGGCGATCAAACAGCTCGGAATCGAAGCCCGCGAAAAACTTTCGTCTGCGCTCGGCGCCGCCGTGCGGCTCGACCTCGTCGTCAAAGTCAAAACCGATTGGAGCGAAAATCCGAAAGATCTCAAACGATTCGGCTACCTTGCGGAGGATCAGGACTGATGAAAGAAAGACTCCCCGTCGTCGCGCTCGTCGGGCGCCCGAATGTCGGAAAATCACGCCTTTTTAACCGATTTTTGCGCGCCCGGACCGCCATCGTCGAAAATACCCCGGGCGTCACGCGCGACCGAAATTACGGCACCGCCAAATGGGGCGATTACCGCTTTACCGTCATCGATACCGGCGGCTTCGAACCCGAATCGGCCGATGTCTTGCTCGAGCAGATGCGCACGCAGGCGCAGCTTGCCGTCGAAGAAGCCGACGTCATTCTGTTCGTCGTCGATGCCCGCGCCGGACTCTTGCCCGCCGACGCGCAAATCGCAGAAATTCTCAGAAGATCGAACAAACGCATCATTCTCGTCGTCAACAAAATCGATCAGCACCGTCTGATGCACCTTTCGTACGATTTTTACGAATTGGCTTTCGGCGAAATGATTGCCGTTTCCGCCGAACACGGTCTCAATTTCGACGATCTCCTCGATGCCGCGACGCGCGATTTTCCCGCCAACAACACCGAAAACGATAAGCGCGAAAAATTCGTCATCGACTCCGATTTCGGAGAATTTGCCGAAGAATTCGAAGAAGAATTCGGCTGCGCGCCGGGCGAAGACGATTCGGACGGCGACGGCTTTGACGAAGAAGATTTCGGCACAGAAGCAGACGAAGAAGATTCTGCGGACGGCGGCTGCATCTATGCGGGCGAATGCGACGAAACCGCCCGGCCGGGGCACGTCTTCGAAACCGACGAAGACGCCGAGCTCTACGAAGTCCCGGCGACGGCCGACGACTCGGCCGCCCTGGCTCTGCGCGTCCTGAACGAAACGATCTGCATCGCCGTTTTGGGCAAACCCAACACCGGAAAATCAACGCTCATCAATCGGCTCCTGGGCTATAACCGCCTCCTGACCGCCGACATCGCCGGCACGACGCGCGACACGATCGACTCCGACATCGAAGGCGCCGACGGGCAGAAATACATCCTCATCGATACGGCAGGGATTCGAAAAAAGAGCGCCGTCAGCCAAAAAATCGAAAAGTTTTCGATTGTCAAAGCCCTCGACGCCGTCGAACGCGCCGACGTCGTTTTGCTCATCATCGACGCGACAATCGGCGTTACCGAACAAGATCTCAAAATCGCGTCGCTCGCAATCGAACGCGGCTGCGCCATCGCCGTCTTGCTCAACAAGTGGGACGCCGTCGGAAATAAAACCGACGCCACCGCGTCGGAATACATTGCGGCGACGCGCGAGCGGCTTTCGTTTGTCGGGCATGTTCCCATCTTTACGATAAGCGCGCTGCAAGGCACCCGGACGCACAAAATCCTCGACATCGCAAAAAAACTCTACACGACGGCATGCACGCGCATTCCGACGGGCGAACTCAACCGCGTTTTCCGCCGCATCATCGGGCAGCACACGCCGCCGACGGTCGGCAGCCGCAACATAAAGTTTTATTTTGCGCAGCAAGTCGCCATCCGCCCGCCGACGTTCGTCATCCAAGCAAACGCCCCCGAGATCATCCCGACCGACTACAAACGGTTTATCGTCAACCAAATCCGCGCCTATTACGGATTTGCCGGAACACCCATCCGCGTGCTGTTCAAAAAACCCGCCGGACGCCGCAAATGGATTGTCAAAAAATAGCTGTTATCGGTTAACGGTCCGCCGCCTTCCGGCTGCTGCGGTCACCGGACGCGGATGCGCAAAGTACCGAAAAAAAGCGCGCGTATGCTCGCACCTGCCGTCAGCCTGCCGCAGGCAGGCAAGGCAGGGAGAACATAGCGCGCTCAGCGCGGCGTATGCTCGCATGGGTCCCCCCCCGGGGACCCATGCGAGCATAGCCGTGCCAAGCCTGCCGTATTTGCTGCGCAAATAGGCAGGCAAGCCGCGCGCATTGCCGGCAAAAGCCGGAGCAATAGCGCGGCAGCGCAGGCGCATTGCCGCCTGCCGTCCGCGGCAGGCGGCAAAAGCCGAAGCCTTGCATGAGCGAGTATCGGAGCGCTTGCCGTCCGATGCCGCCGCTGCGAAGAATAATTATCGGATTCCGAACGCCCGGCAGACCGCCGGCGCGCACAAAAAAAAGACATTCCGAACGCCGAAAATCGCGCCAAACGCTTTGAACGAGTCATATCATGGCAAAACAAACCGACAATCGCCCGGGCATCAAACTGATTTGCAAAAATAAAAAAGCGTATTTCGACTACGCCATCGAAGCGAAATACGAAGCCGGGATTGCGCTGACGGGCAGCGAAGTCAAGAGCATACGCGGCGGACACGTGTCGCTGGGCGAATCGTACGCCAAATTCGAAGGCGCGGGCTGCCCCGAGCTCTGCCTCGTCAATGCCCGGATTTCGGAGTACGCTTGGGCAAACCGAAACAATCACGACCCGCTGCGTCCGCGAAAGCTTCTCATGCACAAACGCGAATTGGCTCGGCTTTCGCAGGCGCTCTGCATGAAAGGTCTGACGCTTATTCCGTTGAGCATGTACTTCAAAAATGGCAAAATTAAGCTCGAATTGGGCTTGGGCCGCGGGAAGAAAAACTATGACAAACGCGAGTCGTTGAAGACGAAAACCGTGCAGCGCGATATGGATCGCGGAGAATAGCGCGAACGGCGCGAAAAAATTGCGGGAAAAACATCGTCCGTTCCTTTATTCCGTTGAGCATCCGCCGGCAAAATGGCAAAATTGCCCGAATCGGACTGACCCCGAAGGAAGAAGGATCGCGGCAAACGCGATCTTTGAAAACGAAGACCGAGCGACGGGATACGGATCGTGGAAAATAAACCGAACAATGCTCCCCCCGAAATCATGGGCGAAACGGCGTTCGAACCGTTTGCGTTCGACGCGAAAATCGACAAAGACATCATGACGCGCCGCCGCGCCCGCGGCCGCGTGCGGTGGTTTTCGTACGCCATGGGCTACGGATTTGTCCAAGAAGACGGAAACATTGCCGAGATTTACTGCCATAAATCGGCCATTCAGGTGCCGGGGACAAAAAAATTGCGAAACGGGCAGCGCATTGCGTTCGAAATCGCCCAAACAAAACGCGGGCTCATGGCGATTAACGTCATTCCCATCGAAGAATCGCCCGAAACATTGGCCAAATATCCGCCCGTCAAACCGTCTTAAAATCAGGCGGCTTTTTGCAGTTTCGGGCTCTGGGTTTGCGGTTTGGGCTTCGCTTTGCTCCGCGATCGGCTTTGAAGATTGATGATTGCAGCGCAATTTGCTTGACTTTTTCGGCGGTTTCGGTTAAGGGGGCTACCGATTTTTTCGGCGCATGACGCGATGTCGTGCGCTATTTTTGCGCATGACGCGGTGTCGTGCGTTTTATCGCCGCGATTTGAGCGGCATTTTGGGATGGCGGCCCGGAAAAAAGGGTTTCGGTCCCCGGAGGATAAAGCAATGCCTAAGGCAATTATCGGTCGCAAACTCGGTATGACGCAAATCTTCACCCCGACGGGCGATTGCGTTGCCGTCACGGTCGTCAAAGTCGGTCCGTGCACGGTCGTGCGCAAAAAAACCGCCGACGGAAAAGATGGCTACAATGCCCTCGTTTTGGGCTTCGAAGAAGTCCGTTCTGCCGAAGTCAACGGCGAAACCGTCTACAAAATGAATCGCCCCGAATTGGGCGTTTTCAAAGCAGCCGGCGTGGAACCGTGCAAATCGCTTCACGAAATCCGCGTTTCGGATGCCGATCTCGGCAAATACGAAGTCGGTCAAAAAATTAACGCCGACATCTTCTTCCCCGGCGAAGTCATCGACGTCATCGGCACGAGCAAAGGTTCCGGCTTCACCGGCGTCATGAAACGCCACAATTTCGCCGGCGCCAAACGCACGCACGGCGCCCACGAATACAAACGTCACGGCGGCTCCATCGGCACGACCTCGACGCCGGGCCGCGTCATGAAAAATCGCAAAATGGCCGGTCAAGACGGCAACGCCCGCGTCACCGTCCAAAACCTCAAAGTTTACAGCATCGACGCCGATCAAAACCTCATCCTCGTGAAAGGTTCCATCCCCGGCGCCACAGGTTCCGTCGTTTGCGTCCAAGACGCCGTCAAAGCCCGTCATTAATCGCGACAGCCCTTTTAAAAGGGCTGCGGCCGGTTAAAAAAGCTCGGAAATCATGCGATTTTCGGGCTTTTTTTTTGCCGCGTTTTTATATGTGCTTATTCGGCGTTCATTGTTCAGCGTTCAGTATTCGGCAGCCTGTTCATTGCTGACCGCTGACTAAGCTCTAAGCTCTAAGCTCTAAGCTCTAAACTCTAAGCTCTAAGCCCTAAGCTCTAAGCTCTGAGCTCTAAGCTCTAAGCTCTAAGCTCTAAGCTCTAAGCTGACCGCTAACAGCTCATTGCTCATTGCTCATTGCTCATTGCTCATTGCTCATTGCTCATTGCTCAT
>CAVGZQ010000043.1:0-590 GCA_963633515.1 Bacteroidaceae bacterium
CAACGTCGCAGGTTTTTTCGACGACGGGCGCGCGATTAACGTCGCGCCGCTGGGAAACGCCGCCGATGTCGTGACTTTGCTCAAACAAGTCAAACCGCAGGCTCAGCCGTCTTTTCTCTACAGCAGCCTCGACAAAGCCCTCGAAACCCTGAGCGATCCGGCAAAATTGCGCCCCAATGCGCGCCGCGCCATCATTCTCGTCACCGACGCTTTCGATACTTACACGTATCGATCGAACGACGTGCAGCGCGAAATCTACGACGCCTATTTGACGGCGCGCGCCAACGGCATCCGCATTTTCGTCGTCATGTACAAACCCTTTATCCGAGGTCTCATTCCGAGCTTCGAAGGATTGAGCCGAAAAACGGGCGGAACTTACCGATATGCCGATTTTCCCGAACAGATTTCACGAGGCATCGACTACGCATGGGGCGAAATCTACGGCGAATTGTTCATCACATTCCGCGATTCGGGGCTGAAAGAAGGACAAACCGCAACCTACAAAATCGAAGCCGGCCGCGAGGGAGGCATGTCGGTTGCCGCGCAGCCCTACAAAGAAATCAAAATCGAATCGCCTAAATTCAATTGGC
>CAVGZQ010000043.1:600-9628 GCA_963633515.1 Bacteroidaceae bacterium
CATTTGGGATCGGCTGCGGGATCGCTGCGGGGGTCCTCGTCGTTGCGCTCATCGTTTTCCTGATCGTCCGAAGCCGGCGCAAAAAACGCGAAGAAATGGAAGCCGCAATCGAAGAGCAACGCATTCAGGAAGGCATAGAACGCGGCGAAATCTGTCCGAAATGCCGGCGCACCATGATGAAAGATTGGACAGAATGCATGTTTTGCGCGCGCGAAGCGGCGCAAGAGCTCGACAAAGCCCGCGCTGCGCAGCGCGAAAAAGCCCTGGCTGAGGCCGAAAAAAAAGGCGTTAAACTCGAAGGCAGAATTTGCCCCGTTTGCAACCGAACCATGATGCCGCAATGGAAAGAATGCATGTTTTGCAAAGCCGGCATCGGCTTCGAAGGCGGCGCGCCCAAAAAAGGCATCGCCCCGACCCGCAACCAAAAAGACAAAAAAGAAACGCCGCAAGAACGGATTTGCCCCGATTGCGGACGCCCCATGAAAGCCCACTGGACCGCATGTCTCTATTGCGAAGCCGACGCCGCATCGCGGCCGCAAACCGCGCCCAAAACCGAAGAACCCAAACCGCAAGACAATGTCAGGATTTGCCCCGATTGCGGACGCCCCATGAAAGCCCATTGGACGGCGTGCCTCTATTGCGAAGCAAACAAAGCGCGCAATTAGCGCGCATCATCCAAGGCAAAATATTATGGAAAAATACATACTCTTTGGCGGAAGAAAAGTTCCCATTCAAACAAATTATCCCGTCTTGCGGTTCGACGACAACTCCGCGCCGAGCTTCTATCACCCCGAAAATACGCTCTCGCCCGACAAACTCATGCAAATGGCGCTTTTGCGCCCCACAATGCAAAATTACAGCATGCGTTACGGCGGTCAATTTAACCGCGGCGCCGAACAGCTTTTCGGCACGACGCGCGCCGAACTCGACGCCCTCGGACAGCATATCATCCAAATTGCGCTCCATCACGATGTCACCTCGTCGGCGCTCGATACGTTCAATGTCTTGTGCACGCGCGGTCTGTCCACGCACTTCGTCGTCAACTACGACGGCGCGCTCTACCAATTCATGGATTGCTATCACGTCGCATGGGCAACCGGCGACAATAACAATCACAGCATCGCCATCGACATGAATAACCCCGTTTACCCTGAGCTGCGCGATACAGATCCCGCCGCCGGCATGCGGGAAATATACCAAGGCAAAGTAAACGGATCGGTCAAAACGATGCTCGGCTACACCGAACCGCAATACGACACAATCATCGCCCTGATAAAAGCCCTCATCACGCCGGTTTCCGTTCCGGGCGAAGAAGCTTGGATACCGCTCCCCGTTGTGGCTCAAAACTGTTTTCCGCCCATTTCCGAATCCGGCGAAGTCATCAATCGGCTGTTGCGCAATTCGACCGATTTTCGCGGCTTCTTGGGCCATTATCACTGCTCCGCCAATAAATGGGATCCGGGACCAGCTTTCGACTGGCTGCGCGTATTGTCGGGAATTAAAGGCAAACGCAACAGCTTGCCCATGCTCATCGGAGAACCCGACGAGCGCAGAAATCTCGCCGACGCAGGCGGCGCCGTCTTGCAAGACTTGCTCAACCGCTATTACGCCAACGCCGAAGTCGCCCCCGGCGGCTGGTATCCCGTCGGCGCCAATCAATCTTGGCACTCGGGCATTCATCTCACCGCGCCCAAAGGCACCCCCGTGCTCAATATGATGGAAGGCACCATCGTCGCCGTCCGAAATTGTCCGTCGGTCGATCTCGGAAACCCCGGCTTCGTCCTCGTGCGCCACGAACGCCTCGAAGATCTCAAAGACGGCCAAGCTCCCGTCCCCGTCTATTGGTATTCTCTCTTTATGCATCTCGAAACGATGGAAAAAGAAGAACAATGGAACGAAGTCAATTGGGTTTCGCAGCTTTTGGGTTCCGAAATCGTCACGCCCGACAGCATTCTCTACGATATGGAACACGCCGCGAGCAATTATGCCAAAGGCATGCCTCATGTCATCGACGGAACCGCCCGCGCAAAAGATCCGCAAAAAATCCTCGAAGCCTTTTTCAAAGGCGATATCATCCTCGTCAATATTCCCATCCAAGCCGGCGAAACCGTCGGACATATCGGGCTGTTCGGCGAACGCCCCGACGATCTCGGACGTCAGCTCCATGTCGAAGTCTTCAGCCCCGCCAATATCTTCGTCAACGGAAACGCCCAAAACGAAGCTTGGAGCATTATCGAAGGCGACAACACCGACAGCTCCCTCGTGCGCGTCAAACGGCTCATCAATCCCATCAAAGAGCTCGCCCGCGAGCAAACCGGACGCACGCCCTCTTTTCTCAAATCGTCCGAAGTCCAAAGCTTCTACAGCATGGGCGATCGCGATGCGCTCGTCCGAAAAAAATACGATTTCCGAAAGATGATTTGCTATCACAAGAGCGAATGGTCGCCCAAAATGAACTGGACAAAAACTGCCGTTCAGTCCGTCGGATGGCAATGGGAATCGGAAGCTGCCTTCGGAAAATGGCTTCTGCTTTGGCTTCCGTTCCAATGGATGACGAAAGAAGTTGCAAGCGCGCTCGATTTTCCCGAAGATCACAACTTCTTCACCTACCACCCCATCTACATGCTCCAGCAGCTCAATCTCACTTACGCGGGCGATGTCAAACAAAATGCCGAAGTCGCCGGCGACGAAGAATTCAAAGAAAATGCCGCCCAAGTCGCCGCCCGCGTCGAAGAACTCGTCGCGCTCAACCGAAAACTCGAAAATAAAGAAAAACTCACACCCGAAGAACGCGCGCGGCACGAAGAACTCTATCGGATGATGGACGATCACCTCGACGACAAACGTTCCGACATCTCGGCCGAAACGCAATACGACTACTATTCCGATCCCAACTTCGGCAAATGGGAGCCCGGCGAGTGGGATCCGCCAAAAAAAGCCGACGACATCAAGTATCTTTAACCGTCAAACGTTCGCCGCGCCGCTTTTCCCGCATATTTGATCGCTTTGTTTTTTTTACGTCTTCCGACTCTTGTTTAAGGTGTTTGCCATGACCGATAACGCGCGTATCGCCCGAATGAAACAAAAAGCTTGGTCAATGCTCGATGCCAATCGCCCCGATGAAGCCTTGGCCGCATTCAAAGAATGCATCGAACTCGAACCGAACAATCTCAACCACCGAATAGAATACGGCGTCGCGCTCTACAAGCTCGGGAAGCTCGGCGAATGTCTCGCCGTCCTCGACGATATCCTGTCCAAAGATCCCCGCTGCATCTTGGCGCTCAACAACAAAGCCCGCATCCTCATCGATCGAAATCAGCCCATGGACGCCTTGGCGCTCTACCGGCAAATTCTCAATCTCGACCCGAAACATACGCGGACTTGGATAAAAGCCGCGCAACTCATGGCTTCGCTCGAACGATACGATAAAGCCGACGGCTGCATTCAGGAAGCTTTGGCCGTCACCCCCGACGACCCCGAACTCTGGCGCGAACGCGCCGTCATCGCGAGAAATGCGAAAAAACTCGAAGACGCCCTTATATTCATCGACAAAGCGCTCGAGAAAAAATCAAACGACTTCCCGTCCAAATGCGAACGCGCAAACATCTTGGCCGCCCTGGGCAAATTCGCCGAGGCCATCGACGCCTATAAACTCGCTTTGGCCGTCAAACCCGACGATTGCGAAGTAAAAGTTTCGCTCGGATTCGCCTATTTGGCCGTCAATCGCCCCAAAGACGCGCTCGACGCCTTCGAAGCCGTCATGAAAGACGCGTCTCAGAAAAACAATCCGAAAGTTTGGGACGGACGCGGTCTGGCGTTCATCGCCCTGGGAGAAACCGCGCGCGGTGCCGTCAATCGCGGCACCGCCGCCATGATCGAAAAGCGTTTCGGCGATGCCGAAGTATTCTTCGGCGACGCCATCGAAGCAAACCCGAAATTCCCCGAAGCTTGGTCGAACAAAGGCGTGCTTCTCGAAAAACAAAATCGATTCGCCGACGCCGCCGATGCCTACCGACACGCCCTCGAAATCGACCCAAACGCCGTCATCTGCATGCACAATCTCGGCATGCTCTGCATCTATCATCTCGATCGCCGCGAAGAAGGATTGCGATGGCTCAAAAATACGCTTAAATACGACCCGCAGCGATGGTTTAAACTGCCGTCCGAACTGCGAAGCGAAGTCGATGCCGCCAAATACATCGACAACGGCGATTTGAAATAACTCCTCTCCAAAAAGGTCTCGCATGGTTCCTTTCCGCGTCAGCAACGACTCCGTCAAACAATTCAAAGCCCTCATTCAACGCACGCCCCAAGCAAAACCGCAATCATGCGTCCGGATATTCATCTCCGGGCTCTCTCACTGCGGTCCCGAATGGGGACTCACCCTCGATGAGTTTTCCCCCGAAATCGACGAATGCTGCGAAATCGACGGCTTGCGCGTCATCGTCGAACGCGGCTTGCTCGAAGCCGTCGGCGGCATCGAAGTCGAATACGAATCCGACGGCGAAGATGCCGACGGCGAAGATGCCGGCGGGTTCGTCATTACGCCGCTCGATCCCGACGTTCAATCGTTCGCAGCAGGCTGCGGCTGCGGTTGCGGCGGTTGCGGCGGTTGCGGCGGTTGCGGCGGAGGCTGCCCGTCCGAAGGCGGTTGCGGCGGCAGATGCGGCAGCGCCGAAAACGATGAATGCTGACTTTCGAAATGCCCGTCTTTCTTTTTTTTCAAAAAATAACTTGCCAATCGGCCGCAAGTTATGTAGAAGCCCGCTCGTCGCGACGATCTCTGAGTCGCCGCGCTGGCGATTGGGGCTATAGCTCAGTTGGGAGAGCGCTTGACTGGCAGTCAAGAGGTCATCGGTTCGAACCCGTTTAGCTCCATCTCCTTTGGCGGCGGTTTTCTCGCGGAAATCGCCGTTTGTCGTTTTTGCGCGACCAAATCAAAAATCCGGCAACGGCAAACATTATCCGGTCTCGGTATGATATAATGGCGGGGCGCCCTTTCGCGCCGAGGCGCGATACGGGCTTTGGCTTCGGCTATTTCGCCCTTGCAGGGCTCAATACGCCTTCGCGGCTCCGGCTATTTCGCCCCTTGGCAGGGGCTCAATACGCCTTCGCAGCCGCCCTATGGCCGCATCCTTTCGGATGCGCCCATACGCGCGGCTTTTTCGTATTATTCCGTTCAACGCGACGTCATCATGACAAAATCCGAAAAACAAAAAATGCTCAGCCGCGAATTGTACAATCCCAATTGCGGCGAACTCGTCCGAGATCGGCTCAGCGCCAAAGATCTCTGCTTCCGATTCAATCAATTGCCCCCCTCCGACATCGAACGCCAACGCGATATCATCATGCGGCTTTTGCAAGCCCCGTCGCGGGAATCTTTCCTCATCATGGCGCCTTTTTGGTGCGATTACGGCTATAATATCCGCCTCGGAAACAACTTCTTTGCCAATCACAACACCGTCATTCTCGATTGCGCGCCCGTCACCTTCGGCGACAACGTCCTCATCGGTCCGAATTGCGGATTCTATGCCGCGCAACACCCCGTCGACGCGCAATTGCGCAATCGGGGGGGCGAAACCGCCGCCCCAATCTCCGTCGGAAATAACGTGTGGATCGGCGGCGGCGCGCAAATCATGCCGGGCGTGACAATCGGCGACAATGCCGTCATCGGCGGCGGAAGCGTCGTCGTCAAAGATATCCCCCCCGATTGCATCGCCGTCGGGAACCCGTGCAAACCCATGCGCGCGCTTTGAACGCATCGCGCCGACACCCGCAACAGACGCCTTGAACGCTGCTTCGATCCGCTTCCGGCTTTTCATCGCCGGCGCGATGCGATACAACGCATAACAGAAACTGCGCAGCATTTACGCTTCGTCCGGCGGGCAATCGCCCGCACGATTATCGCCGAAACCGGCAGTTTCCCCGAATTTTCCCCTTCCGCAAAACTTCAAATCCGAATTTAACGCAATATCATGACGCACAACGGAGACAAGATGTCTGAAAAGCGCGCAAACGACGCCCAAGATCGGCAAAATGCCGGCCCGACAACCCTCGTCATCGGCCACCGAAACCCCGATACCGACTCGATTTGTTCGGCTATTTGTTACAGCCGTCTTAAAGCCGCCCAAGGCAAAACGGGATATATTCCTTGCCGGGCAGGAAACGTCGCCCCCGAAGCACGGTTTGTTTTGGATTATTTCGGCATCGAAGACCCTATGCTCGTCGAAAATGTTCAAACCCAAGTGCGCGACATCGATATCCGAAAAACCCCGGGCGTTGCGCGTTCGATTTCGCTCAAACGCGCGTGGAACCTCATGCAGCAACTCAATGTCGTCACGTTGCCGTGCGTCAACGAAAACGGCATCCTGGAAGGCGTCATCACTATCGGCGACATTACAAAATCGTATATGAATTTATACGACAGCTCGATTATATCGAAAGCGCGGACAAAGTATTCCAACATCATCGAAACGCTCGACGGAACGCTCGTCATCGGCGACGATCAAGCGAATTTCGACTCGGGAAAAGTCCTTATCGCCGCTGCAAACCCCGATATGATGGAAAATTACATCGAAAAAAACGATTTGGTCATCTTGGGAAACCGCTACGAATCGCAGCTGTGCGCCATCGAAATGGACGCCGGATGCATCATCGTATGCGACGGCGCCTGCGTTTCGCTCACCATCCGAAAACTCGCCGCCGAACGCGGATGCACCGTCATCACAACCCATTACGACACCTACACGACGGCGCGTCTCATCAACCAATCGATGCCGATTCGCTACTTCATGACGCACGACAACGTCATTGCTTTTACCGAAGACGATTATCTCTCCGATATCCATGAAATCATGGCAAGCAAACGCCATCGCGATTTTCCGATACTCGATGCCGACGATAAATACGTCGGCATGATTTCGCGCCGAAATTTGCTTGGCGCAAAAGGAAAACGCATCGTTTTGGTCGATCACAACGAACGATCGCAAGCCGTTTCAGGCATATCGTCGGCCGATATCTTGGCCATCATCGATCATCACCGTTTGGGTACCATCGAAACGATGTCGCCCGTTTTGTTCAGAAATCAGCCGCTCGGATGCACGGCGACGATTATCGCGCAAATGTTTGACGAATCGCAAACCGACATCGATAAAACGACGGCCGGGCTCTTGTGCAGCGCCATCATATCCGACACGCTGTTATTTCGATCTCCGACGTGCACGCCCGTCGACAAATCGACGGCGCTGCGGTTGGCAAAAATCGCCGGACTCGATATCGACGCCTTTGCGCGAAAAATGTTTTCGGCCGGCAGCGATCTCAAAGGAAAAACCGACGAAGCCATATTCTATCAAGACTTTAAGCGGTTTACCGCCGGAAAAAAAGTCTTCGGCGTCGGTCAGATCACGTCGCTCGACGCCGATGAACTCGAATTGCTCAAACCGAGAATGCTCGAATTTGCCAAACACGCCCTCGAACAGCATCAAATCGATATGATGTTTTTCATGCTCACAAATATTCTCACCGAATCGACATGTCTCGTATGCGCCGGAAACGGCGCCGAACAGCTCGTCGAAACGGCTTTTCACAGCGACGCATCGGCAAAAATCGTAATCAAAGACGGCATCGTCGAATTGCCGGGCGTCGTGTCGCGAAAAAAACAATTGATACCGCTCATTATGATGTCTTTCGGCGTCGGAGAATGACCGCCGCCGAAACCCGAACCGACGGAGGCGATGATGTTAAAAAGAATGATTGTGTTTGTTGCCGCAAGTTTATTGTTATCTTCTGCGGCGGCCGCCGCGCCGGAATACGATTCGCCGGCGTGGAAAACGTACATCGAAGACGGCAAAGGCGCAATCCCGGCTGGCGCGCCGACGGGGCGCGGCGCAATCGTTGCCGCCCTGAACGAACAAAAAGCCGGCAGGTTTGCTGCCGATTATTATTTCATCGATCGCCCGATAAACATATCATCGTCGCCGGCGATCAGCCTGCCGCAAACCGCCGCCGACGCGGGCCGGACGCATGCTCCGCAAAATATCAAAGACTTTCTCGAAGCAACCGCCGACAAACTCAAAAAATTGACCGGAAAATCTTTGCCCCTCCCCGTCCGAAGTCTTTGGCCCGACAATCCGAAAGATTACAATCTCCCTTATAACAAAAATAACCTTAGCATCGTTTTCGGCATTTACGGCAAAAAAGACAATGCCGCCGTCCCGCTGCCCGGCGCGCGATTGCGTGCCGACGCGGCAATCGCGGATTTTTCGGCGCAGCCCGCGTATGTCAAGTCGCACGAAGCGTTTCAAACGAAAATGGACGCCGAAAAAACGTTATGGATCGGGCTGAACGAAAAAGACAGACAGCTCTATGCCGGCGATGTTTTAAAACGCATCCGCGAACAAAGAAGATCGGATTATCAAGCCGCCAAACTTTTGGACAAAGAAAATGCCTCGCGGTACGACGATGAAAAATATCTCGAAGAAATGAAAAACATTTTATCGCTGCCCGAAGATGAGCAACCCGAAGCCCTCGAAGCTTTGCACGAAAAATACGGCATGCGGGCAAAGACCAAAACGCAATCCGGCAAAAACAAAGCCGCTGCCCGCCGCGAAAGAATCGCCGACCTCAGAAAATACGCCTTCGATGCCGATGCGATGTGGTTCCTGTTCGAAGCCATGATCACCCAAAACGCCGCAGAAATCGCCGAAATCAAAGTCCCGGAAGTCGTTTTCGAAAACGTTTTGAATGCGGCAAAACGCCTCAAACGATCTTCGTCGGTTGTCGAGTTGTTTAAAAAATTGGCGGTAACGTCAAAAGCCGGCGACGTGACCGTATCGCTCGGGTGCAATGCGCGCGATCGGTTTTTGGGCTGTCCGGAAACAACGCCCGCAGCCGACGGCGCCGTCACAAAACTGTCGCGCAAAATGATCGGCGACGTTGCCGATAAAGACGACGCCGAAAAATTGCGCGTCCTCGGGATGATTTCCCTTGCGCAAGCATCCGGGCTCGGCGATGTCGCCGAAACTTATGC
>CAVGZQ010000043.1:9638-14745 GCA_963633515.1 Bacteroidaceae bacterium
TATGCAAGAAACGGCGGCAGCAAAGAAATCCGCGCATTATCGCAAAGAATCGCCGGCGAAGACGATCGCCGCGGCCGCAAAGCATATAAGCGCAAACAAGCGGATGAACGCACCCGGCGCCGCAACGCGCTCTTTGAACGCGTCAAAAATGCGTCGCAAAGCGAAGCCGAACGCATCTGCAAAGAAGGCATTAAAAGCGAATACGATATATGCGTCGCCGACCCCGGGTACCGTCCGAAAAAAAGCAGCGCCGACGCCGGACGGCAAGAAGCCTGCATCGCCGAAGCCAAAGCGCAATCCGAAAACTGCGATTCAAGCCCTATGCCCGACGTCTGCCGCGATTTATATGAAATGCGCATCGAAGAATGCGCCGCATCTGCGCCGGAAAAATCCGGCAAAAGCACACGGCAAAATCGCTTAAAATCCGAAACATGCAACAAACAATCGGATAAACTGTACGAATCCTGCATGTCGCGCGCCGGAAACGATGCCGGCGCGAAGAAAACAAAAAAGAAATAACTATCTTCTTATATCGTTTATCCGGCTTGCGCGCCCGATGAACTATCGGGCGCTTTTTTTTGTTTGAGCGAAGCACACATTATATAAATGCAGCATCCGCCGCGCAAATATCTTTTGCAGCCGACGGATTACGGATCGCCGGCGGCGCATTGTTTCAATTCGTCGAGATACAATGCTGCCGTTTCGGGCAATGCTTCCGATTCGGACTTCGTGAGATAGCGGATGATTTTTTGATCCTGACGCATCGCATATTGTTTCGGATGACGCGATATCAATGAAACTAACTTCATCGGGTCGAGTTTGCAATGATCGCCGGGATCGATGATAATCGACGTATAATTTGCATCCATCGATTTGGCGCCGATCTGAGAGAGCATAATTTTAAGCTCAAATATATCTTTGAGATTGTAAGCTTCTTGCGGCGCCGGACCGTATCGATCGATGATTTCTCCGAATATTTCGTATATCTTTTCCGACGTTTCGGCATTTGCAAGGCGTTTGTAAAATAACAAACGCATTTGAACATCTTCGATATACGACGCCGGCAAATTTGCCGAAACGGGGAGATTGACTTCGGCTTCGGGGATCATGGGCGACGCCGTCCCTTGTATCGCCGCGACGGCTTCTTGCATGAGTTCGGCATACATATCGAGACCGACGGCAGCGATATTCCCCGATTGTTCGGCGCCGAGCATATTGCCGCAGCCGCGCATTTCCAAATCGAGATACGCAATTTCAAGCCCCGATCCCAATTCGGTCAGCCGCTCGATTGCCGCGAGACGTTCGCGGGCGATTTCCGATATTTCGTTCGTCCCCGTGAGCAAATAACAGTAGGCGCGCTCCGACGAACGCCCCACGCGGCCGCGGATTTGATAGAGCTGCGCCAAGCCGAATCGCTCGGCATGCGCGACGATTAGGCAATTTGCCGACGGAATGTCGATCCCCGATTCGATGATCGTCGTGCACAGCAAAAGATCGGCTTCGTGATGAATAAATCCGAACATCGCTTTTTCGAGCGATTTTTCGTCCATTTGACCGTGCGCGACGGCAACGCGGGCGCGCGGGGCAAGCCGACGGATGCGCTCCAAGCAGTCGGGAAGCTCTTCGACGCGGTTATGCAGAAAATAGATTTGCCCGCCGCGCGCCAACTCCTGCTCTATCGCTTGCGCGATGATGGCGTCGGACATCTTGGCGACTTGCGTATGGATGGCCAGCCGATCGTTGGGCGGCGTTTCGATGACCGATATATCTTTTATCCCGCCCAAACACATCTGAAACGTCCGCGGGATCGGCGTTGCCGTCATCGTCAGGCAATCGATCCCTTCGGCCATGGCTTTGATCTTTTCTTTGTGCGCAACGCCGAACCGATGCTCTTCGTCGACGATGAGCAAGCCCAAATTTTTAAACGCGACGTCTTTCGACAAAATGCGATGCGTCCCGATGAGAATATCGGTTTTTCCGATTTCGAGATCGGCCAAAATTTGTTTGATTTCTTTCGGTTTTCGGAACCGGTTGAGCGATTCGATCGTCACCGGATGACCTTCGAATCGCTTGAGAAAGTTTTCGTAATGCTGCTCGGCGAGTATTGTCGTCGGGACGAGAACGGCAACTTGTTTCCCGTCCAAAACGGCGCGCATGGCGGCGCGCATGGCGACTTCGGTTTTGCCGAACCCGACATCGCCGCAAATCAATCGTTCCATCGGGCGCGGCGCATGCATATCGGCCAAAACCGCTTCAATCGCTTTTGCCTGATCGGGCGTTTCTTCGTAGGGAAAACACGCTTCGAACGCCGAAAAAAACGGATCGCGTTCGGAAAATGAAAACCCGTTCCGGCTCATCCGTTTGGCGTAAAGATCGATGAGATCAACGGCAAGTTTTTTGACATTCTGACGGACTTTTTCTTTTGTCCGTTCCCAAGCGCCGCCGCCCAATTTATCGAGACGTTGGGGCTTTTCGGCGCCGGCATACTTTTGAACGCTTTTTATGCGCTGCGCCGGGATATAGAGTTTCCCCGAATCGGCATAAGCAATATAGAGATAATCGCCGACGATCCCGCCCGTTTCGAGCGTCACCAGCCCTTGATATTGCCCGATGCCGTGATCTTCGTGAACGACGTAATCGCCGATTTTCAAATCCCGGAACGATGCCAAGACGTGATTTTCGGGTTTCTTTTTGCTTTTCTGCGGCTTTTTTATCCCAAACAAATCGCATTCGGTCACAATCGCCGCATGCAAGGCGGGAATGCGCGCGCCTTGCCGCAGATTTCCGATATAAATCGTCAGCGCGTCGCACGGCGCGTCGCGTTTGACATCAATATCGAAGGGGCGCTGCGACATGCGCGCGGGCACCGACAGCGGGCGCAACAACGCCCGGATGCGCTCGGCCGAACCTTGACTCTGCGCGACGATCGCGATTTCGCCGTATATCGGCATCCATTCGCTCAGACATTCGGAAAAAAATTTCATGAAATCGTCGCCGCGGCTCGCGGCCGATTGCTTGCGCCGGGCAACGAGATCGCCGTTGTCGATCGAATCAAAATCAAATATTTTGGGATTATCGCAATTTAATTCGATGCCTAACCCCGAATATATGACTTTATGCGACATAATCCGATCGCGCATATAATCTTTCGAAACCCAATGCTCTTCGGGCGGAGCGACGAGGCGTTTATCGCCCAGCGCATGGCTGTATTGCGCTTGGAGCATGCTGCGCGATTTATCGTATGCATCGAGGCACAAATCGGGTTCGAGCCACAAAAAAAGCGGATTGTCGGGGAGATAATCGAAGATCGTCTGCGTCTTTTCGTAAAACGCCGGCATGATCGCCTGAATGCCCCAATAAAGAATGCGTTCCTGCACGTCGGCGCATGCTTTTCGGAGCAATTTCGACGGCAATTCGCATTGATCGGCCCAAACGCCGAGATGATCGATCGCCGTGTCGACCGCGCTGTCGGTGAAGAGAATTTCTGCGGCAGGAATGACGATCGCATCGGCGCGATCTTCGAGCGATTTTTGCGAGTCGGCGTCGAAATCGCGCAGTTCGTCGATTTCGTCGCCGAAACATTCCATGCGTATCGCATGGGGATGCGCGGGGGACCAAAAATCGACGACGCCTCCGCGCACGGCAAATGTTCCGGGGGTATCGACTTCGGGTGCCCGCGCGTACCCGGTGCGCAAAAATCGCGCTTCGAGTTCGGCAATATCGATGCAATCATGACGGCGCAAAAGGATTGCATTCGATTCGAGCGCGGCGCGCGGCATGCACCGGCGCGCAAGACCCGCGACCGACATGTACGCGACGCGCGGATTTTGCGCGCAAATCGCATAAAGCGCATGCATGCGTTCGGCGGTTTGCCGCCGATTTTGCGCGATCCCGCTGTAAATCCCCGCCTGTATGTCGGGGAGAATGACGGTCTTCTGAGCGGCGCGATCGATGAAAAAAGACGCATTTTGAGCGATTTGCGCGACGATTTCGGCGTCGGCGGCGACGACGGCAATAGGGCGTTTTTGATACCGTTCGAGCTGCGCGATGAGAAGCGCCGCCGTCGTCGGATTTAACCCGCGCGCCGATATCGCCGACTCCCCGCGCAGCGCGTCGAAAAAACTGCGGGAATCGAAGGCATGAAGCGCGCTGAGTCTTTCTTTTTCGCGAAGATTAATCATGTTTGGCAAATAAACTTAAAATTAGAATTGAATTCGAAATTCTCGGTTAAAACTTATTAAAAACGCTTTTGCCCTTACGGGAACAATGTCAAGCCGAGCAAAATGGGGATGAGCATGGGCAAAGCCCCCCACAAGCACAAGAGCAAACCGCAATATAACGCCGCCAAAACGGGCGCATGCGCGGGTTTGACATTCAAATACGGCAAAAACGCGCATCCCATCGTGACGAAAGCCCACGGCATCGCAAGCAAATCGCAGATTTGCGGCAAATACGGCAGCGGAATAACCCCGACAATCCCGACAAAGAGCATCGGCGTAATGCCGTAGGCGACGAATCGCAACGCGCGATCGAACCGAAACCCCGCCCCCGATATGGCCGTCGTCGCCGAAACGGCGAACGCCATTATCCAAACGAGGAGAAAGATGAGAAACCCCTGCGCAGCGGTCTGAACCCAAAGCGATGCCGGCGCGCCCCCGGCGCGCAGCATCCCGCCGATGAAAAAAGCCGCCATGCGCAAAACGACGAGCAGCGCGAGGTGCGGAAAATAGACGTTGAAAAGAGACGCCGGGTGCACGGCCTGACCTTTCCAAAACGATGACGGACGCGCCAAAACCGACGCAAAATCGATAAAAAAACGCGCAAACGCGTTGCGCGAAGCGTATCGGATGCTGTCGGCGATTTCGGGCGGATAGGACGGAAGCGAATTGTCGTAACGCGCATAATGTTTGACCGAAACTTCGTACCGATCCGGCGCTTCGCCTTGCGCCGGCGCGCCGCCGGTTTCCGGCATTTCGCCGGTTTCCCGGAATTCGCCGGGTTGATGCAATTCGCCGGTTTCCCGAAATTCGCCGGTTTCCCGAAATTCGCCGGGGTGTTCGGTTTCTTCGCAGGAAAAATCGTTGCCGCTGTCGGTGGGGTTATCCAT
>CAVGZQ010000044.1:0-12711 GCA_963633515.1 Bacteroidaceae bacterium
TTTTTCGAATAATATATTATGTCATTTTTCGAATAATATATTATGTCATTTTTCGGGGGCGCCGCCTATTGCCCGGGCGGGCAATACGGCGGCGGCTCCGGCTATTGCGCGCCGAAGGCGTACCCGCCTCGGCCCGCAATACGCCTGCGCGGCGCAGCCTATCGGCGGTCCCCCGCCGATACGGCCGCGCAGGCGCCCTTCGGGCAATTTGACCGACGGTTTGCGCGGCAAATGCATATCATTTGCATCATTTTCCGAGTTTTCTTCGTTTTGTTCAATCACAATAGCGAAAACTTCGCATAATATCCGCATCCGTCAAACGGCCGACGCTTTAAACGGCCGACGGCAAAAACCGGTTTTTGCCTTGCGAGATCGTTTATAATTATCGCTCCGGCATGTTTCTTTGCTGCCCCAAACAATGCACGAGCCGGCAAATCCGAAGCCGGCGAATCGAGCGGCGCAATCAAAAATCGCTCAGGCAGCGCGTATCGGCGCAGCCGAAAGCGCTGCCGCGAAGGCGTATTGCGCGCCGACCCGCGCGCAATAGCCGAAGCCCAAAGCCCGTATCGCCTTCGGCGATAGGGCGCACAAAAGCCCGTATCGCCTTCGGCGATAGGGCGCCCCCCCCCCAAAAAAAACAATTTATATAAAACTCGCGCTCCGGCGCGCGTCCAAACGCCGATCATATAATATATGCAATGCCGACGGATAATGCATTATTTCACCGTCACAAGCCACGCTTTTAAGTATCGCGCTTCGGCAAAACGCGCGACATGGTCGCCCGGAAGCCCCGTATAATCGATCGATGACCGCGTTTTGTGGCGCAATGCCCGATCGACGATCGCGGCAAATTTCTCCGCCCCGATATGCGACGAACACGAACAGCATAATATTTGCCCGCCCGGGTTCAAACAATCCGACGCCGCCGAAAACAAATGCATATAGGCGCGTTCCGCCGACGGAATCTGCGCCTGCGACGAGGCAAAACACGGCGGATCGGCAATGATTAAATCGAATTTCATCCGGCGGCTCTTGGCGCGTTCGAGCCATTCCCGCATGTTGCTTTTTTCCAATACGCTGCCGCACGACGCAACCGACCGATCGCCGCCGTTAAGGCGAAAATGCTCGGCGACGAGGTCCAATGCATGCTTGTCTGCGTCCAAACTCCAAACCGACGACGCCCCGCCTTTGGCGGCGCTGACCGAAAATCCCCCCGAATAACAGCATATGTCCAATACGCGTTTGCCCGCCGAAATCGATCGTATGAGCCGGCGGTTTTCGCGCTGATCGAGAAAAAATCCCGTCTTCTGACCGCGAAAAACCTGCGCCCGAAAATGAATGCCATTTTCGAGAAAATCGGCATGCGGCGTTTCATCCGTTCCGGCGATGAGCTGACCTTCGCGATACCCATGCGCCTCGAATACGCTCCGACACTCGCGGCCGAACCGAAGCACAATGCGGCGAAGCGGCACGAAATACGCGCCGGCGCTTGCCGCGCCGTCGATCCCGACATACGATTTCAATGCATCCAAAAAACGATCGAAATGCGGCAGCCATATCGCGGAATAAACTTTCGCGACCCATGTCCCGGCATATGCATCGACAACAATCCCCGGCAAACCCTCGCTTTCGCCGCTCAAAAGCCGCAATCCCGTCGTCTCGGCGCCGGCAATGCCGAGCGCGATCCGGCTTTGCAGCGCATTGCGAAACGCCCGGGCAATGTAAGTTTCGTCAAATATGCATTTTTGACCCAAAATGCGCACGCGGATCGGACTGTACGGATCATGCAAACCGATGGCAATGCATTTGTCGCGCCTGTTGTATACCGCAACGAGATCGCCCGCAGACGCTTCGCCGTCTAAATGGCAATATTTGTCAAAAATCCACGGCATACCGCGGCGCAGGCGATATTCGCACCTTTCGTCGATCCGGATTTTGCGCACGTTTTCTTTCGGCATAGGATATATCCGTCAATGTTATTGTTTTTTTATGCACTCAAGCCCCGAACAACGCACCGTGACAGAGGGCGAAACCCCCTGAAAATAATGGTGAAACGACCGGACGACATGCGTCAGGAGCTCGCGGGCATCGATTTCCAAACGGCGCATGCCCATGCACAGGCCGAGAAAATGCGACTCTGCAACCGTCGAAAATAATAACTTTTCGACATCGTCAAACGATAATGCAACCGACAAATCGATCTTTCGCACAACCTCAAAACCGCTCTCTTCCAATACTTTCGGCGCATAATCGGGATGCAGGCATGACGCCAATTCCGATCGGATTTCTTCGAAAAGATCGGGATGCAAACAATGCAAACTCTCTTCGAATATATCCATAAACTCGGGAAATGTCCCCGCAACCGGAACGCTGCAAACGAATTTGCCGTTGCTGCGCAATACCCTGCGGTATGACGGGACGATATACTCAAAACGAAAAAGCGTCGCCAAACCGATTTCCGTCGCCGCCAAATGAAATATATCGCTCGCGTAATTAAGCGCGCTCACTTCCTGGGCCGAAAAATACAAATGCGCTTTTGCCGTTTTCGCCGACGATTTCAGCAATTCAAAGCGCGTATTTTGATCGTCCACAATCATGATTTTGCCCGATTCGGGCATGACCGCCGCAATGCCTTGCAGCAAGGATTTTGCGCGAAGTTCGGGCAATAAGACGACGGGCGATTTTTCCGAAAAAACCGGATCGCACATCGCGATCAGCGGTTCGTCGATGTTCTTCATCCACGCAGGATCGACGCATGCCGCGTCGATGCGCGCCTGACGCGCCGCGCGTTCTTCGAGCTTTTCTTGTCGCGACGACATAAACAAACCCCCGATGCAGCGTTAAGAAAAGTGTACAAAACTTACGTTTTTCAAACGGACTTCGTTCGCGCCGTCCATCCAGCATATCCCCCGAATGCGTTTGTCGCAATGTCCCAAAACCGTCAAAGATGCCGAATTTTTCAGGCATATTTCCCGAACAGCTTCGAGATTTTCCTTCGGAAATGCCGTCAGCAACGAATAATCTTCGCCGCCGCAAACCATCCACGATCGCGGCTGAACGCAAAACTCCTCCGCAAGCGATTTCATCGCGCCGTCGGGCTTAAATGCGCCGATTTCTGCGATGCAGCCGCAGCGGCTGCTCGCAAGCATCCGTTCCAAATCGATCATCACCCCGTCCGACAAATCCATCATCGCATGAAGCAGCCGTTTTTCCGCCAGCGCGCAACCTATCCGGCAAAGCGCTTTGGGGCGCTTGAACGCCGACAAAAAGGGCGCATACTTTTCGTTCATGCTGTCAAACATCAAATTGCGCCGGCATATCTCAAGCCCCGCCGCCGAATGCCCCAAATGCCCGATTGCCGCAATCATGTCGCCGTCGCGCGCTCCGTCGCGGCGCACGACGGGGTAATTCGGCTTTTGACCCAGCATCGTAATCGAAAACGACACGACGCTGCTGCGCACGACATCGCCGCCTATCAGCCAGCAATCTTTGAGTTCATGGTCTTCTATGCATTGTTTCAGGGCATCGATCGCTTCGCGGATCGCTTCAAATGCCAAATCGGGACGCAAACAAAGCGCAAGCGTAAAACCCGACGGAACGGCGCCCATCGAGGCAACATCGCTCAAATTCGCCGTCAGGCAGCGGTATGCGGCATCGGCAAGCGACATCCAAGACAAATCGAAGTGAACGCCCTCTGTCGACGCATCCGTCGTAATCAAATTCAAACCGTCGCGAAACACCGCGCAATCATCGCCGATGCCCAGCGGCGCAATATCCGGACGCGGCGAAAAAACGCGCGAAATCTCTTCAATGACTTTGTTTTCCGTCCACATCAAAGCGTGACCTTTCTTTTTGTTTTTTTCACAGGATGCGTTCCAAACAGCGCTTAAAGAAGCCCTCTTTTCTGGGTTGTTCGCCCGAAGCGCCGAACCGCGAACGGCTTTGCAGCGTCGGCGTGTTTTTGAGCCGTATGCATTGGCTTGTCAACGGTTTGCGCACCATGCGTTCGGCGGCCAATTGCGCCGAACTCACCCGGCGCATGCCGCGCCCGGAAGACGCCGAACGCGCTCTGCCTTCGGCGATATCGCCGGAACGCGCCGAGACCGCGACGCCTTGCGCCTCCGCCGGCGCGCATTCGCCCGACGAAACGCCGCTCATCCCGTACGCCGCCGCCGGCGGCGTCGATCGGCGCACCGTCCAGGCATCGCCGGTCTCGCGGCGGCGGCATTCGATCGGATCGAGAAAAGCTTCCAGAGCAGCTGCAAGATCATTGACGTTCGCATATCGTGCCGACGCCTTTTTTTCAACACATTTCATGATAATATCGCGAAGCGCGTTCGGCACTTTTTCCTGCAGCTGCGGAAACGGATTGTTGATGTGCATCATCGCAACATCGAGCGCCTTCTTGCCGCGGTAAGGCGCATCGCCCTCGAGCATGGCATACATCACGCATCCGAGCGCATAAACATCGCTGCGGCCGTCGAGCTTTTCGCCTTTTGCCTGCTCCGGACTCATATATTCGGGCGTGCCGCATACGACGCCGCCGCGCGTGATTTGTTCGGCGCTCTCCGGACCGCTCACGACTTTGGCCAATCCGAAATCGACGACTTTAATCCGAAGATGGGGACCCGGATTATGCATGATAAAGATATTCTCCGGCTTTAAATCGCGATGGATAATCCCTTTTTGATGCGCCTCCGACAAGCTCCAACACACCTGAAGCGCCACGCGCGTCGCCGTAATCGGCGACAATCGGCGTTTTATGCGCATAATTTCCCGCAAATCTTTGCCGTGCAGCCACTCCATGACCAAAAACATAAAGCCGTCTTCGGTCACGCCGTAATCGATGAGCTCAATCGTGTTGGGATGCATCAAACGCTTAATTGTGCGCACTTCGCGCTTAAACCGTTCAATCGCGACGGGATCGCGCTGCAACGTCGATCGCATGATCTTTAACGCAACGAGCTGCTGCTGCTCGAGATCGGTTGCCATATACACAAACCCCATGCCGCCCGCCGCAATCAGACGTTCGACGCGGAATCTGTCGCCGAATACATGACCGGTTTGAAAATCCGACGCCGGATCGTGCTCTTCCAAGTGTCTAGCCATGACCATGATGAACTCCTCCTCCTAAGCATGCCTATCGAAACATGCAAAATTGCGGCGCATCATCTCACAGCCCGATTATTTTTCAAATTTTCGACATGCCGCCGACGGCTGCCGCCGGCCGGAAGCCCCGAGCTCGACGATCTCTCGCAAATGTTTGCAAATCTCTTCCGCTTCGTCTTTTCCCCTGAACAAAGCTTCGTCGGCGCGAAACTCGGGCGTGTGGGTTTTAAAACGGCGGTTCTCCTGACGCGCGCCGTGTTTGATATGCACCATTTCGTGAAACAGAACGAAACGCACCGCCGGCTCGGGCACACGCGCGTCATTTAAAATCGACGACAGACAAATGATGTCCCAAAAAAAGTTATACGATCCCAGCTGCCGGTATGTCGGACGCGTCGTCCACGCTATCATCGGACGCAAAAGCGCATCGTTGAAATACTCCGCATTCAGTTCGTCGAACATCCGATTGAGATCGTAAACATCGTTGATGCGAAGCGGAGAAATATCGCTGTAGACGGCCAACAGCTTTTGCGCCTGCGTCGTTTGCGCATATTTTTCGGCGATCTTGCGCGACTGCGCATCCTTTTTGACGATAGCGGCAAAAAGAGCATTCCAAATTTTCGGACCGGCCGACAAATAGAAAAAATTGACTTGAATGTTCGTAATCGGGCGCGTCTTATCCCCGTGAACGCGCCAGCGGTCCTTCGAAAAAATGAACTCAAAAGAAAACGATTGCGGCGATATGCCGGCAAATTCCGCAGCCTTGGCGGCATAGAAAAAACCGTTTGCAAAAACTTGATAATTATCCGGTTCCTCGCGCCGATGCCCCGAATTCATACCGCCCAATGCCGTATCGACGCCCGGATAAAACTTTGGCCAATGCGCAGGAACGGCATCATTTTCGGGAGCCGACACATCGCCGATATCGTAAAATGCCGACGACGACGGCGTTCGGGCTCCCGACGCGACGATCCAGCGGCATGCCCGATAGACGGCATTATCGGAAACTTTCGGCTGAGAAACGCGATACAGCGCGCTCTTTTCAAGCAAACGCATCTGTTCGACGCGCTTCCACATCTCAGCCCGGACAAAATCGCGCGGCGCAACCCCGTCAACGGCGCATCGCCACAGCGTGCGATTGATGTCGCGCCAAAATTTTGCATATCCCGCCGGTTCGCGCATAATTCTCCTGCGCCTAATTATCGCGCTGAGGCGGCCGATGCATCCAAACGAGCTGTTCCAGCGTTACGGGGGCATGCGTCTTTTCGATGCGCATGACCGTCGATGCATCGGACAGCAATATCGGACGAGTGTCGGCTGCGCGCGTATTGAGATCAAATACCGATTCAAATGCATATAAAAGCTCTACGCACGACTGATAGCGTTGATCGGGCGCCGAAACGGCGCGCATGAATACTTGCGCGACGGGCTGCAAAAAAGCGCGATCTTCGGGAAGATCGAACGACTCGACAGGCATATCCCGCCCCGTTATGCACGACAAAGCCAGTTGACCTATCTGATAAACATCGTCGAGCATCGTCGCGGGCTTGTCGATGCGCCCGAGATTGGCGTCGAGCAAACCAAAAAGCTTCACGCTCGAGTCATCGCCCCCCGAACGGATAACCCATATGTGGCGCAGCGAAAAATCGGGAAACGTCAAAGACTTGAGATGACACGCGCCGATCCCCTGCAATACCTGATGGAAAATATGCATCAGCGTTACGGGATCGATATGCGAATGATGCCGATAAATCTTCGAAAACTGTTCCCCTCGGCGCGGCTCCAATATTACCGCCATCGTATTCGGTTCGGTCAATTCCTGAGTGCCGAACACCGTCAATATGTTTTGCTGGCGAATCGATGCGTAAAGTTCGGTCAAATGTTTGAAATGCTGAATAAAATTCGGACGCTTCATGAACATCGGCTTCAACACATACATTGCCAATGCCCGATCGACCGTAGGCTGAATGGCCTCGTACGTAATCGAAAACGCCGTCTCCGTCACAACGCCGGTCGGCACGAATTTGTTGCCGACGAGTTGCCCCAAAAGGTGCAAAGAATCCTCAACGCAATCGTCGTTAACCATGTAACTGCCGCAACTGCACGGTTGACCGACTTGCTCCGATTGACGATTGCATTTCAAACATTTGGCCATAGACACTCCGTAAAATCAGGAACGCGCGTTACGGCAATATTCATGCATCCATTATCTGTCACACCCCCACACTCAAACGCACGCAACGGATGCCGAGTCGTTTCCGACCCCAATCGCGGGCAATGAAATCACGCCGACCGCATTGCCCGTCGGATCGAAAACGCAATTACAATTTAAACGTATACTTAACGGGGATAGCCGCGCCCGAAAACGTCGGGAACGGATGCTTCTCGACGACGGTCAAAATGCATTTTTCGGTCGCCGATCCTTGGAACGTCCCGCCGACGGCCTTCACATTCTTAGCAGAACCGCTGCTGTTTATCGACATCTGAACGACGAGCGTGCCATTTTTTGCGCATTTCGCTGCTTTTGCATTGCATGCGGCGAGAGCTTTTTTCACCTCATCCGCCGAAGGCGGTTTGGGTTGGGCTTTTCCCGTTGCCACGGCTTCGGCGCCGGCCGACGGCGTCGCTTTCTTTGCCGACGATCCGTTCGTTTTCGCAGCCTTGTTCGATTCGTTCGCCGCAAAAGCATCGGCTATCTTCTGCTCTTCTTCGCGTTCCCTGTCCTTATCCTTCATATCCTGAAGTTTTTTCTGCAAATCCGCATTTTGGGTTGCGGCTTCTTGTTTTTGCTGCTCGAGAGCCGCTTCCAATTCCTTGATCTTCTGATCGGATTTTTCTTTGTCCGATTGACGGGCAGCCTCTTCGGCGGCTTGCGTCTTTGCGACTTCATCTTCGCGCTCTTTCATCATGTGCATATACCCGCACACCCCGCCGACACTTGCCAACAGAACAAAACCGACAAGCGATCCGATCAGAACATGCATCTTTCGGCGAGTATTTTTGGGAACAACCTCATTAAATACCATGCTTTGCATGCCGTAGGATTCGTTTCCCGAATCGTCGCCGTCTTCCGACCGGCTCATCGCCGACAGCGTACTCAGATTAATAAGACCGGATGCATCGCCCGATGGATTTGCACCGCCCGAATTCGATTCGCCGTCCATCGACTGCAAACTGTCGAGCGAAAATAGAACCGAATTCTCGTTACGCGCGCCAAACAACGACTCGTTGTTGTTATCCTGATCCCTGTAATCCATCTATGCCCTCCAAACTCCTGCTCTTTTTATGACAACGGATCGCTCCCGAATTCATCCCGTCAATGCGGTCTGCCGCTTTTTGCACGCCAAACCGCTTGCGTCTCTACAATAATTCACGCCGTTTGTCACGTCTAAATCTTACCCCGCAGCTCGCGGTTTTTCTCGCGCAAACGCGGTTTTTCCGCCCTGTCGGTTCCCCCGGGATCATGCCTTATCGGTCCGATGCGCCCAAAACCGAAACGGCTTCAGACGCATCTTTACCCCGAATAACCGCGAAATGCCGAATAAACTTCGGCTTTTCGGCTTATATTTATGCAAAACCTATTGCCCGGCGGCATCGTTGAGCAGACACTTCGCGATATGACCGAATCGGCGCGCCCAGCAAACCTCCGAATGGACGCCGCCGGGATCGACATAAAACGTCACATCGCGATCAGAATAGCCCAATTTCAAAAGATGACGGTAAAAATCCCCCACAAGGCCGGCATAGTCCATATAAATCCCGTTTACGGTAATATGTTCCTCCGATCCCATATCCAAATAAATCTTTTGCCATCCTTCATATTTTGAATTCCATTCTTCGAAACACCGAAAATCTGCCCACATCACGCTCGGAGACACCGCCCCGATCCGACCGATGACATCGGGGCGTTCCCGTCCGCAAAACAGCGCCATCAATCCGCCCAGCGACGATCCGACAAACGCCGTATTTTTCGGTCCTGCGAGCGTCCGATAATGCGCATTCATGTAGGGGATAAAAAATTCCGTCAGATTGTTGAGGAATTTTCGGCCGCGCGGCGCATATATCGACGCGGCGGGATATGCCCACGGCGTATACTCCGAAAAACGGTCGATCTCGTGATCGATCGCGCATACGATCCACTCGCGTTCCAATTCCCCGCCCGCCCAAAGCGCATCGAGCGTCCGATTTGCGCACCACGTTTCATAGCGGGCGCTTTTGGGATGCGCATAAACATTTTGACCGTCGGTCATGTAAATCACCGGATAATGGCTTTCCAAATCCCGATCGTAAGAATCCGGAACGTATATGCGTATTGTTCGTTTAAATTTATCTAACGGCGAATAAAAATCTTCAATAATATCAATCCGACTCATTTTCTGCTGCAATCATCGGGTTTTCCGACGCTTGACTTCCTTCTTCGATGCATCCCCGGCGCATCTCAAACGCAAGAAAGCCCCGACGGACAAATGTCCGGCAGGGCAAAAACCTTCAATGCCTCAAAATCCGCGCGCTCTCAGACGAAATGCAACGGTTCGAATCCCCGCGGCATATCATCGTCTTCGTCGTCTTCTTCTTCGTCCGATCCGTCCGACGCTTCTTCGCCGCGCGATTTATCGGCGTCTTCAAAAGCGCCGTCTGCGGCAAATTCCCGCAATTCCGGCAATTCGTCAAAAATCGAAATCTTTTCGTCTTTTGTTGCGGCATACGCCGCAAGCATATCGGGCGGCAGCATTGCTTCGAGTTCTTCGCGCGAAAAGCAATCGATCCATATGAAAAACTGATCGGTCACCGACGAAGACAATCCGACAACGGCATCCCACGGCAAATCGCACCATTGCGCGACGCCGCCGAATGAAAGACTTGCGCGGATACCCTTGCTGTCGACGGCAAAATCGCTCAGCCCGAAGCGATAACTGAAATTCAAATGGACGACAGGCGTCTGACATACGCTCGGCAACACAACGCCGGGGCGTTCCCGAACGACATGAACCATCGTCATCCCCTCGGACAACAATTTTTCCGCAACCTTGAAGCGCGATACTTCCGACGTCGCAGGTATCATATTCATAGCATTTCTCTCTCGGTCAGTGCCGAATTCTTGCGGCAAATCTTTTCACGCCGCGCATTTGCAAGAAAAACTGCGGCGCAGCTTCAACACGTCTGAACCTGTGCCCATTCCGAATCGATATCAAAAAAATAGCGAGTATCAACTCGCTTTTAAAGAGAGAAGCCGACGGTTTGAGGGGCAAAACGCCGCGTCAAACCGTCGCTCAAACAATGACGCCGCTCTTGTTTGAACGGCATCGCAATTATTATTGCGCCGCTGCGGCTGCTGCGGGAGCAGGCGCTGCGGCTGCTGCGGCAGGCTCTGCCGCGGGAGCGGGCGCTGCGGCTGCTGCGGCAGGCTCTGCCGCGGGAGCGGGCGCTGCGGCTGCTGCGGCAGGCTCTGCCGCGGGAGCGGGCGCTGCGGCTGCTGCGGCAGGCTCTGCCGCGGGAGCGGGCGCTGCGGCTGCTGCGGCAGGCTCTGCCGCGGGAGCGGGCGCTGCGGCTGCTGCGGCAGGCTCTGCCGCGGGGGCTTCCGCTTCGGCATTGTCGCCCTCGGCAGGCGCAATCGGCGCGAGAAGCTGTTTCATCATCGCATCGATTTGATCATTTTCGGGCGCATTTTGGCATTTCTGATACGCTGCCATCTTGAAGGCAACTGCCAGCATCTGACCTTGATTGGCTTGATTGATTGCGCGCTGAACGTCTTCGGGATACTTTTGCAAGATAAGCGACGCTTCGAGTTTTGCTTTCGTTTCGGGCGTGTCGAGTTTTTTGAGCTCTGCCAATACATCGGCGCACGTTTCTTTTTCGCCGGCTGCCGCAATGCCCGAAAGGACTTCGAGCAATTTATCGACGGCGGCCTGAGCTTCGGGCGGAACGGGCGGAAGCGGCGCGGCATCGGGCGCAGGACTGCCGGGAGGAACCGGCGCGCCCGGCGCAGGCTGAGCGCCCTCGGGCGGAACCGGCGCGCCCTCGGGAGGAACCGGCGCGCCCGGCGCAGGCGGAACCGGCGCGCCCGGCGCAGGCGCCGGCATTGCCGCCGCATCGCCGGCAGGCGCTGCGGCTTCGCCCGCTTTCGCGCCGTCTGCCGCAGCATCTTCGGCTTTCTTTTGGCAACCCGCAAAAAACATGCACGCAACAACCAAACTCAAAATAACAAGCATACTGCGCTTGAACATTGTTTTGTCTCCTCAATGAGAATTCATAACCGCGCCGAAAACATCATTCGAAAACATTTTTCGCATCGTCGGCAAACCTTGAGTCATCCTCTGACCGACCGTTTTCCGCGCAAGATCTGACAAAAATGTCAGACTTAGAATTTTGCGTTTATAAGCCCGTTTTGCATTGAATTGCAATAAACTTTTTTTATTCCCGGCATTGCAAAATAACGCAAAAAAAGCCGAATGCTCCATTGTCCGGGCAAGCCCGCCTAATCTTCGTCCTCGCCGTCATCATCGTCAGACGCCCGATAATGGCCAAAACCGTAAAAACCGTCGTCATCATCGTCGTCGTCTTCGTCATCGTCCGACGCGTCTTCGTCAAACGCATCGTCGTCGTCGTCCGAATACGTAAAGCCGAAATCATCGTCTTCGTCGTCTTCGTCGTCTTCGGCATCGTCCGAATCGCCAAACGCGTCGTCATCGTCGTCGTCATCCCCGAAATCTCCGCCGAAATCGTCATCCTCTTCGTCGTCTTCGCGGCTGCGCCCCCCGGCGCAGCCGCAAATCGGCGGCTGCGCGCCGAATAAGCCGGGAAAAAAGGCATTTTCGAATGACATGCATATTTCCATGATTATTTCCTCTCAATGGTTTAAACACGCGGCGGCGCGCAACGGGATCGCCGCCGTTCTCCCCGCACCGTATGTCAAAACGGCAACAAACGGGTATTTTTTTTTGAGTTTTCTGACAGCGTTTCAGAGTCTGTCTCGGTTTTGAGGCAGCTTTTATGGAGATTTTTGCATGCCGGCATTTCCGACTCCGTCCGATAATCGGCCCGATGCGCCGAAAACCCAACGCCGCATCGCGCGAGCCCTTTTCAAATCGACGATACTCATCGACGAAGACATGCGATGGCGGCGGTTTCGCTTCGACGCCGCCATGCTCAAACGCCGATTGCTCGCGATCGGGCAATTCGGAGACGATATCGTCCGCGACATCGCCGACAATTGCGAACTCACGGTCATTCGCCGCGATCCGTTTACGATTTCTTATCGCGGATTCGAAAAACAATTTGACCGCAGCACCTTGGCCGAAGGCGCGGGAGCCATGGGCATACGATTCTTGCCGGCGCGCCGATGCGCGACGCGACGCGCCTTTGAAGCCGCGCGAGAAATCGCTTATTTCGGGTTCGGACCGCTGCAATCCCAAGTCATTGCGTGCCCCATCGGGCAATTGACCCGCGAAATCGTCCCAATCCCCGATTGCCCCGACGGAACGATTTTGCGCGATTTGCGCCCCGATTTTGCCCGAGATCAAACGGTTTGCGAACTGCTCGCCGCCGATAAATACTTCAATGCGCCGATTCATTCGCCCGCCGATCTCGAAAAGTTTCAAAAAG
>CAVGZQ010000044.1:12721-14680 GCA_963633515.1 Bacteroidaceae bacterium
AATTCCATGTCCGATGCATTCGTCCGAAAGTGCGCCGACTTTTTCAACCGAAAAGCGACCGTCGGCGTGCGCGATTCGCTGCGCTGGTTTTTGGGCGCGCGCCATCCGCGATTCGATTGGACGCGCGCCGAATACCTCATTCAATCCGCCTTCGGCGCTTTCGGAACCGACGATTTCAATACGCCGCAAATCACCTATTACGCTTACGATCCCGACATCGACGATGTCGAAGCCGATGCGGCGATCGCCGATAACGGGCGCGTCGTCAATGCATTCGCCGATCGCCTCAAAGACGAAATCCGCCGCGCGCATGACGGCGATTTTCCCGGCTTAAGCGATGCCCAATGGATTGCCTTGGCGCGCGCGGCGCTCGACATCCATCACGATTGCCCCGATTTCGATCTCGAAGCCCAAAACGAAACCGGTCCGCAAAAGCAATTCGATTTCATGGAACACTCCCTGCAAAACGCCGTTCACAGCGAATTCTTGGGCAAAGACTCAAAACCGAGGCGCAATCTCAATTTCCGCGCGCATTTCGGCGCGCATGATATTTTGGCGCGCGTTTGCCCCGAACTCGGCGACGCCGGCGCCGAAACCCTTTTCGCCGCCATCGACGCCGCCATCGCGCAATACGATGCCGACGGCGGCATAAAAACCGATCCTGCGTCCGACGCGCTCTCTGTCTATAACCGCATTCCGTGCATCATTTTCATGATCCGCAGGCCGGGCGCGTCCGAACCGAAAGACGGCGAGCGAAGGCTCGATACGTTCGACCTGTCGCAAATCACGCAACTCGAACACGCGAGTTATATGCGGTCGTTTCCCGAAATATCCGAAAAATTGACCGTCTTCTTTGCGCTCACCCTGCGCCATCTCATCGATACCGAACACGTTCCCGACCTGCGGCCGCGAAATCTCCCGCGCGACTTCTTGCTGCTCGGGCTGTGGGGCACGCGTTCGCCCAATATCCGCGTCAATTTGTTTGTCGATAAATCGCTGCCCGAAAAAGATTATGCAAAAAAACTCAAAAGATGCGAAATTAAATTCACCGGCACCGAGCAAGCCGAAACCCATCCCCTAAATCATATCCGCGAAAGCTCAAAAGTCATGCGGCTCGCGTTTGCCCACCTCGCGCCGCTCATCGAGCCGAGCATTTTGCGCAATTTGGGCACGTTTGCCATGGCTATGGAAGAGTTCCGAAACCCCGGACACGGCCCGCAGCTCGATCCTTGGAATCTCGCATGCTATGCCGTCGGCATCATCCGAGAAATGACGCGCTGCGGCGTCCGGCAATCGCTCGGCGACGTCTTGTCGATTCTCGAATACGTTCTCGATAATGCCCACGAAAACGTCAAGAAGCGCATCGCTTCGAAAATGAACGATCAAAACAAATAAAAAAGCCGCGCGTATTGAGCCCGCAGGGCGAAATAGCGCGGCTGCCGCAGCGTATTGAGCCCGCAGGGCGAAATAGCGCGGCTGCCGCAGCGTATTGAGCCCGCAGGGCGAAATAGCGCGGCTGCCGCAGCGTATTGAGCCCGCAGGGCGAAATAGCGCGGCTGCCGCAGCGTATTGAGCCCGCAGGGCGAAATAGCGCGGCTGCCGCAGCGTATGCCCCCCCCGGGGGGGCATAGCTGCGGCGCGCAAGCGTATTGCGCCGTTGCCCCTCGGGCGCGGCGCAATAGCCGGAGCATTCATGAACAAACTCTTCATCATTCTGTGGATTTTTACGCTTATCGTCCAAACCTGCAGCTTGCAATTGCGCCTGGCCATTTTCGGCGGCACGGGCTGGCTTGCGACGGTAAAGTACGCGAATGCGCCCGAAATTGCGGGTTTTATCGCCGTTTTGGCGCTTTTGTGCGCCGCGTTTTGCGGTTTGTGGGCGCTGGCGTTTGCATGCATCGGGAAACTTTTCAAAATCGATGATGCCAAGATGCAGCGCATATGCGCGGTGTCGTGGGT
>CAVGZQ010000045.1:0-12170 GCA_963633515.1 Bacteroidaceae bacterium
GTTATCCGATAATCGCACATGTAGTGTCGATAATCGGGCGTCATCAGCGCTTCGGGGATTGCCGGCGGCGTCAGCCGCGAAATGACTTCGATGTCCGGCACCTCGCAATGCCACTGAAGCGGCGTGATTTCGGCAATGTAAGCCGGTTTTCCGGGGGCTTCGAGGCGAATGCTCATCGGTTGCATGATATCGATCGGCCGGCCGTTGCCGAAGACAGAAAACGCATGCGGCCGGTCGGGCGAAACCTGAACCTGAGCATAGCTCCCCGACGGCTTCAAAATCATGAGCGGTTCGCCCATGAAAAAGACGCGCGCGCCGGGCGTGTCGCTTTCTATCGTTATGCGCCCGTACATGCCGTACGGATTATCCGAAACATGCCGCCAAAGCGCCCGCGCCGCGTCCGAAGCGTCGGCGGGCAGCGATGCCGCGCCGTCGGGCTGCAATCCGACATCGCGAAACATGTCGGGGTGCAAAATCATATTTTGCGCGACGCGTTTTTCGGTCTGTTCGGGGTTTGCCGCCGCCGTTGCGGCGGCTGCACGATACCGTTCCCGGAATGCGATTTCGCGAAAAACCGACCACTCGCACGGATCGGCATCGCCGATGCGCGCCAGATCGGCGCACGCCGCGACGCGCGGCGCGTTGTCGGGTTCGAGCACGATGCGTTTGAACGCCTTCTGAAGCCCGCTTCCGCCCGGCGATCGATTCGGAAACCAATCGTAATAAGCCACGCTGCGCGTCAGCGTTTTAAATCCTTCGGCCGAAAACCCGAATTTCAGAACCGTATCCTCTTTGATGGGCAAATTCCGAACCCACGCCGACTCGCGCGCGCGAAGTTCCGTATAAGCGCCGTCGGCGGTCTTCGCATAAAGCGCTTTGCCGTCCATCGAAATCGCGACATGAGGCGGAAGCGAGTCCAAGAAAGCGATATCGGCATACTCGATGCGATCGCGGCGGGCTTGCTCGCGGGCAAGTTCCGCCTCATGCTTGGCAATCGCCAACTCCGACTCGCGGTCGGCGGCATATCGGTAAAATGCGGCATACGCCCCGACCGCGGCGGCAACAACGATAAGCGACAAGCCCAATACCGCATACGGACGCAAACCGGCTTTGGGCGGCGCGCCGGCATCGGCGCCGCGTTGCGTCATAGGCTTTGAAAGCCCCAAATTGCGGCATATCGACGCATGTTCCCTGCGCAGCGCTTCGAGTTTTTTGTCTTCTTCGCTCACTTCGCAATTGTCCCATTGCAGACACGCCGCCCAAAACGCAAAAAATCGCGCGATTTGCTTCTCGGCGCCGCAAAACAGCGCGCCGGCGGCGGCGCATAAAACCGCGCGAAACCTACAGAATCTTTCGGCTTTGTTCAAGCGAATGTTCGCTTTGCAAAGAGGATGCGCATCGCAGTCTTCCCCCTTTCGGCGCTCAAACGCCCGGCAACGCCGAAAAGCTTTCTTCGCCCCGATGCGGATCCCGGCGATTCGCGCAGAAACCTGTTTTTCGATCGGAGTTGAGATTTTCGGTTAAGCTGAGATAAGATCCTGCGGCGCTTTTTCGCGGCATTGCAAAGAATAACGCATTCGGCGCGCGCGACAGCGCAAATCGCGCGCCGGTTTGCATTGCAAACGCAAGCCGAAAACTTCGGACGTTATGCCTGCCGAAAGGCAGGCTGCGAAGGCGTATTGAGCGCAAGCGAAATAGCCGAAGCCCGGCGGCGCATTGACCCGAAGGCGAAACAGCCGACGCAAAAAAAGCGCAGGCGTATTGAGCGCAAGCGAAATAGCCAAGCCCGGCGGCGCATTGACCCGAAGGCGAAACAGCCGACGCAAAAAAAGCGCAGGCGTATTGAGCGCAAGCGAAATAGCCGAAGCCCGGCGGCGTATTGAGCCGAAGGCGAAACAGCCGACGAAAAAAGCGCATTTTATTCGTTGCAAATCAAACGATCCAAAATTTAAATTGCCCATACATCTTGCATCACAAATTAAATATTTCTTTCATAAAAAAAAAATAAAGGATTTTCCGCAATGTTCATCGGATGCCATTTATCCGTTTCCAAAGGATTTTCTGCCATGGTCGGCGATGCGATTTCGATCGGCGCCGACACGTTTGCCTTCTTTTTGCGCAATCCGCGCGGGGGCGCTGCCAAAACACCCGCTGCGGGCGATTTGGATCGCGCGCGTGCGCTCCTCAAAGCGCATGCGTTCGGACCGCTCGTCGCGCATGCGCCGTACACGCTCAATCCGTGCGCGGCAAAACCCGAACTTCGGACGTATGCCCGCGAGACGATGATCGACGATTTGCGTCGGTTGGAAGCCTTGCCGGGGAATTATTACAATTTTCACCCGGGGTGCCATGTCGGGCAAGGCAGCGACGAAGGCATCGCCCTGACGGCGCAGTTTTTGCGCGACGTTTTGCCGCAAGCCGGACCGACGCGGGTGCTTATCGAAACGATGTCCGGCAAAGGCTCGGAAATCGGGAAGAATTTCGCCGAAGTCGCGCGCATTTTTTCGGGCGCCGGCAGCGCGGCAAACTTGGGCGTGTGCCTCGATACGTGCCATATTTGGGACGGCGGCTACGACGTCGCCGAACGGCTCGAAGAAGTTATCGATGCATTCGATTCGGAAATCGGGCTTGAAAACCTCTATGCAATTCACCTCAACGACTCGATGAATGCATTAAATTCGCACAAGGATCGGCATGCCTGCATCGGAAAAGGTCAAATCGGGTTCGAAGCGATCTGCCGCGTCGCAAGACATCCGAAGCTTTCGGGGCTTCCGTTCATTCTCGAAACGCCAAACGATTTGGCGGGCTACGCCGAAGAAATCAGGCAGATCCGAACGGGGCGGCAGGCATGATTCGGCGATTTTCGAAAAGGGCGAAAATTCCTGCATGTTTCGGTCGATTTTTTGGCAAAAATGTTTCGTCTGAGCGTATAAAGGCAAAGAAATGCGCGCTTTTTGCGGAGCGCGCATCATCGGGCGCCGTTGCGCCGCATTTTGTATCCTTTGTTTTTGATTTCGCAAGGTAAGACAATGAAAAAAACACTTCTTTCTGTTGTTATCATCGCCATGACGGCCATGTGCATGAATGCATGCAGCATTTCGGCGCTCAAACCCGAACCGATTCCCTTGGCGACGACGGATTTGGCGCACTTTACGATCGATAATTCTGCCATCGCCGCCGAAGGGTCGGTTTGCGGCGAAAAATACAAACAATTCAACGAAACGCTGCGAAACGGGTTCAATCATGCCGCCAACATCGGCGAAAATGCATCCGTCGTGAATACGAACATCGCGCAAAGCCAATTGACGATCCGCACGCTCGACATGTCGTGCCTGGGCAAAGACAAGTTCTCGGGTTACATCATCACGGGCAACGTCGTCTATTCGTGGAAAACGGCCGACGGTCCCGAAACGGTTTGGAGCGCAAAAGTCGTTTCGGGCGCAAAGAGCGTCGAAAAAGCGCTCGACAAACTCGTCGCCGACATCTTCAACAATGCATTCGGCACGTACATCGCAAACGTCGCAAAGTAACTTAACGCGCGATTGATAATTTTTGCCGATTATCGTAAGAAGCGCGGCTTCGCGGGCAGAATAAAGCCCGAGATTTTGCGTTTTTCTCGTTTTTAAGGACAACGGATAATGGAAATCAAACAACCTGTGCGCGTGCGATTCGCGCCGTCGCCGACGGGTTTCATGCACCTCGGAAATGCGCGCACGGCGCTATTTAACTGGCTTTTTGCCCGCCATCACGGCGGGGAATTTATATTGCGCATCGAAGACACCGACCGCGAACGTCATACCGAGGCGGCCGTTCAGGTTATCTACGACAGCCTCAAGTGGATGGGGCTCAATTGGGACGGTCCGGTTTTGCGCCAATCCGAACGGTTGGGCATTTATCACGAAATCGCCGAGCGGCTCATCGCCGAGGGCAAAGCGTACCGCTGCAATTGCACGCGCGAAGAACTCGAAAAGAAAAAAGAAGCGATGAAAGCGACGGTCAACCGCACGTGCTACGACAGAACGTGCCGGGACAAAGAATTGGGTCCGGATTGCGGGACGCACGTCGTGCGGTTTAAAATGCCGACCGAAGGCGAATCGACGTTCGAGGATATGATTCAGGGCACGATTACAAAGCGTTATGCCGATCTCGACGACTTCATCATGGTGCGTTCCGACGGCATGCCAACCTATCAATTTGCCGTCGTCGTCGACGACTTGGCGCTCAAAATTACCCACGTCATCCGCGGCGCCGATCACATCGACAACACGCACGACCAAATCGCGCTCTATCACGCATTGGGGCAAGAGCCGCCGCGATTCGGTCATGCGCCGCGCATCGACGGGCTTTCGAAACGAAAAGGCAGCCCCTCGGTCGAATACTACCGCGAAGCATTGGGGTTGCTCCCCGAAGGTCTCATCAATTACATCGTCCGCTTGGGATGGTCGCACGGCGACGACGAAATCTTCTCGATCGACAAACTCATCGAATATTTCGACGTCGACGCGATCAATCAATCCAACGGCGAATTCGACGAAGAAAAGCTCAAATGGGTCAACGAGCAGCAGCTCCGGCTCGTTTCCATCGATCATCTCGCCGATCACGTGCTCCCGATTTACGAGAAAAACGGCGTCCGGCTTGAAAAAGGCGCTTGGCTCGGCAAATTGCTCGAGATGATGCGCAAACGCGCGCACGATCTCAATGAAATCGTCCGCGACAGCATGTTCGTTTTCCTGGCGCCCGAAACGTACGACGAAGCGAGCGTTTCGCGGCATTTCAACGAAACGACGCCGGCTTTGCTGCGCGATTTGGCGGCAGAACTCTGCAAGATCGAAACGTGGGACGAGGCATCGATCGAAGAAGCATTCAACGCAATCGCCGCCAAAACGGGGCTCAAAATGGGCAAAGTTGCGCAGCCTGCGCGCGTGGCAATCGTGGGCATCGCGCAGTCGCCCGGCATTTACGAAGTCGTTTGGTTTGTCGGCAAAGACGAAACCGTCAAACGGCTCGAAAAAGCCGCGCAATTTGCCGAGAATAAGGTCTGATCCGGCAGCTTTTTGCTTAATTTCTTGACGTTTGGCGGCGATGATTTTAAACACGCCGCCTGCGTCGGCTTCCGATGCAGGGCGCGAAACGGGCGGTTTGCCGGCGTTGACATGTTTGCCGGCTTTGATGCGGCTTGAGGCATTCCGTCTGCGCCGCAAAAATTATTGCGGATTTCTCATTCGAGGTTCGAACTTTTACAATCCGCTTCAAGAAAGACCGAGTTTTCGATTTCCGGAAAAGCGATGCAATCGTTTGCGCGCTTTTTCGATTTTATATGATTCGTTTACAGCAAAACGCAACGCGACGCACTGTTCCGCAGCGACCTATTTTGAACAATGCGTTTTGCGCCGGCGCCGCATATTGGCATCAATGCGCAGCGTTTGGGCGTTATTTGCAATCGCGCGCGGCGCAAGGATGCAGCGGCGATGTTTACCGGCCGGATAAATTGTGAGTAAAGCGAAAGAAATTGCGCGTGAAATGAGTCCGATTCACGCAACGTTTGTCACGCGGCGCAATGCCCCTTCCGATGGATTTCTCTTTTTTTGGGGTCCCGACGACACGCCCGATACCGATTGGCTCGGACAGCTGCGCCGCATCGGTCTGACGGGAATTCCCGCCTCCCGTCTCTATCCCGCGCAAGCGCGGCTCTTTTTGCCGGCGCGAGACGGGCGCTACCGCATCGACAACGTCTCCGGGCGCGCGCTTCAAATGGGCGATGCCGTCAGGGTTTTGGCGACTGCGGCGTTCTCGCAGCCCAAACGCGACACGCGCAACAAACGCAAAAAAGCGGCCTGCCCCTCCGTCATCGCTTGGAGTTGCGTCGCCAAATTTGCCCTCGAACTTATCGCCCGCGGGGCTTTTATCCCCAATCTCAAGACAAACGGTCACAACCTCTATGCCGTCTGGCAGGCTGCCATCGAAAACTCGGCCGATATCGGGCGCGTGCGCAGACTCGCCGCGCTCATGCCGATTTGCGCGCACGCCCTCTACAGCATCCCCCACAACCGATGGGACAAATCGAACAAACTCGGACCGAAACGGCGAAAACTCACGATGATGTGGCACCCCGAAGCCCTCGTACGCGCTTTTTTGGACGCCGCCGCCGACGCCTTCGTCCGTTCGGCCAAACTCCCGCAAGACGTCATCGAACAAACCGAAAAGGCGCGCGAAACATTGCGCGGGCTCGAACGTCCGAAGGCCGATGCCCCGCTCATAGAAAAATTGATGGCCGAATATCCGCAAAACTTCGAAGCGATATGCGAACAAAACGACCACATCGGCAAACCTGCCGATAAAGCCCCCGACGCCGAAGCATCGGACGATGATCTTCAAAAAATCGGGATCTGCGGCGACGACGCGTCGATGCCCGATGATGACGAAAAATGCATCATTTCCGATAATCCGACGATTCCCTGCGGCAGCGCCGGCGATCCGGCCGATAAGAGCGCCGGCTCCGGAGACCGACAAAACGCAGCCGACCGCTTCGATTCGACGCCGGCACGCTCCGACTGCCCCGCGGCGGCGCCGGAGCGCAGAGAAAACAGAGACGAAGACGACGTTTCGGCGCTTCGCCGAAAAGCTCGGAATTGGGCAAATCTCCCCGACGATCCCTGTTCACAGATCGACTTAAACACCGAATACGAGCTCCAAGACATCAACGAAATCGATATCGGCGGATTTTTGGGAAACGGCGAAAAATCCGATTTTTCGCAAAATGCCGAAGAAAATTCGATCAATCTCAAAAAACTCGCAGTGATGCCGATTGGCGCATCAAAAAGCGAAACATCGGTCGGCGACAGCGCCGTCGACATCAACGAATCGGCGTCTTTCGGCATTCATCGATCGCATCATGCGTTGCCGTCGGCGTCTTATCGGATCGCAGCCGAAAAGAAACGAAACGGCGCCGAGAGCGCGCCGCAGCGATCCTGCGGCGCGGGCGATATGTGCGACGTTGCGGAGATCGACGACTTCGAACCTATCGACGATATCGAAAAAATCGGCGATGACGGCGCAGCGCCCGTTGCCGATCCTTATTCTCCGACCGAAGACTATTTGTCCAAACATCCCGTCACCGAATCGACCCCTTCGCAGCTTCCGCTCAATGCCTCGAATCTGCCCAACACGGGCGCCGAACCCCCCGGCGAAGTCTCGCTCGGATTTCCCGTGAAAATGACGCAGGAACAGTTGCGAAAACTCATGCCGATGAAGGAATTCGTTTATGCCGCGCCGCAGGAACTCGATACGCTTCCGCGCTGGGAAAGCCGTTGGATCGACGCGCTCCTCGACAAGAAAACGCGTTCCCGCATCAGCTACCACCTCGAAGATCCGATGCTCGTCGAATCGATTTCGAATTGGAGCGCGCCTATTCACGATATCGATGCGGCGCAAGATATCGATGCCCATGCGGGATTTTGGCTCGAAGCGCCGACCGACGAAACCGATAATATGTGGTTTCTTCGATATATGCTCGTTGCCGTCGAAGATCCTTCGATTGCCGTACGCTCCGGCATTATTTTTTCGATTGGCACAGAAAAACTCCGAATCGATCATCATTCATTCGACAATCCGCAAGAGCGCCTGTTGGCCGATTTGGGAAAAGCCGCGCAGTATTTCGAACCGATTAAAAAGAGCCTCGAACAATCCAAACCCGAAGGCGTTTTTCTCGATGTCCGGCAAGCGTGGACATTCATCTCCGAAGTCAGCCCGCTGCTTTGCTCGTCGGGATTCGACGTGCGTCTCCCGCCGCAGCTCACCGACCAAGGTTCGCGCCGCCTGCGGGCGCGTTTCCGCATCCGCGATGCCAATCAGACCGATGCGGCGCGCTGCCATTTCGGTCTGAGCGAAATAGCCGGCTTCCGCTGGGAAGCCGCTTTGGGCGACGAAGTCGTATCGGCAAAAGAATTTCGCGAAATCGTCGCGCTCAAACAGCCCCTCGTCCAATGGCACGGCGAATGGGTGCTCGTCGATCCCGTGCAGCTGCGCGACATCGAACTGCTCATCGACCAAAATGAAACGCAAGGCGTTATATCGCGTTTTGACGCGATCAACCGCGCCCTGACCGGCGTTGCCGACCCAAATTCCCCCAATTCCAACATCGAAGTCGTCGTCGAAGGCAAAATCGCCGATATTTTGTCGCGCCTGACAAAAGAAGACATCACCGATATGACGCTCAAAGCGCCCGATACGTTCTGCGGCACGCTCCGCCCGTATCAAGAGCGCGGCGTTGCATGGCTGGCGTATCAATCGCGTCTGGGACTGGGCTGTTGCTTGGCCGACGATATGGGACTGGGCAAAACGATCCAGCTCATTTGCCATATTCTCTGCATGATCAAACGCAATCCGGCCGACTGCCGAGGCATCCTTCTCATTTGCCCCATGAGCGTTGTCGGCAATTGGAAACGCGAGTTTTTGCGGTTTGCGCCGTCGGTGCATGTCGTCGTCCATCATGGCAACGACCGCGCGCAATGCGACGAAGACTGGGCCAAAAACCTCGAAATTCCGGGCACGGTCGTCATTACGACTTACGGACTTATTCACAGGAACGCCGATTTTCTTTATGCTCACCGTTGGTCGATGATTGCGCTCGACGAAGCGCAGGCGATTAAAAATGCGTCGAGCAAACGGTCGATGCTCGTGCGCGAATTGCAAGCCGATTTCCGCGTTGCCCTGACGGGCACGCCCATCGAAAATCGGCTCTCGGAATTATGGTCGATCCTCGATTTCCTCAACCCCGGGCTGTTGGGAACGCATGCGCGGTTCCAGCGCCTTTACGGCATCCCGATCGAGCGCAACAACGACGAAAAAGCAAAAGAAAGGCTGCGCAACGTCGTTGCGCCGTTCATCCTGCGCCGCGTCAAATCCGATCCGCAAATCATTCGGGATCTTCCCGAAAAAATGGAAAACAAAATCTTTTGCTCTCTCACCCGAGAACAAGCCACGCTCTATCAGGCGCTCGTCAATTCTGCGATGGAAAAGATCGAACGCGCCGACGGCATCGCCCGGCACGGTCACGTCCTCGCATTGCTCACGCATCTCAAACAAATCGTCGACCATCCGGCGCTGTTTCAAAAATCATCGCCCCAAACCCCCGATCGTTCGGGGAAAATCCTGCGGCTCGCCGATATGCTCGAAACGATTATCGAAAATAACGAACGCGCGCTCATTTTCACCCAATTCAAAGAAATGGGCGATCTCCTCGTTGCCATTCTGCGCGACGCGCTCGATTTGGAAACGGTGCCATTCCTTCACGGCGGCCTGACATCCGCGCAGCGCGATGCGCTCGTCGCCGATTTTCAGTCCGAAGACGGCGCCCCCGTCTTTATTCTGTCGCTCAAAGCCGGCGGCACCGGGCTCAATCTCACGGCCGCTTCGCACGTCTTTCACTTCGACCGGTGGTGGAATCCCGCCGTCGAAGACCAAGCTACCGATCGCGCTTACCGGATCGGGCAAAATAAAAACGTGCAAGTCCATAAGTTTCTCACCTTGGGCACGCTCGAAGAAAAAATCGACGCCATGCTCGACGAAAAAAAATCCCTCTCCGATGCCATCGTCGACGCCTCGGGCGCATGGGTCTCGCAGCTCGATACAGATGCCCTGCGCGAACTCTTTACTCTCAGCTCGGAGGTCATGATCGATGAAAACGCGTGACAACAACGGAATCTTGTCGGCCGGCGTGCCGCTCAATACGAACGATAAAGCCAAAGCGCTCGTCAAAACGACGCCCGATGCCGACCCTGCGGCAGAAACGACCGCCGCGATGCGGCTGAGCCGAGTCATCGACATGACGGCCGTCCCCAAATATGGGCATGCAAAAAACACCAACAAAATCAATGCGCAAAATGCCAATGCGCAGAAAAAGCAAGCCCAATGCGCACAAAATAAACATGCACGCCGTTCGGCAGAACCCCCGCAGCGCAATTCCGCCCGCCCGGGCGAATATTCTGCCGACGAAATCGCGCCGCGCCCGCAAAACAATGCCGCCGAAAATAATCCTTCCTATGCAGAACACAGCAAAATTATGCGCCGTCCGAACAAGAACGCGCAAAATAGATTTCAGAAAACCGGCCAAAACATTGCGCAATCTTCTGCTCCGGACGCCGATGCGGCAGATGCGCGGCGCATTCTGAAACGATGCCGATCGGCGGCCGACGCCGCCGCCGGATCATGCCCTTCGCCGCCGGGCGGCTGCGCGTGCGCCGATCGGCAGCAGCCGCCGGCGGCGCAAAAGCATCCGTCCGACGCCGGTATTGCTGCAAACAAAGCCCCGGCATGCGCCAAACGTCTGCCGTTCGATCCCGCAGCGCCCGGAATTTCGCCGTCCGATGCGGCAAAACAAAGCGCCGCCCTTGCGCCTTCAGATTTGCCGAATGATCCGGCGGCAACGGCGCGAAAAACGGTCGGGACGCCGCAAAAAAAACATGCCGTGCGCGTTTCGTTCAAACCCGTTGCCAAAAGAGAACACAACATCGCAAAACTGCGCAAACACGCGCCCAAATGCGACAACCGCGACGCGCCGGCGGCGCGTGCCCGGGTCGGGGCGCACGCCGAATCGCTCAAAATCGAACAAGCCCTCATGCTCCAATCTTGGCAAGCATGCCAATGGTGCGATGCCATCACCGATATGACCGATGCCGTCAGCGCGCATCTTCCCAAAGCCATTCCGCTCGTGTCTGCCGGACTCGTCAACAATATTTGCGTCACGCCCGGGTGCATCGAAGCCACGATTTTCGATCAGGTCATTTCGATCGAAGTCCGTCAATTTGCCGTCGGACAGTGGCGAAACGTCATCGCCATGCTCTCCGATCGCGCCATTTTTACGACTTCGCTCCTCAACGGAGAACTTCCCCAAGGTTTGGCCGACATCTTCAAACAAGCCTCCCTCGCGCTTTTTCCCTCCAAATTGCGCGAGTTTTCGTTCCGATGCAATTGCACGGCCACCGCGCAGCCGTGCGAGCACGCCTGCGCCGTCCTCATCGCTTTCGCGCAAAAACTCGAAGAAGACCCATTCAATATCATTGCGCTGCGCGGCATGACGCGCGACAACCTGCTCACGCTGATACGATCGGCGCGATCCGATCAGGTCGTCGACGAAAAAACGCGCTACCGCATCACATACGAACTTCCTGCGCAGAGCGTATCATTTTCCGAATTTTATTCGCCGCGCGAACTGCGCGACGGTCAAGACGCCATCGAATCGCTCAACTTTCACATTTCGTATGCGCCGGCGACGCTGCTGCGGCGTCTCGGGACGCCTTCGGCGTGGCACGCCCCGATGTCGGTCGAATCCGTCCTGCAGCCGATTATCGACGCCGCCGCGCGCGAAGCCGAAATGCTCGGACAATGCGAGCATTACGAAATCCCCGGCGCCGATGCGCAAAAGCAAACAAAACCGGTCAAAGCTCAGACGCCGCAAAACGCGCCGCAAAGCCGGGCACCGCGAAATTCGAACAATGCCCGCGAGAATATCCCCGACATGTCGTTTATCGCATCGGCGCTGCCGGGCGAGATCTTGGCCGATCTCGGCGACGATCCCGTCCGCGCCGCCAAAGACATTTACCGCTGGCTGCTCACGCGCGGCGCGTCCGATATCCGCACCTTGGCGCGGCGCACCCGTCTCAACAAAACGACGATCGAAGCTTTTCTCAACGCTTTCTGCGAAAAAGGGTTCGTCGTCTCCGAAACAATCGGCGACAAAATCCGCTTCAATCTCGGCGCGCTGCCCAAATGACGCCCGCATCCCCCCGCCGGCGCCGGGCGGCAATCATGCCGCCGCAAAAGCAAGCTTTTTTTTGGGGGTATCCCATGGCTTGCGGCACAATCTCCGGCCGGCGCGGGCAACGCGTTTTTCATGCAAACGGCGTTTTTCTCGCAAATCTGAACGCAAAATCGGCGTCATAACGCAATCGGCGCAATTGACTTTTTCAAAGATAATTGATGCCGACTGCCGATTTTGCCCGCGGCGGACGCATTGCCCGACGGGCAAAAGGACGCCCGCGCGGCGTATTGAGCGAATGCGAAACAGCCGCGCACAAAAAGCGGCGCATTGAGCGAATGCGAAACAGCCGCGCACAAATTCCGAATTTTATTCGCCGCGCGAACTGCGCGACGGTCAAGACGCCATCGAATCG
>CAVGZQ010000045.1:12984-14425 GCA_963633515.1 Bacteroidaceae bacterium
ATGCGAAACAGCCGCGCACAAAAAGCGGCGCATTGAGCGAATGCGAAACAGCCGCGCACAAAAAGCGGCGCATTGAGCGAATGCGAAACAGCCGCACCCAAAAAGCGGCGCATTGTGCGAATGCGAAACAGCCGCGCACAAAAAGCGGCGCATTGTGCAAATGCGAAACAGCCGCATCCCAAAGCCCGCAATCCCCAAAAAAGCAAAACGCCGCCGCCGATAACGCCGTCGGGCGCAAGAAAACTCGCATGGCGTCTTTATTTCGCAAATTTCCGTTTGACGCGTGCGCAATATCGGATATAATGTTGCGATCCTTTCATTTTCGGTCTTTCAGAGGCAAATTCCTTTCCCGCTTTTTGGATATATCATGCTCATCAAAGATATTAAACGCATGCACATTTCGGAGTTGCTCGAAAAAGCCTCCGCGCTCAACATCGAAAACGCCGCCAACCTCAGCCGGCAAGAACTCGTCTACGGCATACTCCAGGCGCAGGCGCGAAAAAGCGGCGAGATTTGGGGCGAGGGCGTGCTCGAAACGCTCCCCGAGGGCTTCGGTTTTTTGCGGTCGTCCGACTATAACTATCTTCCCAGCCCCGACGATATCTACGTTTCGCCGTCGCAAATCAAACGCTTCAACCTGCGCACGGGCGACACCGTCTACGGCAGGGTTCGCCCCCCGCACGAAAACGAAAAATTCTTTGCCCTGCTCCAAATCGAGCTCGTCAACTTCGAATCGCCCGAAAAATCGCGCGAAAAAATCCTCTTCGACAACCTCACGCCGCTCTACCCCCAAGAGCGCCTCATCCTCGAGCACGACCCCATCAATTACTCCACGCGCGTCCTCGACATGCTCACCCCCATCGGCAAAGGTCAGCGCGCCCTCATCGTCGCGCCGCCGCGCACCGGCAAAACGCATTTGCTTCAAAATATCGCAAACGCCATCAGCGAAAATCACCCCGAAGTCACGCTCATGGTGCTCCTCATCGACGAACGCCCCGAAGAAGTCACCGACATGATGCGCTCCGTCCAGGGCGAAGTCATCTCGTCGACCTTCGACGAACAGGCGACGCGCCACGTCCAAGTCGCCGAAATGGTCATCGAAAAAGCCAAACGCCTCGTCGAATACAAACACGATGTCGTCATTTTGCTCGACTCCATCACGCGATTGGCTCGCGCCTACAACACCGTCGTCCCGGCATCGGGCAAAATCCTCTCCGGCGGCGTCGACTCAAACGCATTGCACAAACCCAAACGCTTCTTCGGCGCCGCGCGAAACATCGAAGACGGCGGCTCCCTCACCATCATTTCAACCGCCCTCATCGACACCGGTTCGCGCATGGACGAAGTCATCTTCGAAGAATTCAAAGGCACCGGCAACTGCGAACTCCATCTCGACCGCAAACTCATGGAACGCCGCACCTTCCCCTGCCTCGACATCGCG
>CAVGZQ010000045.1:14435-14677 GCA_963633515.1 Bacteroidaceae bacterium
CCCTCAACCGCGTCTGGATCTTGCGCCAAATTATTCAAAATCTTAACGCCGTCGACGCCATGCAGTTTCTTCTCGAAAAACTTGCGCAAACGAAGACGAATGCCGAATTCCTTTCTTCGATGCAGACTTAACTTCGAATGTCCTGCATAATCGGCGACGAAAGCCGCATCGGATTTCCGATTGCGGCTTTTTTCTTCGCCGGCTTTTGCCCTTGCGGGCAATGCGCCTGCGGCTTCGGCTAT
>CAVGZQ010000046.1:0-3252 GCA_963633515.1 Bacteroidaceae bacterium
CGGGACAGCGCGGGCTGCGCCTGCCGCAATCCGCGCATCGTGCGGCAGAGAAGAATTTGCGGCGAAGGGGTGTATTTTTTTTGCGCGTTTTAGGTCTTTTCCTTATAAGAGGCAACTTTGGGGTGTGCTTTTTCGCATTGCGTCATTTGGGCACATTCGATAGGGATCGATCTCGGGAGGAAAGATCAATGCGCGTACGTCCGTTTGATATTGTGTTTCTCGGGACGGGGAATGCTCAGACGAAAATGCCGCAGAACAGTCATACGAATGCGCTTGCGATCGTCGACGGACATGAATTTTTAATCGATTGCGGTTTTCTATGCCCGATGGCATTTGACCGGGCGCATCGATCGATGGACGGCATCGAGGCGTATTTCATATCGCATTTGCACGGCGATCATGTGATGGGTCTTGAGGAGGTTTGTTTTCGATCGTATTTTTGTTTGAATCGCCGAATTCCGTTGTGGCTTCCTTCGCAGCATTTCAGCAAGTATTCGGGCATCGCCGGCGCAGATATATGGGATAATTGTCTTCGGGCGTCGTTGGAAACGTACGATATGCGCTGTCATCCGCCGAAACTGCTGACATTGTCGGATTATGCCGACATTACGCTGTTATATGAAGGCGTTCCGTTTGAGTTTTACGGTTTGCCTTTTGAGCTCATCCGAGTCGAACATGCTCCGAATCGCCCGTGTTACGGGTTAAAGATCGGAGAAAAAGCCGTATATACGGGCGATTCGACGTTTTCTCTCGCTCGGATAGAAACGTGGTTAAACAGCGGCGTCGAATGCATATTCCACGATGTGAGTTTTAGCGGCAATTGTTTCGATGTGCATGCGAGTTATAAGTCGTTTTTGGATCTTCCCGCAGAGATGGCGCGTCATATCATATTTATGCATTTGCCCGATAAATGCGATTCATCATTAACGGAAATGATGCGAAATAAAGGTTATCGCTTCGCAGAACGGTTAAAAGCGTATCATTTCGATTAAAAACTGCGGCGTATCGCCCTTTGGGCGATAGCCGCAGGCGCAGCCGTATCGCCCAAAGGGCGATAGGCGCGCAAGCCGCGCGCATCGGCGCAGCCGAAAGCGCGGCAGCGAAGGCGTATTGCGCGTCGCGGCGCAAAGCCGGCGCGCAATAGCCGAAGCCTCGGCCGTATTTTCAAGCAACTGCGGGGGATCGATCGGATCGTTTGATGCGCGGAATGGACGGGATCAAATATAAATTGTTATTGCTCGCGAGATTGATGAAATAAGCGAAAATAATAAGGTTCAGACGCGCGCGATATGCAAAATTATATATGTTATTTGTAATAATTAGCCATTGTGAGTTCGATGCGCGTGTGCGCCGAAACGGCGGATCCCGGGGCAGGCCATTGCGTTGCGACATAGCCGGCGTTGACGATATTTGCGCCCAAACAGTTGGCTTTTGCATGTCGGAGGGCGCTGTAGGCGGTCATGCCGGCGAAATCGGGGACGGTGACGGTGTTCGGGCAAGTTTCGGGGCGGGGCGCAACGGACGGAATCGGCGCATCGGCGGCGCGGCGGGCGGCTTCGCGGTAGTTTGGCATGTCGAAGGGATCGATGATGCCGTCTTCGACGGATTTGGGATAAACGCCGCGATAGGGCAGAATTTGCGAGACGATTTCGGAGAAAACCGGAGCTGCGACGAAACCGCCGCTGTGTTGAGGGCGCGGGGCGTCGACCATGACGGCGACGACGACGTTCGGATCGTCGATGGGGGCAATGCCGACGAAATTTGCCATATATTCGTGACCGTATGCGCGTGTTTTGGGGTCGATTTTTTGGGCTGTGCCGGTTTTTCCGCCGACGCGGTAGCCTTTTACCCAGGCGCGCATGCCCGTTCCTTCGGCAACGACGCGTTCCATGGCGCGTCGGACGGTTTTTGCCGTTTTTTCTTGTATGACTTGCGAAACTTCTTTGGGCCGGCCTTGCTCGATAATCTTGCCGTCGATGTCGCGGATTTCGCGAATGAGCCATGGCTGCATCATTTTTCCGCCGTTTGCTATTGCGCCGACGGCGGAAGCGATTTGGATCGGTGAGACGCTTATGCCGTGTCCGAATGCAATGTTTGCAAACATGACTTCGGCCCATTTGGAATAATTCCACAGAATGCCTGCCGATTCGCCGTGGAGTCCGATTCCCGTTTTGCGTCCGAAACCGAAAGCTTTGAGATAATTATAGAAGCCTTCTTTTCCGAGTTTTTGTGCCAAATGATAGGCACCGATATTCGACGATTCGCTGACGACGAGTTCGGCCGTCATATTCGGAATGGCATGCGTATCGGAAATGGTGTGTTTTCCGATTTTGAGTTTTCCGCGATCCTGCGAGACGGGGTCGTTCGGTCGGACGCGGGCGCCGTCGACGGCAGAGGCATAGGTGATGAGTTTCATCATGCTGCCGGGTTCGTAGGCATCGAGGACGGCGCGGTTTCGCATATCGTCTTTATCGTAGTCGCGGTATCGGTTCGGATTGAAACGCGGCCAATTTGCCATCGCCAAGACTTCGCCCGACTTCGGATCGAGAACGACGGCGACGGCAGATTTTGCCGAAAACTTTTTGCATACGCGTTCGAGGGCGGTTTCGGAAACTTTTTGTATGTATTGATCGAGGGTGAGCACGAGCGTGCTGCCTTCGAGGGTATTGAGCCTCGGAGAATCGGCCGTGAGAATCATGTGGTTTCGGGCATCGCGAGTGCCGCGGATTTTGAGAACGCTGCCGCGCAAGTATTTGTCGTATGTGGCTTCGAGTCCTTCGAGACCGATATTGTCGATGCCCGTGAAGCCGAGGATTTGTCCTGCGAGTTCTTGCCCGGGGTAATAACGTTTGCTTTCGCGTTTCGTGCCGACGCCCGGGATGTTTAACGCTTTGACGGCAGCGCCTTTTTCGGGCGTAGTTTTTCGGACAACCCATGCAAAAGAAACATCCCTTGCGAGAATTTGACGAATGACGCCGATATCCATTTCGAGGGCTTTGCTCAGCCGAAGCGCGGTTTTTTCTTTGTCCTCGATTTTTCTCGGATGGACAAAGATACTCGGCGTTTCGACGCTGATGGCGAGTTCGTATCCGTTTCGGTCGCAGATATAGCCGCGGTGACCGTCGAGTTCGCTTTCGCCGCCGGCGCCCAACGTCATGCTGCCCGACGATTGGCGTTCGGAACGGGCTCGCAGGTGTTCGTCGGCTTCTTCGGTTTGAAGCCGGTAAATGTGAACAGCCACGACGGCAAAAC
>CAVGZQ010000046.1:3262-12250 GCA_963633515.1 Bacteroidaceae bacterium
TGCGGCGCGTGTTTTTAAGACTGCCGTTTTGGGCGTCGGAAGCATTGGCGGGGATTGCTTGGCGAACGATGAGGATTTGATCGGGGCGAATCGGTGCCATTCCGAGCTGTTGCGTCGCATACGGTTCGAGGCGTTCGCGCCGGCTTAAGACGCGCAGTTCGATGCGGAGTTTTCTGTTTTCTTCCAAGAGCGCTTCGCGCGTTGAAATGGCTTCGCTCAGCGTGTATCCGAGATTGAGATCGCGGTGTTTGTACCGGACTTGAATGAGCAGCATCGCGATGACGATGAGCGTCGCGCCGCAAATCAGCCACAATCGCCCGGATCGCTGGCGCGTGCCGGCAATCGTCATGAGCGCTTGGCTGAACGCGCGTCCTTGACGTCGCAACAGAACCGAAAGCTCGCGGTCTTGGACGTTTCGCTTTTGCGCCGCGGAAAGTCGTTCGATCGCGACAGGCGGATTTTGGGGAACCGAACGCTTCGGCACGGCGTCGTTTGTCTCAGAAGACCGAATGACGGAGTTTTTGGCATTCTGACGGTATGTCGGGAAATTATCTGCGGCAAGAGGCGTTTGACCGTCGCATTTTATTCCGTTTTGTCCGTTGTCTTTGGGCGCATGCGCGTTGTCTTGAGCATTTGGCGCATTGTCTTGATGTTCGCGGGAGTCGCCGCGCATTGGCGTCGGATTGTTTGAATCGGGCTGTATTGCGTTCGAATTATCTTCGCTTTCTTTTGCAATGGTTGGATTTATTTTCGCATCACTTCGTTTTTCTTTCGGAAAATTCCGGCACTCATCGCCGAAGCCTTGCGAATCGCCGTTATTCAAATGTTCGGAATACTCTTTTGACGCCATCGTGACAGTCCTCCTCCGCGCACCGAGCCGGTGTTTTGTCTCAAAAGCGGCGCAAAATCAAAAAATCAAGGTATTGAAGGGGGTGGGGGATTTTGAACAAGCGATTTACGCGGAAAATGCGTATAATCTGCGTCGCGAACCGTCGGATTTATCAGATAATCCGACAATTTGCGACAGATCGGACGCTTAAGCTTGGAGTTTTCTATGACAGGAGCGGATATGTTTCGACGTTTGGGATTGGAGGTTTGGATCGTTTTCTTGTTAGCCGGTTGCAATTCAAAATCAGTTGTCGAAGGCGTTCCTTCCGATGAGGTTGAAGTCAGTCAAATTCCCGAAGACTCGGAAGACGCAGGCAAAAAAGAAGTCGTTTTGCATGGCGAAGACGGGGTAAGAAAAGCGTCGGCAGATGAACGCGTATATGGCGCTGTTGTTCCCGTCGGCTGGGAGCGGTTAAGCGTGACGGATCGAGAGACTCGGTTTTATGTCAAGGGCATGAGTTCGCATCAAATCGAATTGTTTTTGGAGAAGTATTATCCTTACCAAGAAACCGACTATACGCTACGAAATGATTTGTTCTATGTTCGTCCGGAAATCAAAGAGGCATATCGCGGAGATGCGATAGTTCCGAGCCTTGATGTCGATGTTATTAAGCCGCAGACGCCTTTGCTCATAAAGGTTTTTTATAACGAGAAAAAAGGGTATTATGAGTGGATATATCGCGATCCTGAATATGCGAAACCGCAGGATGATGCCGGCGCGGCACGTCAATCGGGAGTCGCCGCAGCGGAAGATCCGATGATGGCCGAAGCAGAGGGGAAAAAGGCGTGCGAGGCATGCGACCGCAAGGAGGAGTGGATGACAGATGAGGATTTGGCGGGGGTATGCCGTTTATGCGATGAATACCGCCAAAAAAACAGCAGAAATGAATCATTGCAATAGAGTTTGTTTGTCATCATTGAAGCTGTTGCGTGGGCTAAATTGGCAATTATTAACGATTATATCGCAACAGAATAAGAAAAGCGGCGAATCGGATCGATCCGCCGCTTTTTCCGATTACGTCATGTTGTCACAGAAGCGCTATTCGTAAACCGCAGCCCATTTCATTTTATGCGAATCGGCTTTGACTGTATCTAAGTTCATCGTGAAGGTTTGAATTCCGCCGGTGTCTTTGTCGATAAGACCGGAACCGTCGGAGACGCCGTTGATTTTTGTTTTTGCGCCCGTTTGGGCAACAAGCTGAGGCGGTGAGAATTTGCCGCCTTTATTGCTGTGGCAGTACATTTGATTCGTGATTTGCAAACCATAGACTTTTGTGCCGACGCCGAGCGGCAAATAAGCAATTTTATTATTATTGAAATCGGAGACATCGTCTGAATTTTGGGAACTCTGAACCATAGAAGAGTCCATTCTATTATAACTCTTTCTGTCTGCGAGTTTGTAAATCAACCCTTGTCCGGTCTGACATTGATCGGTATTGCCGGGAATTTCGGTTTGATAGACCGGGAAATAGGCATCATAGTTGTAGATTATTGCCGGACCGGTAACTTTTTGTTTTGGACTCAAGTTTTGGGGCGTTCCCGTTGTGACGAGATTCGGACTGGGATCGGAAAGATATAATTGCATATATTGTGCCCTGTCCGGGGTACCGTCTTCCTCAGCCCCGACATTGTCATTGGTGTAAGAATAGTCTGTGTCTTGCGATACTTTGTCTGTCGGATTAAAAGCAATGACTTTAGATCTGTAATTTTCATTATCTTTGTTAAACGAGTATTTATTGTTTCCGATGGGGATATCGAAGAAAACGCCAGCGTAATTGGGCGCATTTTTGTCGATATTCAAGTTGTCGTTTGAACCGGTGCCGACGGCGATTTGGATGACGGCGAAATTGTTCGCCATCTGATACATGCTGACGGCGGGTTTGTGCGTGATTTGTTCATAGGGTTTGCTCCCCATTTTGACGATATCTTTAGGGGAGAACACCGGGACTTCGTAACGGAGACCCGAAATTGTTTCGGATTCTTTGACATGTTGGCTTCCCCAGTTGTCGGGGTTGTTGCCGTTGACTCTCAGGCGATAGATTGCGCCGTCTTCATCGCCGACATAGATGTGTTGGGCGGTCGTGTTGAATGAATTCGGATAGACCGCAGGAGCGCCCGTAATTTCTTTTTCGAAGTAGAACGTTTTGACGAGAAGATCTTCGGGTTTATCGGGGAAAAGACGGACAATATAAAGGGTTTTTCCGATATGATTGGCAGAAGACGCCGAATCGTTGCTCAAGCCGCCCGATAAGATTGCTACCGGGGTGCGAATATCGTTGATCATCATTGTCGTGATGATGGGTTGAGCATATGTTTTTCCCAATTGCAGGAATGGATAATACTCGGGAGAAGATTTATTTGTTTTTTCGAGTTTATAATTTGTTTTGAGCGCTTCGTCGCCGATAACCGCGGCAGGCTGCGCAAAATCGGAAGGTTGCAAATTCTTTTCATCGATACTTTGCCAAAGCGGATCGATTTCCCAGAGAATTTTTGGGTTGGCGGGTTCTGTTATATCGAGTGCATAATACCCGCGGCCGCCGTCACGGAAACCGCCGACAGCGACGGTTCTCCAAACGAGCGGTGTGGGCGGATTGTAGATGACGCCGCCGACATAGGCATAGAGCGGATTATTTTTTAAGTATTCTGAATTGGCGTTTAACCGAACATCGGCGACGGCAAGCGTTGCATTGACGTTCGTTTGCAGGTCAGGGGATGTGAGTTTGCCGGCTTTTGCCAAGATTGATTTAGGCATAAACCCCCACAATTCGTCGCCTTCTTCCTTTTTTTGCGCAGTTTCCGGCGCAATGCCCTCAGACAATCCATAGTGCTTTGATGTCGTCGAGTCGTATTGACTTGCATTTCTTTTGCCGAGAATGAAGTTGTGCAACATGCCGTCGTTTGCGGCAACGAGCAACATGGTGTCGCGATCCCAATAGGTATTCTTGAACATCATGTAGTTGCCTTCTTTATAGGCACGGTTTGGGGCTTCGACGACGGTCGGCGTTGCATATTCGATGACGCCGAGGCGCTGCGAAGCAATGTATTGACGGACGTCGCATGCGTAGAGCGTTCCCGCGACGCATTCGCCGTGATGGCAAACCGTTGACGCATCGGAACAATCGGAGTGCTTGAAACATATATTTTTATCATGGATGTTGTTATAATCGGCGTTCGACATGCATCGCCCGCGATCGCAAATCATTTGGTAACCGTCGGAATCGACGCCGCATTGCAATTCGCTGTAACAGTCATACGGGCTGACGATGTAATCGGAAGCAAGCGATTGCCTTTTTTCTGCGCACATGCCGGCGTCGGCTTCTGTTAGAAAATGATAATCTTTTTTTCCGCTGACATTCCCGCTGCTGTCTTTTGCTATGCCGCCGTCTTTAATCCAACCGGCTTTGATATCGTCGGTTTCGTTCGGATCGAACAGTTTTGCATTGTCGGGGAACAGTTTATTGCGCTCTTGGCTATAATCGCCCATAAAAATGGTGCGCGTTTGGAGACAAGTGTTTTCGATTTCAGTTGTTGAAGCCGATCCCGACTCCGCACCGGTCGGCGTTGCCGACGGGGTTTCGGTTTTTCCTGCTCTGCAACGCACGATGAAATTATTCAATTTTCCGGCCATATCGATGCTGTAATCATCGTTTTGCTCGAATTCGCCCGATTCGGCGTTGCACATGAAACCGGAACGATAGAGGAAGGAATCGCGTTGATTCCCCAGATGGGTTTGATATCCTGAGTAGATGTTGTAAAAGCCGTTTGCGTAATTTGTTACAGGAGAATTGTCTTTGTAAAATGAAGTCGCCGTCGTCGTGACGACCGGCGTTTTGGAAACCGTATGTCCGGTGACCTCGGATAAGGCGTTGACGATTGCAATGCGGAGCTGATTTTTGTTTACGGCATTGTAGAAACACGTTTTATTATGCGTGTCATATTTGGCGACAAATGCGTCGTAATCGTCTTTATTGTCGGGATCGATGATTTCGCCTTTTTCGTCGCGGCAGGTGCCGCCTTTCCATGCGGCGAGATTAAGCTTTTGCGCGGCTGAACCGTCGACGGTGGGATTCGCATTTTCGCCTTGGAATTCGTCGGAATATCCGATGACGTAGACGTCAATTTTTGATTTATAGAGGTGATATGCGTCGTGCCAAATCTCTTTTGAGTGGCCGTGAAGCGCTTCATTTTTGTCGTCGTCGCCCGAAAGCCCCGAACCGTTGGGATCGCCGTCGGAAACCAATATGACGGATTTGCTTCGGCTGTCGCAGAAGAACTTATCGTCGGTGACGAGATTGTTTTGAGCTGTGTACGATTTGATCAAACCTTCATCGGCAGTGCCGTCTCCGCCAAACATGAAATACACGTCAGCCAAAGACTCTCCGATCGGCGTTGCCGAACCAGCTCGGTAAGTGCGGATGACTTGAATCAAGCGTTGGTTGCTTTGGATAATATCGTTTTCGTTATCGGAGCTTGTCGGATAGATGAGCGGGGCTGCATTGTCTTCGGATGACGTTTGGGAATCCCATATTCCCATATCGAAGGAGCAATCTTTAGATGTCTTGTATTTGTCGTTGATTAACCGTCCGTAGGTAATGTCGCCGACTTTGTTTGTCGAATAGCCGTATATATTTTGGGGGGAGTTGCTGTTGTCTTCGCCTGAAATCGTTGCATCGGGTTCGACCATTTCAGATCCATAACGCAGAATTCTGAAATTATCGTTGCCGATGTATTCAAGGGTTATGACATCGTACATATGTTTATTTACGCCGGAGTCGATTGATTTGTTATATTTTATCTTTTTTGAAGTTACGCAACCGTGTGTATTTTTGAATGCCACCTCTACCGTAAATCCATTTGTTTTTTCGGCTATCCGATAGTTATGAACCTTGAAGTTAAAGGTTTCGCCGACTTTCATGTTATTTGAGTTTTCGAAGATGATATTTTCAACGCCGACCCATGGACCGTTTTCTTTCATTTGTACTGACCATGAGCCCCTATAACCATACGGATTTGTATTGTCAACGTCCAGAACGCCGTCGGGACCGCAATTTACAGATTTGCCTTTAAGCGCATTCCAACATGAATTGCACTGTCCTGTCATTGAGCATTTGCTTGATGATGGATAGTAAATGTAGTTGTTACCGCTATAAGGGGGATTTGTAATGGCTAGGTGAGAGTCGAGATCGCTTGTATTCTGTTTTGTCCCGGTTATGTCATCACCCCAAATGAGCGTGAAACGCAAGATGCCGTTGACGTTGCCGCCGGCGGCTTGGGCAGCTTGTTTTATCGGGGAGTCTTTTTCATCGGTCGAACCTGTGCTGCCGATGGCAAACCCCGAAAAACCGAACTTTACGATTTTTTTGTAGTTTTGAATAATGCCGTCGTCTGCGTATGAACTTTCGATATCTTCGACATAAGAGCTTGTCCCGTAATTTGGCTTTGCAATTTTGGAATTGATCGGAATCGTTTTGGGAACCAATTGCCAATTTCCGTTGTCGGTTAATTTGGGAATGGGCATCTTGAATTCATTGCACATTGCGCGTTGTTCGGCGGTATAATTGTTTAAACACGAATTGCTCCCTGTTGCCATGCAATCGTCGTACTTTTGGCCTTCGTCGCCGACTTCGCCGCATGCGGCGCGAATGATTTTTTCTTTTCCGTCGCTTGTTGTAACCGTATTTTTCGATCCGCCGATGATTTCGGCAAGCGCGTTGGTCATGCGCGTATTATTGGTGTCTTTATCGTACATTTTATTCATCGAGCCGGATGTATCGAGGATGAAAAAAACGATGGGGGGCAAGATTTCGTCGTCGCTTTGCGCAAGAGCGGGCTCCGGCGTTGCAAAAAGCGTTGAAGAAGCAATCGCAAACGCAATCAAAAAAGTATTTTTTTTCATCATGGCATCCTCCCATGGGATAACTCGGATTTTCGCGGCTTATTTGACACCTGCGCGTGCGCGGATACAACGCCCGAGACGCACGCAAAGCCTTTGCCATTATAGCGCGTTTTTTGGGATTATTACAGATTATTCAATGGTTTACGCACAAAAGACGGAGCGAAATGTTGTGAAATATTTCAGCGGAATCGGTCGTAGGACTGCACAGATGCAAAATGCGGCATTTGGATGAACTCGGAAGATGTTTTGCGATGACGAAGGGTATTTTTCGTTTTGCATCAGGTTGCGGCATTTTGGGGCAAAAAAAATCCCGCCGCAACGGCGGGGGAGTCGGCAGAAAACGGCGAGAGAATGAACCGGATCGCCAAGCAACGGCGGGGAATGAATCCGACCGCCGGCAACGGCGGCGGGGGAGTCGGCAGAAAACGGCGGATAATGATCGGACTGCGAAACCGGCTGCCGGGGACCGAGCGCCCGCAACGGTTGCCGGGATCATTTTGCCGGCAAAGCCGGCGTGATTGGGTTTGTCGGATCGATGGGCGTTATCGGACCGATTATTTGCTCCATATTTTTGCACGATTCGGTATCGTCGTCGCAATACCGCATCTTAATGAGCGCGCTTGAACTCACGCTGATGCAGTTTACGATACTGACGGAGCTGCGTTTTCCGCACGCCGAAGCCGTATTCTTTTCGCATGCGTTGCTTGCGGTGAGGTGATAGCCGGAATCGCAGGTAACGGCGCATGCATCGCCGGCACACGCATTGAAGCCGTTTTCGACCGGTGCGCAATGCGAATCTTGAGAACATTCGACGCATCCTGTCATGAGGCTTAACTTCGATCCCACTTCGGCTGTGCGTGTTACGCAGTAAGGTTTGGGGGCTGCGCATTTGTTGCCGTAAGCTTCATTGCCCGAAGAGCCGGCCCATTGGATTGCGATGAAGAAGTTGCTGCCGCATTTGCATGCATTGCCGAAGCATATGTTTCCGTTCGGAGCGCAGTGCGAGTTTTGCGTGCATTCGACTTTTTTGCATGCGTTGCCGTCGGGGATGTAATAGGGCTGACATCCTGTGAGCAGGCACGAACCGGTTTTGTTGTCGGAGCCGATGACGCACGAACCGGTTTTCCATTGCGAGATGTCTTTTTCGCAATTTTTGCAATTCGTCCCGCAACACGTCGTCGATTTGCTGACTTCGCAAACCTTTGTTTCATTATTGACGGCGTAGCCCTTTTCGCAAGCCGTCGGCATGCATTCGCCATTTTTGCATCCGACGGCAGCGGCATTGGCAAAAGCAGAGACTTCGCATGCGTTGCCGCATGCGCCGCAATGCGCCGACGATGTTTGCAAATTTGTTTCGCATCCGTCGTAGAGGTTGCTGTTGCAATTGCCGTAGCCTTTTTTGCATGTTGTGGATGCATCGTCGCACGCGTCGACGTTTGTGCCGTCGATGCACGAGTTTTGGCAGAGACGTTTTCCGCCCGCGCACGTCAGGGCGCATTCGCCCTCTTTGCATTGATAATCGTCGTCTGCGGTGTGCTTTGTTTTTTCGCTGCAATCGACGCCGGCATAGTCTTCGGCTTGCGGATCGTTTCCCGTGCAATCGCCTTTTGCGCCGCAATATGCCGAGTTCGTTTTTGGATTGATGTCTTTGCCGCCGCAATGCGCGCTGTCGGTCTTTGCGTATTTGCATTTCCCGTCGGCGCATTCATAGAACTCGCCTTTTGCCGAGCAGTCTTCGCCTTTATAATCGTCGCTTTGTTTGTCGCCGTTTGCGCAATAGCGCTTTGCGCCGCAATATCGGAGATCGGTTTTGGGGTCGATAATTTTGCCGTCGCAGAAAGCGCCTTCGAAATCGGCAGGCAACTGACATTTGCCGTCGCGGCATTCGTGCATCGGTTTTGCGTTGCAATTTTCGCCGGTCCAATCGTTTGAATTCGGGTCGTCGTCGGAGCAATAGCCTTTTGCGCCGCAATGCTCTTGATCGGTTTTGGGGTCGGCGATTTTATCGTCGCAGAATGCCGCGCCGGCGTCGGAGATTGCGCATTTGCCGTCTCTGCACGTGTGACCTTCGAGACTTTTGCAATCGTAGCCTTCGAAGTTTTCGCTTTCGGGGTCGGAAGCGTTGCAAAAGCCCTTCGCGCCGCAATGAAGGAGTTGGGTGTCGGAAAGAACGTTTTCGCCGTTTTCGTTTGCCGAAGGATTGT
>CAVGZQ010000046.1:12282-14610 GCA_963633515.1 Bacteroidaceae bacterium
GTTTCCGCCATTGCCGTCGGCATCGTCGCCGTCTGTTTTATAGATCGGGGTTTCGCCGCAAATGGCCAAAACATTGTCGGCGATTTGGCAAATGCCTTCATTGCATGCGAATCCCTTTCCGCGCGCGGCGCAATTTTCGCCGGCATAATTGATATCGCTCGGCGATGTGTTGGAGCAATTGCCGCGCGCGCCGCAATGCGCGCTGTTTGTGTCGGGATCGATGATTTGACCGTCGCAGTAGGCTTTTGTCGGATCGGCGAGCCCGCAGCGGCCGTTGTTGCAGACGTGATCGGGGGTCAGGGAGCAATCTTCGCCGCGATAGTTCGGATTGTCGGAGTCTTCGGCGTCGCAAGTTCCTTTTGCGCCGCAATGGTTTATATTGGTGAGCGGATCGATGTCTTTGTCGCCGCATCGGGCGTATCGCTGGCAGAATCCTTTGATGCAAGCTTGGTCGTAGTTGCAGACCGTGCCGCAAGCGCCGCAGTTTTGGGCATCTTCGAAGATATTGACCGATTCGCCGCCGCACGATGCTTTGAGGCAAACTTTGCTGAGGTCGGCGTCGCTGACGCATTGAAATCCGGCGGCGCATTTTCCGAAATTGAGCGGCGTGACTTCGGATCGGAAATCGGACGCGGGTCGATCGGTGCCCGACGCCGAGAATTCGGCGCATTCGGCGCCGCCGTCATCTTTTTGTGCGCATGTGAGCGTGATATCGGTTTGGGCGTCGATGATGCGGACGTATTGGGCGGATGGGCATGCGGCGACGCCCGTGTCGTCGATCGTTTCGAGCGTGCAGCCGCCGGCGCAAGCCAAGATCGTCAAAGAAAGAACAAATCCCGAGGATATATTTGAATTTCGTTTTGCGCGAAGCGATTGTTGATGAATTTTGCGCATTGCAATCCTCCTATTGCGGATCAAATCACGCCGGCCGGCGGCGACGGCATCTGTTTGCATTCCTGCCCCCTGTTGCCTTCGGCGGGAAATGAGACAAAATTACCGAAAAGATTATACAAAAAAAGCGAAAAAATGCGTAATATTTAATCGTTTGCAGCATTGTTGCCGCATTGCGGCCGGCACGTATCGAAACAGAAATCCGAACGGCGTTTTGCTCCGCAAATCGCATTTTGTTTGCGCATGCCGAACGATATGCGTTACAATTATCGGCTTCATAAATGTTCTTAATCGCAAGAGGAGATAAAGCGATGAACCGACGCATTTGTGTTTTTTTTGCCGCCGCGATTGCGCCGGCGTGTCTTTTCGCATGCAACCGCGCCGACGTCGTCGAGTCCGTTCCGGCCGAAGAAATCGAAGTGAGCGCGCCGCCGGTTCAAGAGGAAGAGGCTGAGGCGCCCGCCGCATTAACCGACGATTACGGCGTCCGGCTGCCCGACGAATGGCGCGTGTACGGCGCCGTCGTTCCGGCCGGGTACAAAGACGTTGCGCGATCGGGCGAAGATACGCGTTTCTATGTGAGCGGGATGTCGGAACGCGATGTCGAACGCTTTTTGGACAAATATTTTCCGTATCAGCCGCGCGCGTACAGCGGTCCGTACCGAATGTACGAAGTGAAGCCGTGGCTCAAAGACATATATAAGGAAGGGGCGATTGTTCCCGATCTCAATCCGAATGTTTTCCGCCCCGATCCGCCGATTTATCTGCGCATCACATACGATAAAACGCGTCAGGAGTTTTTGTGGGTCTATCGCGATCCGACGCTTTATGACCGTCAGCAGCAGTTATACGGCAATAAAGGATGTCCGTCGTGCGGCAAGACCGGAGACGGCGAATCGGCTGCGCCCGGGGGCGAGCTGACGGCCGATCAGCTTGCAAAGATTTGCGCGACGTGCCGCGACGCGAATTCGGGCGACGAAAAAATGCGCGCCGAAGCGTGCCGAACGTGCGGCGAAGAAGCTTCGAAATTCGATAAAGCCGTTATAAATAAATACGAATTGAAATCAAAAATCGAAGATTAAGACAAAAAATAGCGCGAAGCCGCGAATTTTATGCGTTGATGCATCCAAAATCGCGCCCCGTCAAGGGGCGCGGCGCAGGCGCATTGAGCCCGCAAGGGCGAAAGCGCCGGAGCCCGGAGCCCGCATTGCGCTTCGGCGCAAAAGGGCGACAGCGCTCCGCAATTGACCCGCAGGGGAAATGCGGAGCGCCGCGCAGGCGTATCGGCGCAAGCCGATAGCCGAAGCCGCAGGCGCATTGCCCGCAAGGGCAAAAGCCGGCGAAGAAAAAAAGCGCAGGCGTATTGAGCCCGCAAGGGCGAAATAGCCGAAGCCGCAGGCGCATTGCCCGCAAGGGCAAAAGCCGGCGAAGAAAAAA
>CAVGZQ010000047.1:0-8034 GCA_963633515.1 Bacteroidaceae bacterium
GGCGCATGCGCCGGAGCCGCCGCCGTATGGCTAAAGCCATAGGCGGCGCACAAAATGCTAAGATTCTTCGTTGATTCGAATGAATATTCCGAGTTTTTGCCGAAATTCCGAATAACGCTCGCCGATGTTAAATTCGAACAGCGACTGAATTTGCGGGATGCCCGTGTTGGAGAGGATCCACCGAGCGGGCGTCGGGGAGAGTTGCGTGTTTGGGGCGCTGCGACGGATAATGCCTGCGACAGAAGCTTTGAGATCGAGACAGAAAGCGTGTCCGACGAAGGCGTCGAGCGTTGTGATCGCCGTTTGCATTTTTTGCGGGTCGCACATGAACGCCCGGACGCCTTGTTGGCTGACGAATTCGGCGATATTTCGTCGGATGTTGCGCGGAATGAACGATTTGACCCGCGAGAGGATATCGGGGGAGGTGAGTTTTTCGTCGCACAGTCCCAAGAGCCCGGAAATGAGCATGGCGATGTTGCCCGGCGGCAAGAAAACGAAGGGCAGGGTGCCCAATTTCAAGTGCATGAGCGCGGCCGCGACGTGGAAACGGCGTTCGCGCGGCGAAGCGTTTTCGAATGCTTTGGCGTTGAAGAGCAATGCGTTTCGTTCGTGAGGGGGTTTTGAGAAAACGAACATATCGCATCGGCAGAAAGAGATGTCGGGCATCGGCATGCCCATGGCGACGGCAATTTCGGAAGCGGTTTGCGTCAGATCGGCGCAGGACGAAGCGGGAAGCGGATCGAATTTCGGCAAATCGAATATTTGCGCATATTCTTCGCTTAGACTGAGCAATTTCTGAACATTGAAGTTGATATCGGGGGGGGCAACCGAAGCGATGATTTCGGACGGCACGGATCCCGAAAGTTTTGGGTAACGTTGCATGTAGGCGGTTTGGAGCTGTTCCGTCGTTTTGAATTCGGGGTCGAGGACTTCGAGGGTCTGTTCGACGCGTGCCTGAAGGTCGGCGCGTCCGGAATTGACGGCGATATTGAGCATTGCGCGATATGCATCGGGGATGAAGGGCGACAATTTTGCGGCGGCGGCAGCGTAGACCATGGCGTCTTTGGGCGAAAAAACGCGCGCGGCCAACAGCTGGGTTTTGAATGAATTGGGGGCAAGTTTCGCGGCAGCGACGGCGTATTTGTCGGCTTCGAATCGCATATGAAGGGGACCGGCATAAGCTTTTGCGGCAAATTCATAGACGGCGACGCGCAAATCGTCAGAAATATCTCGGAGCGCGATGAGTTTTTCGATGAAGGGCAAAATGATGGACGGCGTATGGTTTTTTGCGAACCATTTTTCGACGTCGCCGAGGGTTTGGGGCGCAAGTTTTACGATATCGGCCAATTCGCGCATAATATCGGGCAATTTGTCCGGTTTATCGAGGATTTGGCAGATCGATGCGATTTGGAGCAAGACCGCGGAACATTTTTCGGGCCGGAGTTTTGTTTTGAGGCGCAAGAGGAGCGTGAGAGCTTCGGCATACTTCGATTGCGCGATGCAGACGTCGGCCATGTCTTCGATTGCGGCGACGTCGTCGGGAGAAGAGATGAGGACTTGTTCGAGCAGGGGTTGCGCCAAGTCGGGGCGATTGAATTTGTGTAAGCAGAGCGACGCGAGCTGACGTCTTGCGTTTGTGAGCATGTCTTTGGGGACGTTTTCGGCGGCGACCAAAGTTTCCAAAACTGCGCGGGCTTGGGAAAAATGGCGATCTTTGATTTCGATGTTGGCGAGTTTCTGAAGCGCTTCGCAGTTGTCGTGTTCGATTTCGAGGATTTGGCGCAGTTTGATGGCGGCTTGCGTCGTGTTGTTGAATTCGTTGAGATAGATATCGGCCATTTCGGCGTATCGGGCGGCTTGATTTTCCCGCGACAGCGAACGCGTGTGGATTTGCATGATTCCGTCGATAGCCGCGAAATCGTGTTTTTTCCGCAACAGATTGAGGAGCTGATCGCATAATTCCATTTGCTGCGGCGCGAGCATAAAAGCTTGTTTGTAGCAGTTGATGGCGGTGTCGGTTTGGCGGAGTTTTTCTTCGGCGATTTTTCCGGCGTTCGACCAAGCGATGATGCGCATGGCGATATTGTCGAGATTTTGCGCCTGCAGCGCCATGAATTTGCAGCAGAGATTGTCGTTGTTGAGTTTTGCCGCCATATTCGTCGCGATTCTCGCAGCGGGGAGATGGGAGGGATTTTCGTCGACGATTTTTGAGACCAAAGAGAACGCTTTTTGCGGCTGTTCGTTGCAGATTGTTTCGGCAATGGCAAGGAGGATTTCGGTTTTGTCGTCGGGGTGCGCGTATTTGAGGCGTTTTTCGAGGAAGGGGACGAGATTTGCGCGGCACGGTTCCATGGCTTCGAGCCGTTCGTTGGCGATGATGTTGTCGGGGTCGAGCGCGAGCGCGGCTTTGAGCGCCGCGATTTCGCAGTCGGGGACGTCGGGCCGGGCGGGGAAACGGTGCGCGATAAACGCCGCCATATTGTAATAGAAGACGGCGTAATCGCGGTCGGACGTATTTTGCGCGCGTTCTGTAAAGAGCGGCGGCAATTCGGCATAAAGCCCGCGTTTGTAATTGGCCATGATAAGCATGTAGCCGACGTGCGTGGCTTCGGGCGTGAGCGCGAGCGCGAGCTCGAGCGGATGGATGGCATCTTGAGGCGATTTGAGTATCCACGTGCGCAAGTATGCAATCGTCATGGCGCATGTGCTTTTCATTTTTTGTTCGCGCGCGCTGTTCGTAAAGTCTTGCAGCAAAGAGATGAGCTGTTCGATTTTCGCGTCGACGACGTAGAGCAAAGATAAGAGCGTGACGGCAGGCAAATAAGATATATCGGTTGCCGCCGCCGTTTCGAGGAGGGATGTCGCTTGGGCGATGTCGTCAAATTGCGTATAGGCTTTGAGACCGACTTTGAACAGAATTCGGGAGCGTTCGGCCGACGGCGGAAGCGATTGGGCGCGGCGCAGCGCCAAATCGTAATAGGCGGTTTTGTTGCCGGTTGCGTTGTAAATTGCCGCAAGTCTTGTATAGGCGACGGCATTGTCGGGAGAAATATCGAGAATTTGTTCGTAACATCGCACCGCTGAACGCGCATCGCACAATTTGTGTTCGAAAATGACGGCGGCATTGAACAAAACGACGATTTTTTCTTCGTTTTTTTTCGCGATTCCGAGCAATTCTTCGCTGATGATGACGTAAGTTCTCCAATCTTGCATGTGATTGGCGATGCGCAAGATATCGTGATAGACGGCGGCGCAGTTTGGGGTTTCTTCTTTTGCCTGCATCAAGAATTTGAAGGCGTAATTGGGATTGTTGAGTTCGTAGAAGCAGACAGACGCCATGCGCATGAGCAAATCGCGCCGCGCGGCGGGGGAGCTCAGGGTATCTTTTTCGGCGACGTAGACGTCGATGAGTTTGTTCCAGTTTTTGGTGCGGATATAGATTTGTTCCAGACAGTGGAGCGCGTGAATATCGTCGGGAAAAATTTCGAGATATTGGTTGTAGTAGAGGACGGCGTTGTCGCAGTTTCCGAGGTTGCAGTAGCAGATCGTCGCGAGCGTATGCAGGATCGATGCGCGCATTCGGGCATCGAGGACGACGTCGAGCCGAGCCAAATAGATTTGCAGCAGCCCGCTCCAGTCGTTTCGGGCGCGCAGAATCGCATCGAGATTTTCGAACGCAATTCGGTTGTCGGGGTTGATGGCAAGCGCATTGCGAAAGCATGTTTCGGCGTCGTTTGTCTTTTTGAGGACGTTAAGACAAAAACACCCCAAATGCGCGAAGCGCAATGCGCTTTCGTCGCCGTTTGATTGTTCGATGGCCATTTTTCGCACGGCCATGGCTTCGGGAATGGCATCGGTAAGTTCGAGCAAGAACCCGTAATAATCGAGAACGATGGGGTCGGTTGTGCCTTCGTTGCAGACGGCGCGCAGATAATCGCATGCCAAAATCGGCGCTTTCCCGTTGATATCGGCATTGAGCGCGCGCATGAGCATGAGATCGCGGCGTTCTTTGGGCGTTTGCGCATATTTAATCAATTCATCCATAACGGCGTCGCATTCGCGCCATTTGGCCGGATCGAGCGAATAGTATTCGAGCAAAATATCGAGAGGCAACCGATCGTTGGGGCGAAATTTGGCGGCTTGCCGGAGCGCGGCAATGCCGCTGTCGGAGTCCGACAAGATGTCGAAAGCGACGGTGCCCGCCAAAACGAGAATGGCGTGGGCGAAGGCTTTGTCTTTGGTGGCCTGCGCGAATGCCAAGCAGTGGCCGTAGAAAGCGTGATAAGATTTTTGACGCAGCACGACGCCCATGGCGTGTTGGAATGCGTAGAGCGAATCGGGTTCGAGAGAGAGCACGCGGAGATAGGCGTTGAGTCCCGCATCTTTTCCGGGATTGAGGCTGCTTTGAATATCGCCCAACATGGTGTGGCAGAGGACTTTTGCCTGATGATCGTCGGTCAGGGAGACGAGTTTTTCGAGAATATCGCAGCAGTCGGCGAATCGCTCTTCGAACATGAAAAGCTGCAGCAGCGTGAGATGGGCGGAAATGCGATTCGGCGCCAAAGCTGCTGCCCGGCATAACATGGCGATGCCGTCTTCGCGTTGATCGTTTTCGGAAAAGTAGACGATAAGCCCGCATTCTTCGAGCAAAGTGGCTTGTTCTTCGGGCGCGGAGGCCGAGTCGAGCGCTGATTGCAGGAGCGTGACGACGTCTTTCGGTTTGTTATAGGCGCGGGCAATGCGGCGCAATTCGTGAATGGCCGTTTGGCTGACGTGGTTGGCTTCGAGGGCTTTGAGATAGCGGACGTAGGCGAGTTTTTCGTACCCGGTGTGTTCGAGAATTCGGGCAATGCAGAGTTGGATGGTGCATTCGCGGGCGCCGTCGCGCGTTTGGGAATGGACGATTTCGTCGTCATAGGCGGCAATGATGTCTTCGAGGGCTTCGGGGAGCGATTCGTTTCGTTCGAGATGGACGTTGTCGCTGCGGCGCGTTGTTTCGGTTTGTTGCGCGTCGGCGCGCGGGATAGTTTGCGGCGCCGAAAAGAAAGTATCGCGGCCGGCGCGACTCTTTTTGGACGATGTCCAATGACTCGGCATGCCGCCGCCGTCGGAATCGGCGGGCTGCGTTTGGCTGTCCGATACAGCGCGGGCGTCGGTGTCGGAGGAGAGCGTCGGATTCTTGCGCCGCCGGGTGTTTTCTTCTTCGCCGGCATGGTCGCCTGAGGCAATTTGGCGATCGCCCGACGGGACTTCGACGACGGCGCCGCCAAACGGCGGCGCCGAATCGGCGTGCCGCGCGGCCGCCGGGCGGGGGGCATCGGAGACAGGCGGCTTCGATGCCGGTTTGGGCGGCATTCGCTTCAGAGCGGGAATGTCGGATTTTGACGGAGACGCCGCTGTCGGGGCAGAGGCCTGCGAAATCGGGGGATTTGACGGCGTTTTTGGGATTCTTGCCGCAATGGCGGGCGAAAGTTTGGGCTGAAGCGCAGCGGCTTTTTGGGCATCTGCCGCAGGAGAATTGCTTGCATCGCCGCGCGGCGGCGTTTGACGGGGTTGCGCCGGATTTATGCCGCTCGGCTGCGGCGTTTGGCGCGTTTGCGCGGGATTTGCGCCGCTCGGCTGCGGCGCTTGGCGCGTTTGCGCGGGATTTGCGCCGCTTGGCTGCGGCGCTTGGCGCGTTTGCGCGGGATTTATGCCGCTCGGCTGCGGCGTTTGGCGCGTTTGCGCGGGATTTATGGCGCTCGGCTGCGGCGTTTGGCGCGTTTGCGCAGTGTTTTCGCCGCTTGCCGTCGGCGCCGGCCGGTTCGAAGCGACGGTTGCCGGAGCGGCGGGTTTCGGGGCAGGGATGGGCTTTGCATTCGGCGCGGCGATCGGAGCTCTCGGATCGGCGTCGCGCAGCGCGGCGGGAATATCGTTATCGACGCGGGTCGGTTTTCGCCGTTCTGCCGTGATTTCTTCGTCATGTTCGCCGTCGCCGTCCGAGTTTGGGCGCGGCGCTTTGCCCGGGGGCAAGAAAGCCGCTTTTTTCGGCAACGGCGCGGGGATAGGCGGAGCGGAGGCCGCAATCTTAGGGCGTGCGTCCGGCGGCGCCGTTTCGGCAGGAGCCGGTCTCGATAAAACCGTCTTGTGTTTCGGCATCGTTTCTTCGCGCCGGTCATCGGGCGATTTGTCGGCGCGATCTGCCGACAAATTCGGCAGCTTCGCCGCAGCCTTTCGGATGTTGCGCGGATTGGACGGTTTATTTGATTCAGCCATGAAAACACTCCGTAAAAAACAGACCTCGCAAGTATGTGTCTGAACCGTTTTCTATAACAAAAACAGCCCTAAACCGCATCGCCAAATATTCCTTATTTTTCGATTGCGCCCGCAGACATCGGAACGCGGAAACGGCGCAATTTCGGCGTTTTTCGGGGCGTTGCCCGGGAGCGGCAAATTAGTAATGAAAAAGCGCCGGGTTTTATGATATGAGGCGCGCGTTTTGCGCGCCGCCGCGGAGATGATCTTTGCCGCGGCGCCTTTTTGGGTCTTTTGGCCGGACTGCCGCATGCGGATGCCGGAGATGCGCGATTGCTGCGGACAGAGCGCCGGCGGAAGGATATTTGCCACTGCAGAGCATGTTTGAGATGATTGAAAAGAATTACAATCCGACGCAAGTCGAATCCCGTTGGTACAGGTTTTGGACGGAAAAAGGTTATTTCAAAGCCGACGAAAACTCGGAAAAGCCGCCATTTTGCATCGTCATTCCGCCGCCCAACGTCACAGGAAAACTGCACATGGGGCATGCGCTTTTCGTGACGATTCAAGATTTGCTGACGCGCTGCAAACGGATGCAAGGGTATGAAGCGCTCTGGCTGCCCGGAACCGATCACGCCGGAATTGCCACGCAGGTCATGGTCGAGCGTCAATTGGCCAAAGAAGGCAAATCGCGTTTGGAACTCGGACGCGAAGCGTTTTTGGAGCGCGTTTGGGCGTGGAAACGCGAAAAAGGATCGAATATCATCGAGCAGCTCAAAATACTGGGCGCGTCGTGCGATTGGGATCGCGAGCGGTTTACGATGGACGAAGGATCGTGCAGAGCGGTAGCCGAAGTCTTTGTCCGTCTGTACGAAGAAGGACTCATTTACCGCGACGAACGGCTTGTGAATTGGGATCCCGTCGCTCAGACCGTTTTGTCGGATCTCGAAATCGACAACGAGCCCGAACAAGGTCACCTATGGCAAATCCGATATGACGCATGCGACAGCGACGACTCGGTCATTATCGCGACGTCTCGGCCGGAAACGCTTTTCGGCGATACGGCGGTTGCCGTTCATCCCGACGACGAGCGCTACAAACATCTCATCGGAAAACAGCTTCGGCTGCCGCTTTGCGGACGGACAATACCGCTCATCGCCGATCCGCTGGCCGCCGACCCGGCATTCGGGACGGGGGCGGTCAAGATAACGCCGGCTCACGATTTTGCCGATTTCGAAACGGGGAAACGCAACAATTTGCCGCGCATTCAGGTTATCGGTCTCGATGCGCGGATGACGGATGCCGTGCCCGAAAAATACCGCGGCATGACGCGCGAAGAATGCCGCGAAGCGACGGTGGCCGATCTCAAAGCTGCGGGGCTTTTGGTTCAAATCGTCGATTATACGTTCACGCCGTCGCGCAGCCAGCGTTCGGGCGCGCTCGTCGAACCGCTTTTGCTGCCGCAATGGTGGGTCGACGCAAAAGCGCTTGCAAAACCTGCCATCGAGGCGGTCGAAAGCGGAAAAACATGCATCACGCCCCGGCTTTGGGAAAAAACTTTCTTCAATTGGATGAACAACATCCGCGATTGGTGCGTGTCGCGCCAGCTTTGGTGGGGGCATCAGATTCCCGCGTATTATTGCGAGGCGTGTTCAAAAGGTCACATTCATTTCATCGAACGCGAAGGTCAGAAAGACCCCGATTTGCGGATCGGCAACGGCGCGCATCCGATTGTTTCGCGCGAGCGTCCCGAAAAGTGTCCCGCATGCGGGTCGACGCATCTCATTCAGGATCCCGATG
>CAVGZQ010000047.1:8044-13848 GCA_963633515.1 Bacteroidaceae bacterium
GTGCTGGATACTTGGTTCAGTTCGGGATTGTGGCCGTTTTCGACGCTCGGCTGGCCCGACAAAACGAAAGCGCTGGAAAAGTTTTATCCGACGAGCGTCATGGAAACGGGCGCCGACATTATCTTTTTCTGGGTCGCGCGCATGATGATGTTCGGCATTCACTTCATGGGCGAAACGCCGTTTAAAGACGTATATTTCCATGCGCTTGTCCGCGACAAAGCCGGTCTGAAGATGTCGAAGACGAAGGGCAACGTGATCGATCCGCTTTTGCTCATCTACGGATGTCATCCCGATACGGTGCCGGCCGACGAAAAAGCGGCCTCGCAGCAGCTTTTCGACGATTATCCCGACGGGATCGATCCGCAGGGCGCCGACGCGCTGCGCTTTTCGCTGACGATGCTTGCGGCTCAGGGGCGCGATGTGCGCCTCGACATCAAGCGCATCGAAGGCTATCGCGCATTCTTGAACAAAGTTTGGCAGGCGTCGCGCTTTGTTCTTATGAATGCCGAAAATACCGAAGCTTATTCGGCGATTTCGAAAGACGGATGCATCGAGCCGTTTGCCCCCGAAGATCTTTCGATGACCGATGCCTGGATTATGGACGGTCTGAACCGGTGCGTCGCCGAGGTGACGGCGCAAATCGAAGCGTTTAATTTCAACGAAGCCGCGCAGCGCATTTACGACTTTTTGTGGAACAGTTTCTGCGATTGGTACATCGAGCTGTCGAAAGTCGTGCTGCACGACGGCGATCCGGCGGCCGAGAAAGCCAAAACGACGACGCGTTTCGTCCTCATTCACGTATTGGAGACGATTTTGCGTTTGCTCCATCCGTTTGCGCCGTTTATTACCGAAGAAATTTGGCAAGCCATTCCCAAAAAGGAGAATGCGCCGGACTCGATTATGATCGCGCCGTGGCCGAAAGAAAACCGCGCATTTTGCGACAAAGCGAAGTCCGACAAGACGCAAACGCTTATCGCCATCGTTTCGGCCGTGCGCAATATACGCGGCGAGGCGAACATCGCGCCGGGCAAGGCGATTGCTCAGATGTTTGCCTTGAGCGACGATGCGGGCAAACGCCGAATCGTTTCCGACATGACGGCTTCGATATGTCGGCTAGCCAAGATCGACTCGGTCATTGCCGGCGATTCGAATGCGCAGAAGCCGTCGCCGTGCGCCATCGGCGTTGCCGACGGCATAGAAATCGTCGTTCCGTTTGCCGATCTCATCGATGTCGCCGAAGAGCGAACGCGGTTAGACAAAAATATTGCCAAGGTTCAAAAAGATCTTGAGGCAAGCGAACGCAAACTGGGCAATCCGAATTTCGTGAGCCGCGCCAAGCCCGAGGTCGTCGCCGTCGAACGCGAGCGCGCCGAAAAAAGCCGCGCCGAGCTCGAAAAACTGCGAAAAGCGCGGGCTGCGCTCGGATAATCAATGCGTTGCGCCGGGCTGCGTTTGCGCGGCATCGGCCGGACAGAGGCGTCACAGAATGTTTTGTGCATCTGCGGCGCTTTTTTTTGCCGCGCATCTTGCGTAAGATGCCGAATGCGCGCGCCGGCTGCGGCGCGCAAATCGCCGCAGCCGGCGCAACGGAATGATGATTTTTGTTGACTTTTTCTAAAGAGGTCCGTGCATGTACCCGGATTTACTCGGAATATTCGGCGTCGAACTTTACGGCGCCGCGTTTGAGCGCGTTTTGTGGATTGCGCTGTGCATCCTTATGATTTGGGGGCTGATAAGCAGCGCGCGTCTGTTTTTCGCCGCCCGAAAAGCCGAGGGCATCGCGCAGGGGGTGATCGTCGCGATCGTTTTGATTTGGGCGGCAAAAAAATGTTTTGCATCGTTTGAACCCGATTATGCGCTGACATTTTCGGCGCCGATTGTGCTTCACAGTTATGCGTTTTGCATCATCGTCGGGATAGGACTCGGAATTTGGACGGCGCGCGCGCAGGCGCGCCGCCGCAATTTCGACCCGAACGAAATGTCGCGTTTGTGTTTTCTTCTCGTGATTTTCGGTTTTGTCGGGGCGCGTTTGATCCATGTTTTGGTCGAGTTTGCGACGTATCGGGATTCGTGTTTCAATCCGTCGGCAGTCGGGCTTTCGCAGCCCGATTGCATGCGGGCGCTCAATATTTCCGAGGGCGGTCTGACGTTTTACGGCGGCGTTTTGGCCGGCATGTGCGTGCTGGCAGTTTTTTTTCTCCGCCGGTATCGGCGCGGTCAGGAGACGTCGACGCTGTCGCTTGCCGACATATTGGCGTCGGCGCTTTCGGTTACGCATGCGTTCGGGCGCATCGGCTGCGTCGCCGCCGGGTGCTGCTGGGGAGCCGTGACGTCCGGTTCGATAGGGCTTCATTATCCGAAGGGATCGTTTGCTTATGAAGCCTTGCTCAAAGATCCCCATTTCCGGGATATCGTTGCGGCAAACGGCGAAACGCCGCTCATGCATGCGTCTCAGCTGTATGAGGCCGGCGCCGAGCTGGCGATCTACGCCGCATTGTGGGTGCTTTTGGCGCGGCGCGCCAGACCCGGAATTATGGCCGGGACGTGGTTTATCGGTTACGGCGCCGTCCGGTTTGCCGTCGAAATGTTGCGCGACGATGCCGAACGCGGTTATTTTTTCGAATCCGCTTGGCCTTGGGTCAACGGGGGTTTGCATATATCGCCCGACCATCCGACCATTTTGACGACGTCGCAGGGGATAGCGCTTTTCATGATCGCCGTCGGAACGGGGATATTGATTTATTCGCGGCGCAAAAAGCCGCGCGCCGAAGCGGCAGGATGAAAAAAAAGCCGCGCGTATGCGCACGCATAGCGCGGCAGCGCAGGCGTATTGCGGCAGCAGCCGCAATAGCCGAAGCCGCGCAGGCGTATTGCGGCAGCAGCCGCAATAGCCGGAGCCTGTCTGCCTCTGCCGGGCGGCAGGCAGACAGAAGCCCGCATCGCCCACCCGCGGGCGTGCGGGCTGCCCCGAAAAGCTTTGACGATTTCGGGAGAGATTTGTAAGAGAGGGGCGGTTTTTCGGGTTTTGCGGAGGGGTTACGATGCCGGCATATACTCAATCGCTGCAGGCGCTTATCGACGCGCTTTCGACGCTTCCCGGCGTGGGGCGAAAATCGGCGACGCGCATGGCGTTTTATCTCGTCAGACAGCCGCCCGAAGCGGCGCACGCGCTGGCGCATGCGATATCGGCGGCGCGCGACGGCATACGGTATTGCGAAGTCTGCCTGAATTTGTGCGAATCGTCGCCGTGCCAACGGTGCCGCGAGAAGGTGCGCGACGAGGATGTGCTCTGCGTGGTGGAGTCGCCGCAAGACCTCGCCGCGATCGAATCGACGCAGGAGTTTCACGGACGGTTTCACGTTTTGCACGGGGTGATATCGCCGCTCGACGGGATAACGCCGGCAGATTTGAAGATCCGCGAGCTCATCGCAAGGCTGGCCGACGGGGCATTCGGCGAAGTCATTTTGGCGATGAATCCGTCGATTGAGGGCGAAGCCACGGCGGCGTATATCAAGAAACTGATTGCGCCCATGGTGGTTAAAGTGTCGCGGATTGCGTCGGGGCTGCCGATGGGGGCGCAGCTGGAATTTGCCGACAAAGCGACGCTCGGGCGTTCGCTTTTGGACAGACGGACGCTGGCTTAGGCGCGGTTGAGCCGATTTTGCATTTTTTGCGACAGATTTTCGACGTTGTTGCAGAAAATTTGCGAATATTCATTTTTTTTAAGCATTTTTATGTTTTCAGTGGCGATATCATGAAGCAGCCGTTTTTAAATGCGAAGTATTTCATGGGTTCGATGACGAATGTCTCGAATCGTCCGTTTCGGCGTCTGGCGACGGAATTGGGGGCAGATGCGACGATAGGGGAGATGGCGATTGCGTCGTATGTCGCGAAGGGGGGAAGCCAAGACGCGGCGCTTTTGCGCCGCGGCAGCCATGAACGGATTTTCGGCGCGCAAATTGTGGGGAGCAATCCGAACCATTTGGCGAAGGCTGCGCGATATGCGGAAAGATGCGGCGCCGATTTTGTCGATTTCAACTGCGCATGTCCGCATGAGTCGGTCATATCGCACGGCGGGGGCGCGCTTTTGCTCAATCAGCCCGAAAAAATACATGCGCATTTCGAGGCAATCCGCGCGGCGGTGACGATTCCCGTAACGGTGAAGCTTCGCAAGGGATTCGGCGCCGACGGCAATACGGCGGAGCAGATAGCAGACATAGCCCAAGCGTGCGGGATCGATGCGATTTTTGTGCACGGCCGAACGAAGGCAGCGCAGTATCGGGGACCTGCCGATTGGGCGTTGGTCGAACGGATTGCGCGCAATCTCGACATTGCCGTGATAGGATGCGGCGATTTGGCGCACGGAGAAGAAGCGCTTGAGCGCGAAAAGACGTCGGCGTGCGCGGGATTTGCGTTTGCGCGCGGGGCGATGGTTCGGCCGTGGATATTTCGCGAGCTGCATGAGGGGCATAATCTCGATTATTCGGCGCAAGATCGGTCGGAATTGCTCGAAAAACTCGTTTCGTACACGCTCGAAGCCTTCGGACGCGATGCGCGCGGCTATGAGAAGTCGCGCAAGTTTTTGCTCAAACAGCTCGAATTCATGACGCGTTACGTGCCGGCGGCGGCGTACGGCAGGGAATGCGGATTGCAGGAGCGCGCCGAAATGTGGACGCCGCGCAACGCGCTCGAGGCGCTGTGGCGTTCGTCCGAGAGGCAGGATCGCGACGCGCTGCTGAAATCGGCAGGATTCCCCGATGCGCCCGATCCGGCCGAACGTCGGGACGGGGATTCGGACGGCGGCGCGCGCCGCTTCGAAAAAGATCGCGGCGGCGATTCGGCGCCGTCGCCCGGGGAGTGAGTCATGCCCCATTTTTTGTGCGCCGCGCGCGACGAATCGGTTCGGACGGGCGTTGAAATACTTCAGGATCATTTCGGCTTTACGGTTCATCATGTGCTGAGCATCGAGTCGATCGATGCGCTTCTGGCGCAGTTTTCGCCCGATATCGCGTTGTGCGATTTCGATATATCGCCCAAAGACGTTTTGTTGCTGCCCGAACGGTACCCGAAAACGTCGTGGATTTTGCGCATGCCGCCCGAAACGGGGTGGGCGATTGCGGGGGAACTCGGCATTTCTATGGGATTTGCCGATATCCTTCCGGCGCAGATGTCGATGGGGAATCTTTACGAAGCGATCGCTTGCTGCTTCGATGGCCGCGACGCGGCGCAGCGCGCCGGGCGTGAGACCGAGATGCCGCCGGGCGGGGTGGGCGGCGCAGAATCGCGCATTTTGCCGTTCAAAGGACCGGCAATCCGCCATGCGATCGCGGCGCAGCAAGAGCAGATGTGCGGCAAAAGCGCCGCGCATGCGCTGACGTCGCTCACGCCCGAATCGGGCAAAGGCCGCCTCTGCGCGAGTTTGATGCGGACGCCGTGGCTTTCGATTTTGTACCGAATATACAAAGAAAAAGCGTCGGGCGTCGTTCATCTTCGAAGAAAATTCACGCATTGGGCGATAGATTTCAACGCCGGGTATCCGATATCGGCCGATATGCGGGCGTTGGGCGATGCGCTCGGATTTGAGGCATGGTACAGACGCCGCGGCGACGAGGCGCATATCGAGGCGAAGCTTCCGAGCAATCGTTTTTTTAAGCCAAAAGATGCATCAAAGCCCGATCCGAAGCTCTTCGAACGCCGGCGGGCGTATTTGACGGACGTCGTCGATGATGTGTTTGTCTGGCCGAACGCCCGCGTCGAATTTATCCCGCATGACGAGCGGCCGGCGACGGCGGACGATCCGGTGT
>CAVGZQ010000047.1:13858-14505 GCA_963633515.1 Bacteroidaceae bacterium
CGGTGTTTTCGGCTCACGATATCGAACAGATCGTCATCAATGCGGCGCTTTTCCGCATCCCGAGCGCAATGATTCACGAAGTCACGCATTCCGATCTTTCTTATTTTCTGAAATTGAAGGATAATGCTTCCGATTTTTTGGGGGGAATTTTGCCGCCCAAAGCTCAGACCGTCGCCGACCGGCTTCGCAGCGGCAGCCGGCTCAACGAAATGCTCGCCATGCTTCCCGACGCTTACCCCGTGCAGCGCGTCGTGTATCTCGTTGCCATGACCGACGGACTCAACCGGTTATCGTAAAGGAGACAGAAATGGGAAATCCCGACAAATCTCAAACACGAAAAGAACCCATTACTTTTACCGGGCGCACGCGAAGCGATGCCAAGCGCAAAGCCCTGAACTATTGGTTTATGAACCAATCGTCGCTGGCGATGAGCATACGCGAATTCAGCGCAAGGCTCGTGCTGCTTCCCGACGGCAAAAGCATTGTCTTCTGCGAAATGCCCAATTCATAGAAATCGGTTTTGTTTTTTGTGTCCGAAAATCGCCGGCGCCCGGGCGCGCCGAGCGATTTTTTTTTGTTTTTGCGCAAACCCGGGGCGCGTCTGTCATGTCGGGCAACCGCTGCGGATTGGGGGGGGGCGATGTATC
>CAVGZQ010000048.1:0-4992 GCA_963633515.1 Bacteroidaceae bacterium
CGCCCGCGAGCGGGCGCCCGGATCGGGGAGATCGCGGCAAAAGACTGTTTTCAGGTGTCGAGGATGCGTTTGACGGCCGAAAAAATGAGGCGGATGAGAGGGCGCGAAAGCGACGAAGCGCATGATTTGAGGATGGATTCGCCTTCGACGAGGGCGTTTTTGTATTTGACGACGCCGCACGATGCGTGCGGGGAACCGTTGAACGCAGAGCAAATAAAATTCCGCGATACGAGATTATTGAGCAATTTTCTTTGGTCGGGCGTACCGTTATAGAGATCTGCTTCGGCTTTCATCATATTCGGGCATCCCTGACTGTAGCCGACGAGGGCATACGGACCGTCGATTCGGGCGATGACGCGTGCGATTTGTTCGGCGTTGTATCGCAGCGGCCGTATGGTGCCCGTATCGGTGCGTACGGTTTTGATGCCGCGCGTTTGTCGGAGACGTTTGAAAACGGATTCGAGTTCGTGCCCGGCCGATCCGTCGGTGATGATTCCCATGGCGGTGACGATGGTGAGATCGACTTGGCCTTTTGGGACGGGGGGCAGAAACCAAACGAGCGGATCGCGGCGCAGATCGCGTTTTTCATCGTCATAGGCGTAGAAGATTTCGATGATATCGCCGATCATTTGCGCCCGCGAGCGGGCGCCCGGATCGGGGAGATCGCGGCAAAAGACTGTTTTCAGGCGGCAGTCGAACCAAAGGCGCGTTTCGTCGTATCCGTTTCGGATATCGTCGCACACGGAAGCGATGCGCAGGGCGTCGGCGGCGCGCGCCATAAAGGCGCTGAGCGCGGGATTTTGGCAAGGATCGGCGGCGCTTCGGACGAAATTTTGCGCGGCAGAAAACGCATCGCTCCAAAGACTTTGCGCAAATTCGATGTCTTTTTCGCTCAGGGAATCGACGATATTGGCGACAGACGCAGAATTTTCGGAGATTTCGCGCGCGTCGGCAGCGCCGCCGCCGTCTGAAGCCGATGCGTTTGGGCGTTTGGCGGAATCATTTTTTGCATCCGAAGAAAATTTCGCCGAATTATTGTCCGGCGAATAATCATCGGATTTGCGCGAATTTGGCCGAAGCAAAGCGGAAGTTTCGGTTTGCGCGCGGTTGATGGCATTAATGAGCGCGATTTCGGCTTTTGCGGCATCATCGCCGCGATGGGGCGCGGTTTGGATTATTTCGCCGCAGCCGTCGCGCTTGAGCGCGTTTTTTTGCGGGGCATCGTCGGGATGTTGAACGGCATCTTTTTCGGAATTCTCATCGGCGCGTTGCGCCGGAGCCGAATTTTGTTCGGCCGATGCGTTTAAATCCGTCGCATCGTCATGTTTTTTGGCGGCTTGATCGTCCAATTCGGTTTCGCGGTACGATTCGAGCTTGAGCCGGGCGGCAAAGTATGCGTCGTTTTGGGCGTTGATTTTTTCTGCGGCGGCGAAAATGGCTTCGACATAGGATGCGGGGATATCGCCGCTCCAGGGCATGAAATCGTCTTCGTCGGGGATATCGATTTTGAGCAGCGCCGAAAGGCGTTTTGCGCGGTTTATCGGGTTTTTGACATGGGATTGGTCTTGGCGCAGCCAACTCATGAGCATATTGGCCAGAACGCGAATGTTTCGGCGTCCGATTTCGCAGAAAACGGCGCGGGCGTAGATCGCGCCGCGGCGTTCGAGGTAGCCGAAGAGGCGGGCTTGGTTCATTTGGACGCAAAAGCTCTGATATCGGCTCGAGATGCCGGCCGTCATCATCGTTGCGACGTCGGCGGGCGAAAGCCATGAGCGGAAGGCATCCGAAACTTCGTCAGTGTCGGGGGAAAGCTGCAATTTATTGCAATATCGGATTTCGTTATCGAGCAATGTTGCAAGAAAAACGTTGATATTGAAATCTTGTACGATGAACGTGCCTTCGCGCGATTCGAGTCGGTCGATTTTTTGTTTGAGATCGCGCAAACGGCGGAGTTTATCGATTTGCCGGGCGTCGGAGAAACGATCGGCGCGGTTTGCGAGGATCCATTCGATTTGCCGGATGCCGAGTCCGGCGGCATAGGCAAAGATGCGTTCGGCTTCATCGGGCGCCCATTGTTCGGCATAGATATCGTTTGCCGCCGGCAGCGGGGCGACGGCGGTCTCAAAGCGCGGGTCGCGGCACAAGGGCATGTCGGATGTTTTTTGCGGCGTTTGATAGGGCACGGTCTGAAACAGGCGGTTAACCCATTTGAGGATGCGTCCCAAATTGCCGATGTTTGCATCGGGGAAGGCGCGATCGATCAATTCTTCGATTTTGTACCGATCGATGCCGTCGGCATTCATGATGCGTTCGATCGACGGGAGTATTTCGCCGGCGGCGCAGTCGCTTTCAAAGAGCAGCAGCGAGAGCGCGCGCGCCAAATTCGGCGGATCGATGAGCGCCGAAACCGAAAAGATATCGCGATCGGCGCACGTTCGGATCCAATTGCCGACGCGGCAGCAAAACGCTTCGGCGCCGGGGAGTTTTGGGAAAACGATGACGCGCGCCAAGTCTGAGATATGTTTCCGGAGCGGTTCGTATCGCAGGATGCCCAACCAATTGGCGCGCTTGGCGTTGGGCTGAAGCAGGGTATTGAAGAATTCCCCGTCATAGAACCCCGAACCGTTCGAAAACGTGAGAATGCCGTGTCGGGAAATATCGGCATCGACAGAGAAATCGAGGCATTCGGACGGCAAAAGCGGCGCCCGGCGTCCGTTTAATTCGACGTCCGGCGACTGCTTTGCCTTGAAACTCAGCGAAAAAGCGCAATCGGAAAGACCGCTCGCCGAACATCGGGCATTTTGAATGCGGACGGAAAGGATTGACGGATCCGATTGCCGGACGATGAGCGGCGATCGGTCGTACGACAGCCGCAGGACGGAGATATTGACGGCGGAATTGTCGAACGCAAGCCGCAGCGTATCGTCGCGAAAATGGTCGATTCGGCACGAAACGGCGGCATCGAAAACGCCGTCGCAGTTAAAGGATGCCGACGATGCGGTCAGACCGAGTTCGGGGATGGCGGCGGTTTTGCTCTGAGCGCGCGCGCAATACGTTGCCCGAACAATTGCCGCGACATCGATCGGCGCGCCGATCGACGGTTTGCGCAGCGAAGATTCGAAATGGCACGACGGCGCGCTCATTTCGATGTTGTGTCCGCGCATCGCAAATGCGCTGCATCTTTTGACGGCGAAATCGCCGACGGATTTTACATTCAGATCATGGATGCAGAGGTGCTGCTTTTGTATATCCAATCCCCATGCAATATCGCCCGAAAAATCGGCGCCGAAACCGTCGATTTGAATATGCGCTTCGTCTTTGAGCCAATCATGCGCGGTTTTGAGCCCGAGCCGGGGCGCCGAAAAATGGCTGCAAGGCCGGATGCGGATTGTGCCTTCGATATCGTGTCCTTCGCCGAGCGGCGTCGCAATCCACGGCGATCCGAGCCGATGACCGCATAAAATGAGTTTTTCTGTATCTATCAGCGAAGACAATTCGAAATCGACATGATGGTTTGCGCCGTTTTCGCCGTCATATGCGACATCGGCGCGCGCTTTTGCATCGAAAGCATCTTGCGCGCGCGCAAACGCATATTGCGCATGGCATCGGGCATGCCGGTTCATTTGGAGAAACGTCTCAAACACCCACCCGTATTCGGTTCGGATATCGACGGGCAAATCATTGCACGATACGTCGCAATCGCAAGCTCCCGAGAGGCTTTCGATCATCCGCAAAAACGTGCGCGACAAGTTTCCGCCTTGATCGCGGTCGAGGCAAAACTGACCGATGAGCGTCCGCAGGTCGGAGCTGAACGCCGGAGCGATCCACTTGGGTATTTTGTATCGCGAGAAAGAACGGCGTATTTTGGAATTGAGTGCGATTTCGCCGGTCATCGCAAATTCGAGCGTTTCGTTTTTGTCGGCGCCGCGCGCCGACGGATCGCTGCGGCGCGCCGCGATTTCGAGCCCCGAAAGCTCAATCGTTTCAAGCGCGCCGTCGAGCGCCGACTCGACCGACTCACGCCCGCGTTCGATCAAATCTTTCGAATAATCTTTCGATTTTTCCAGCCCCGATTTCAGCCCGCTTTTTTCTGCGGCATCTTTGAGAAATTTCCAGGCGCTCGCCGAGGAAAGAATATCGGCATATTTTTTTGCATTTTCGCGAATTTTTTTTGCATTTGATTCGATTAAAGCGTCGGCTTTATTGAATAATTCGCTGTTTGCAATCAGAGCTCCGAGAGAATCTTCGTTGCTGTCGTCGCCGTCGCCGTCGCCGTTTTCGGAATTTGCGCCGGTTTTCGGCGCATCGGCAAAGATCGCGCTCAATTCGTCGAGCGTTGTAAAGATGTTGAGCAGCCGAATCGGGCGGGAAAAGATGAGTTCGATTTTATCGAGGCAGAGTCGATTGTATATCGAAGATAATTCGATTGAAACATTAGCTGTCGTATTTTCTTCGATTCCAAACATTGCGCTTCGTTTGGAAGCGTTGACGGCGTGCGTCCCGGCGATGAGTTTGAGCTCGGCAAGGCCTTTAAACCGCTCGACGCCGATCGGCGCAAGCGTATCGAACCGCACCGACACCCCGGCGTGTTCGCCTTGCTGCGCGTCGATCGGACTTTCGGACAGTTTAAAACGGAATTGAAACGGCGGCATAACGGCATGTCCCGGAAAGGAGAAAAGAGAATCGCATAAAGCGCCCCATTCTGCGCATTTTCTTGATAAATGCGCAACGCTTATTCGGCTTTGATGCCGTTGAAGGGCGCGACATCGAACGCCGACGAAGCGTCGATGCCGTATCGCGCAATGCTTCCGCCCGGGAGCTCCAAGACGTACCGGACGCGTTTGTCGGACGTATAGCGCGGACCTTCGTCGAGCGGCTTGGCATTTTGATAAAAATTCGAAACATTTCCGAATTTGTCGATGAAAATAATATCGAGCGGCAAATACGTGTTGCTCATCCAAAACGATCGGCGGGCTTCGTTGGGGAAAATAA
>CAVGZQ010000048.1:5002-14322 GCA_963633515.1 Bacteroidaceae bacterium
GCACAGCCCCCGATTGCAAACGAGCGGCAAGGCGCAGTCGCGATTCTTTTCGCACGACAGTCGGTAGCTTTGCGCAAAATCGCGTTGCGATATGACGAGAGCGGCGGCGATTTGGCTTGCATTGGGATCGGCATTTTTTGCGCATGCGCACGCAGCGGCAAGCGGCAAACTCATTAAAAACGGCAGCAATCGGCGAATCATCATTGTTTTTGTTTTTTTGGGTTATTCTGAACTGAGAGCTTCGTTGTGTGTCGAATGCAGAGCGTCGGATCCTCCGGGCCGCAGCATTCGGAGTTTCGCATTCGAACGGAAGTAATCGTCTGCGGCGCAGGCCGCCGGGGCGGTCATGCGGGGGCTTCGGCTATTTCGCCCCCGCGGGGCTCAATACGCCTTCGCGGCCTGCCTATTTGCGTCCTGCCCGCAGGCAGGCGGGCGCAAATACGGCAGGCTTGTTGCGCTGTTGCCCGCCCGGAAGGCGGGCAATACGCGCAACCGGCGCGGCTATGTTCTCGGGCTTGCAGCCCTGCGCGCATACGCCGCGCTTTTTTTGATCGATCTGCCCGCATGTGTTTCACGCTTGCGGCGGTCAATCGTCGAAACAATCGTTGTGGCGGTGTTTGGATTTTGCGCCGAAAAGGTCGCGCGGTCCGACGCGCAAGAGCCAAAATAGCCCTGTTGCGGCGAAAAGCCAAAAAACAGCCGCGCGCAAGAATTCGCGCAGACTGCGCGCATGAAACGGCGAAAGACGTTCGTGTCCGATTTTGCCGTGAATATCGCTGATTTCGTCATGATTATGTCCGATTTCGTCATGATTTCGGGCGGTTTCATCGTGATTATGTCCGATCTCATCATGATTTCGGGCGATTTTATCGTGATTATGTTCGATTTCGTCATGATTCCGGGCGATTTCATCGTGATTACGTCCGATCTCATCATGATTTCGGGCGGTTTCATCATGATTTCGGGCGGTTTCATCATGATTTCGGGCGGTTTCATCGTGATTATGTCCGATTTCGTCATGATTATGCATGCTTTCGGCGATCGGCGCGATTGCTTCGGGCGTGATCGCCATAACAAACGATGCGCGCCGATCGCTGTCCGGCAGCAATGCCAGGGCACAAAAGAGCGCGACGGCGGCCGTCAGGCAAACGGAGAATTTTGCGTATGTTTTGGCCGGGCGCGGCGACACGCTCGGGATCGTCAAGGGCGACTCGGCATATGCCAGCCATGACAGGCTGCATATCGCCGCGGCCGAAGCGAACATCAATCGCGTAAAATTGAGTTCGCCAAAGCTGAATATGCATAAAATTGCAAACAAAAGAATTATTTGCAAATTATATGCAATAAAATCGGTATGACTTCCGTGATGCCGGCGCGCAACAACGATGTTCATGCCGAGAAAGCCGGCGAGAAACGCCGAACGGACGGCATTTGCGCCGGCGTCGGAAAGATGCGCCGATGATGCTGCGAGCGGCGCGGCGAAAAAAGGCAAGACCGACGCAATCAAGAGCGCGCCGGCAATCGTCCCGAAACTCGTCATCGTCCATGCGGCGAACGATTTTTCGGTATCGCAATGACCGATTCGCCCGCATGCGGCGCATTCGGCGCGGACGGGCAAAAGGATATCGGCGCCGGCGGCGGCAAGCGCCGCGCAAATCCACCACGTCGCCGCAAACGAATGCGCAAAAAGCGTAAAAATCAAGATAAATCCGACGCTGCCGAAGAGATGCATGCAGCCGCCGGCCGAAACCGGGCGCGGCTGCGGGTCGAGATATCGGCAACAGTGCGCGCCAAAGTCCGAAAGCGCGCGATTTTTGGCGCGTCTGAGCCCGTAACAAATCGCCAAAACGGCGGCAAAAAAAGCCCAAATCGGCGCGGCGTCATAAAAAAAGCCGATCCAAAGATCGAGCGGCGATGCGTGATGATGTTCGTGAACGGGAACGATAAGCGTCATAAAGGCAAAAGCCGCTATGCCGGCAAAAGCGCCCAGTCCTTTGGCATAGCGGAATTCGCGCGCGCCGCCGACCGAAACGTTGTGAAACACGACATGCAAAAGCATGCCTGCGATGAGCCCTTGCACGATATACAGAATCGTCATGCCCATATGGGGTAGGGCAAAATGCCCCAGTCCGAAGCCGATAGCCGTCGACAGCGCCATGACGGCGGCGACGCCCCATGTCTTTTTTGTTCCGATGCGGGGCGCAAGCATGAGGCTTAAGAAGAAACCGACGGGCAATCGGTGGAACAGCACGCTTATGCCCAAGAGGTTGCCTGTCGGCGCAATATCGCCCGACATGTCGGACATCGAAAGCCCGATGCCGTCTAAGACGGTATGCGCGCACATGCCGGCGATAACGGCAATCATCATGGCGTTTTGCGCGAAAGATCTTTTGCGTCGGCTGTTTTTTTCGTGCGATCCGTCGCAATGCGCGCCGTGTTCGTGCCGGTGCGTGCGCCGATGCATGATCGCGGGGATGCCGAAACCGACGGCAATCGCCGCCATCCCCGACAGCCCCGAATCTTCGAGGGTATGCGGGATGATGTGAAACAGAACGAGCCCGACGATGGAGACGACGACAAAAGCGTCGAAAAACGACAGCCACGACGGTCTTTTTTGGATTTGCGCGCAGAGCGCCACGCCGACAAAAAGCGCAAAAATACTTAAAATGAGTTGGAGCATTATGGTTTGATAAGGATATCGGCGGAAGCGGCGCCCGTGACTTTTTGCAATTTGACGAGCGCGGCGCGATAGTCGTGAAGCGCCTGCAAGTAGAGCGATCGCTGTTCGATAAACGTCGTCAGCGCCGTTATCATGTCTTCGACGTTTCCGTCGCCGGCCTCGTAATCGAGGAGTTCTTGCGTCAGAAACCGTTTTGCCGACCGCCGCGCTTTGTGGGCGATATCGATGTTTGCAAGCGCGGCGGCGGTATTCTGATATTGTTCGGTGACTTCGAGTTCGATTCCCGAAACTGCGAGTTCGCGCTGCGCGCGCATGCGATCGGCTTTGGCGTTTGCCTGCCGGACTTTAAAGACCTGCCTGACGGGGTCGAGATCCCATTTGAGCATAAATCCCAGGGCAAACCCCCAGCCGTTATAAGAGTCTTTGATATAAAAATTGTTGAGATCGTATTTGGGCACGGCGTTGCTGAATTTGTATGCGACTTCGCCGGCGAGCACGAGATCGGGCCACCAATTGAGCCAAGCGATGTGCGCTTGTTTTTGCGCCGCGCGCTCGCCGGCATCGAGCAGTTTGAGATCGCCGCGATTGGCGCGCGCCAGCGCCAAGACTTCGTCTTGCGAAAGGAGTTCTTCGGTCTCGTTGCCGAAATCCATGACCTCGATTTCGAAACTGCCTTCTATCCGCGTGTGAATGCGCAAGGCTTTTTCGGCGTAGACGCGCTTTGCGGCAATCGTGTTTTTGAGCCGATAAAGGTTCGATTTGGCAATATCGATGCGGTATTGATCGGTTTGTTTGACCGAAGCGTCGCCCGATTCGATAAGTTTTCGGTATTGCGTTTCGACTTGTCCGATGTAATTTTCGGCTTCGGCAATGACATCGGCGGCGGCATTGGCGAGCTGCAAGCCGTAAAACGCGCGGGCGACGTCGTACTCGACGCTGAGAACTTCATTTTGCGCGCGCACGTCTTCGGCTTCGAGTCCGATTTTCGCCAATTCATGCGTTTGATAAACCTTTGTCGAAGTAAAAAGCGGCAGCCAAAAATCGATGGCATTGCGGGCGGTAAACCCCCAATCGTCGAAGAAATGGTTCCAAATATCGATTTCCGAGCTGTGAATATCGGTTGTTTTGGGCATGGGACCGAATTGCGATTTGAGCGAAAACTTCGGCGCCCAGTAGTATTTGGCTTCGGAGAGTTGGGCTTGGGCGGCTTGGCGCGCATACTCCTGCGCTTCGATTTGCGGGCTATTTTGCCGCGCCAATTCATAGGCGCGTTCGAGGGTCAGCCGTTCGGCTTCGGCGCGGGAAACGGGAAAAATCGCGCCGGCCATGCCCAAAATGGCAAACAATAAAAGGGCTCTTATTTTTGATATCGTATGCATGCCAAACACTCCGAACGGCCGAGACGGCAAACGCCGCCGAAACGGCGGCGTCTCCTAACACAAGCGCAAGAAAAATACTGCCGAATTTGATTTTTTATGCGATGCGCCGAGGGCGGGCTACGAAGCCGTTGTTTTGGGAAACATCGAAACTTTTTCGACGTTCGCTTTATGCATTCTGTGCATAATTCCGACGACAAATCCGAATTTTATCGCCGGATCGGCATCGACGATGATGCCGGCATCTTTGGCTTCGGCATTTTCGCGAATTGCGCTTTCGATTTCATCGAAGCAACGCACCCATTGCTTTTTATCGACGGCATCCTTGTACGGAGAACAATCGGAGATCGTTTTTCCTTCAAAAGAAACGACAAAATTTCGGTCGATTTTGAGCGTCAGCGTTCGGGCTTCGTTCGGCTCGGCCGCAGAATTGCCGAGCGCAGGCAAATTGAGCGCGACGAGCCGTTGCTGTTTGTCGCGGTTTTCTTCGATCTCTTTTTGGCTGCGAGCCTTTTCCATGACGGGGGCTGCGACCATAAAGATGATGAGCATGACGAGCATAACATCGACGAGCGGTGTTACGTTGATATCGGCCATAGCGCCGGCTTTAGCTTGCATTGCCATATCGTCAACGAGCCTTTTTGATCGTTTTTTGAACATCCCCCAGACTGCGGCTTATACACCAACAATCCGAATGCGTAACCGGAAATTCGGCGGCAATACGCATGAATGCGCGGCCGAATATGCCGGCAATGCGGTGTTTTTATCGTTGGCGCAGGCGTGCAGGTTTCGGATTGCCGCGCCCGAACGGCGGCGCGGATCAAACATGAAAAAAGCCATGAAACCGATCGATTTCATGGCTTGCGGATGATTTGGCGCAAAAAGGTTTAGTTTTTGCGTTCTGCCCAATATTTCCCGTCAATCGTCGTTACTTTGGGCGTTTCGCCGTCTTCGGACGACGACGTTACGCTGACTTTCCATTTGCAGCGGCTGTCGACGGCCGAACCCCAAGTTTGGGATTTGCCGAACATTTCGAGTTTGCTCACGTTTGCTTCGGTGCTGTAGCGGATTTCGCAGCCGGCAGAGCTGAAGTTGATTTTTTCGTTGGAAACGGTGAGCTTGCCGAGTTGTTTGTCGATGAGCTTGTCGAGCGCGTTCACGCCCTGAGCGCATGCCGCCGTGATGACGGGCGCGCCGAAAGTCGAGACATAAGCCGAAAGAGCTTGCGCGATGCTGTTCGAATCTTTTTTCTCATTGATGAGTTTGAGCGCATATTCGCCGACGGCGGTACACGACGTCGAAGTGATTTGATTATCGGCGTGGGCTTCGTCTTTGTTCCAGAGCGTCGCCAAGCCGTAGCCGATGTAGTATTCCAAAACGCCGCCCAAGGTCGAGGGCGCGGGAGATCCGTCGGGAGGCACGATGAATTGCGGAATGGCTTGCATGAGGGCGGCGTAGATGAGTTTGCCGTAGGCCAATTGGAGCGCATGGTTGGCGATATCGGCTTGCGTTTTGAGGTTTGTGTTTTCGGTTTGGCTGCCGGAGAACGTCGCCGTAAAGGCGCCGCGAACCGAAGATGCTGCCGTGTCTTTGTCGAGCGTGCTGATGGCAACGCGGCAAATGTTGTTGCCGTCGGCATCGGTTTCGCCGGTCGGGACGCCCACATAGCATTGATCGAATTTGCCGTTGTTGTAGAGCAAGCTGTCGTATTGATGGAGCACGCCGGCGATTCTGCCGTTTCCGTCGATATTGGGCGTATTGACGACGAAGTTGCCTTCGAGCGTGAAGTTGGTGGCGAGGTCTTTGACGATGGTGATCGACGACGTCGCCGTATTCCACCACGACAATTGCCCGGTCAGCTCTTTGAGCAAATTTTCGATGATGGTGTTGACGCCGAAAGAATCGAGCAGACTTTTGATTAATTCGGGGGTGAGGACGTCGGCCATGGAACCCAAACCGACGGCGCTGAGGACGTTCTTGAGCCATTCGCCTTGGAACAAGAGCGGGATGAGCTGTTCGGTGAAGATATCGGTGATTTCGCCTTCGGGGTTGCTCAGGAAGCTGAGAGCGAATTCGATCCAGTCGCCGGCGAGCATGTCTTTGAAGAGGACGGCGGTCTGACCGTCGGCTTTTTCGGCGTGCGGCAAGAGCGTAAGCGCGTTGAATTGGCTTCGCAGATAATAGGTGCCGTCGTAGCGATAGTCGGTGTCGGTCGGAACGATCGGCTCGTCGATGACGGCGTCTTGGAGCGCGATTTCGAATGTTTTGGCGTCGCGCGAAACGCTGTCGGCGCAGCCGTATGCGCCGTAGGCATCGTTTGTGAGCACGCGCGCGACGGCGGCATAGACGACGGGCGTGTCGGATTTTTCGGACGCTTTGATGGTGTAGGTTTTGCTGAGCACGTCGCTCAGAGCGGAATCTTTGAGCGATGATGCGGCGATGCTTTTGATTTGCGTCGATGTCATTCCCGTGGGCGCAATTTCGGCGCATGTTTTATTTGCGGCCAAAAAGACTTCGGCGCTTCCCAAGGTTTCGGCGCCGCCGTAGGTCAGCGTGCCGCTGTATGTAACATCGATGTTGCCGGCATCGGGGTTGTCGGGGGTGTCGGGGGTGTCGGGATTATCGGGCGTGTCGGGATCGGTTTCGGCTTCTTTGACGGTAATTTCGAACGAAACCGGTTCGAAGACAACGTTTTCGTCGGGCGATGAAAAATCAATCGTTGCGACGCCGGCGGTTTGATTGGCCGTGACTAAGACGGTGATCATGCCATGGGTGTCGGCGATGAGCGTAAGATTGTCGACGCTTTGACCTTGGAGCATGAAGAGATTGCTTGTTTTGGCAAGCGCAATGTTAGCGCCTGCGGCAGGAGATTCCGTGCCGTCGGCAGTTTTCTTAAGACGCATGATGACGAAACCGTTTTTTCCTTGTTCAAGCGTCATTTTGCAATCGGGGTTGACGCACGACAAAGCGTAAGAAGCGTTTTCGTTTTTTTGCTCTTCTTTGGATTTGTCGCCTGCATCGTCGGAACACGCTGCCGATATGGCGGAAAATCCGACGAGAAGCGCTAATAACCATGTTTTTTTCATCATTTCTTTCCTTATGCTTATTGAAAAGCCGAACGGTTTTGCAAAATGGCTTCGAAATACGCGAAACAGCTTCGGCGCATATCGTGCTTATTTGGGCAAAGCGTCATCCAAAATCAAGAGGTTCGGGCGATTTTTGAGCAATCGCGTCTCCCGGCATGCGGAGAAAATTATCCGAACTCCGACGGCGCACATTACGATATTTTGAAACAATTATTCAAATAATTCATGCTTGCGCGGGGGGATATGCAAAAAAAATGGAATATGACGCGGCTGCAGATTTGTTGCACCGGCTTCGGCGCGTCGGAATTTTGAAAAAAAGAGATTTGCTCCGGCGAAGACCTCGAAACCTCGGGTCGGACGGCGTCGGCGCAAAGACGCGGCGCATGCTCGCAGCGAAGCGTGTGCATGCGCCGCGCCTGCCTGCCGCAGGCAGGCCGCGAAGGCGTATTGCGGCATCGCCGCAATAGCCGCAGCCGCGAAGCCGTATCGCGCGCTTTGCCGCGCGATAGGCGAAGCCGCGCGCCGTATTGCGCACGCTTTGCGGCGCAATAGGCGAGCCGAACGGGGGGCGCAAATCTGCGAAAATGCTTGCAAAAATGCGCGGAGTGTTTAGATCGGGCGCGAAAAACCGTCATTGCGACGGTTGCGGGCGCGCGCGAAAACGGTCATATTCCGAAAGCGTTGCCCTGAACGGATTGAGGTTTTGAACGATGACTAAAGATGCGCCGCAGGCGCTTGAAATATTTGCTCAGGCAGATTTGCCGACGCAGTTCGGAGAGTTTCGGATCGTTGCGTTTCGCCGCAACGGCGCGCGGCTTGACGATGTTGCGCTCGTGCGCGGCGACGTGCGCGGAAAAATGAATGTCCCGGTCCGCGTGCACAGCGAGTGCCTGACGGGGGATGTGTTCCACTCGCTGCGCTGCGATTGCCGCCAGCAGCTCGAGGCGGCGCAGCGTCATTTCGGCGAGCTCCCCGAAGCGATCATATTATACATGCGCCAAGAAGGGCGGGGCATAGGGATTGCCAACAAGGTTGCGGCCTATCGGCTTCAGGAGCAGGGCTATGATACGGTCGATGCGAACGTCCATTTGGGATTTGACGACGATTTGAGATCGTATGATACGGCGGCGGAAATGCTGCGGACGCTCGGCGTGGGATCGATCGATCTTTATACGAACAATCCGCGAAAGATCGACGGACTGCGGGCGTGCGGAATAGACGTCGCCGGCCGCGAGCCGATTGTGATCGAACCGAATGCGTTCAACGGCAGATATTTGCGGACAAAACAAGAAAAAAGCGGGCATTTGCTGAATTTTAAGGAGGCGTGACGATGGCTGCGACGATTGCCCAACTTTTGCAGAAAAAAGACGAAGGCAAAAAGCTGACGATGATAACGGCGTACGATGCGACGTTTGCGGCGTTGGCCGAGGCGGCGGGGATCGACATGATTTTGGTCGGCGACAGCTTGGGCAACGTGATTCAGGGCGCCGATTCGACGCTCGGCGTTACGGTCGGCGACATTATTTATCACGCCCGCTGCGTGATGCGCGGCTGCCGGCAGCCGTTTGTCGTCGCCGACATGCCGTTCGGGAGCTATCAGACGAACGATGACGACGGCGTGCGAAACGGCATCCGCATTTTAAAAGAATCGGGCGCGCACGCGGTCAAACTCGAAGGCGGAAGCCGTGTTTTGGGCATTGTGCGCCGATTGGTCGCAGCCGGCGTTCCCGTGATGGGGCATTTGGGGCTGACGCCGCAATCGGTCAACGTTTTGTCGGGGTACAAAGTGCAGGGCAAGGGCGATGCGGGCGAGACGCTTTATCGCGATGCGTTGGCATTGGCCGAGGCGGGGGCGTTTTCGATCGTGCTGGAATGCGTGCCGCGCGCGCTGGCAAAACGCGTTCAGGATGCGCTTTCGATCCCGGTCATCGGGATCGGCGCGGGTCCGGACACGGCCGGGCAAGTTCTCGTGATGCAAGATTGTTTGGGCTTGACCGCCGGGAAAAAGCCCAAATTCGCGCGTCAATTCGCGTCGCTCGCTCAGATTGCCGCCGATGCGCTGCGGCAATATGCCGAAGCGGTCGGGTCGGGCGAATTTCCGAGCGACGCCGAAAGTTATCACTGACTTTTTTTTGGGGGGGGGGCTTGGATGAAATCTTGTTTTTTTGAATCGGAGTT
>CAVGZQ010000049.1:0-8056 GCA_963633515.1 Bacteroidaceae bacterium
CGCCCGAATCGGCCGGCGCCGCATGGCGGCGAACAAAGAAACTTCGCGCCAAAAGCCAAACAAACAAATTCAATTCGCAATCTTATCTTTTTTAACAAATTGCCTGCAAATTTTCGGAATGCGCAGGATTTGAGAGTATTATTCGGAGAGAGACACTCATGGCAAAAGAAATCATCTACAACGAAGCAGCCCGTCAACGTTTGCTCCATGGCGTCGAGACATTGGCGCGCACGGTCAAAACGACGTTGGGCCCCAAAGGCCGCAATGTCGTCATCGAAAAAGCGTACGGCAGCCCGAAAGTGACAAAAGACGGCGTCAGCGTTGCAAAAGAAGTCGAAATCAAAGACATCGCCGACAACTTGGGCGCGCAAATGGTGCGCGAAGTCGCGTCGAAAACCGCCGATGCGGCAGGCGACGGCACGACGACGGCGACGGTTTTGGCCGAAGCGATTTATCGCGAAGGCATTCGGTATGTGACGGCCGGCCACAACCCGATGGCGCTCAAACGCGGCATCGACAAAGGCGTTGCGAAAGTCGTCGAATTCATCAAAGCCAATGCGCGCCAAACGCGCGATCCGAAAGAAATCCGCCAAGTTGCGACGCTGAGCGCAAACGGCGACACGGTCGTGGGCGATCTCATTGCCCAAGCAATGGAGAAAGTCGGTCATCAAGGCGTGATTACCGTCGAAGAAGCCAAGGGGATGGATACCGTTTTGGAAATCGTCGAAGGAATGGAATTCGATCGCGGTTATCTGTCGCCATATTTTGTGACCGATTCCGAACGCATGACATGCGTTTTGGACGATCCGTGCATTTTGCTCGTCGAGAAAAAGATTTCGGCGATGAAAGACCTCGTGCCGGTTTTGGAAGAAGTTTTGCGGGCGAACAAACCGCTTCTCATCGTCGCCGAAGACGTCGAAAGCGAAGCGCTGGCAACGTTGGTCGTCAACCGTCTGCGCGGATCGCTCAAAGTCGCCGCCGTCAAAGCGCCCGGTTTCGGCGATCGCCGCAAAGCGATGCTCCAAGATATTGCCGTGCTCACGGGCGGCGAAGTCGTCAGCGAAGATCTCGGCATGAAACTCGAATCGACGAAATTGTCTCAGCTCGGCAGCGCGCGGCAAGTCACGATTTCGAAAGACGCGACGGTCATCGTCGACGGCAAAGGCCAAAGCGAGGCGATTAAAGCGCGCTGCGCGCAAATCCAAAAACAAATCGACGATTCCAAGAGCGACTACGATCGCGAAAAGCTCCAAGAACGCCTGGCGAAATTGAGCGGCGGCGTTGCGGTTCTCAAAATCGGCGCGGCGACCGAAGCCGAAATGAAAGAGCGCAAAGATCGCGTCGACGACGCCATGCATGCGACGCGCGCCGCGTTCGAAGAAGGCGTCATTCCCGGCGGCGGCACGGCATTTTTGCGCGCTGCGGCGGCGCTCGGCGATGTCAAATGCGACGCTGCCGAAGCTTTCGGCGTGGGCATTTTGCGCCGCGCGCTCGAAGAGCCGTGCCGTCAGATTGCCAAGAATGCCGGCGCCGAGCCGTGCGTCGTCGCCGACAAAGTCCGCGCCGAAAAAACGTTTGCGTTCGGCTACAATGCCGCAAACGATACGTATTGCGACCTCGTCGCCGAAGGCATCATCGATCCGGCCAAAGTCGCGCGCGTCGCGCTGACAAACGCCGCATCGGTCGCCGGCCTTTTGCTCACGACCGAAGCCGTCATCGTCGACAAACCCAAAGCCGACAAAAAAGAATGCTGCGGATGCGGTCACTGCGACTGCGACGATTAATCGCCGCTGCGGCACTCTGATTTGATGCCGTTCGGGCGGTTTCTTGCGGTTTGGCGGCTGCCGAATGATGCCGCCCGCAAGAAATCGCTCTTTTTTTTTTATTTTTTTTCTTGATTTTTCCATGACGATATACACGGCAGCGCATAAACTCGGGTGTCCGAATGCGCGTTGGAACAATCCGAAAGATCTTCCGTCGGTCACCGCCTATTGCCGGCGCAACGAAGCGTATTTGTCTGTCTTGTTCGACGTCGCCGAGCCGCAAAACTGTTTTCGGAGCGTGTGCCGCCGGGACGGCGATCCGTGCTGGCAAGACAGCTGCGTCGAAGTTTTCGTCGCCTGCGGAGATGGCAAGAATTATATCAACATAGAGACGAATGCCGCCGGAACGTGTTTGGGACAAATCGGCGCATCCCGAAGCGACAGACGGGATTTTTCGCCGGCCGAATATGCCCGGCTTCGGCGCGATGCCGCGGTTTCGCCGTCGATCGACGCCCGGGGCTTCGTCCGCTGGGCTTTGCAAATCGACATTCCCGCCGACCTTTTGCATCTTTCCGGATACGGCCCCGTCGTCGGGAATTTGTATAAATGCGCGTCTTGCGCGCAGACGCCGCATTATTTGGCGCGTTTTCCCGTCACAACATCTGCGGCGCCCGATTTTCATCGCCCCGAATGCTTCAAAAACTTGTTTCTTTAGGCATTAAACGCATTATCGGATTTGCCGGCGCGGCAGTTCATGCGAGACAATGCGCCGTGCGCGCCGATGACGAAGCCGGCGCATGAATTCGATTTTTCCTGCCGATGCGCTATAACATGCCGCCGCGCCGGTGTTGTTTTTGACTGTATGAAACGGCCGAATTGTGTTAGACGGGCATGCGAGTCGGTTTGCCGGAATTGCGCGAGGACGCGTCGCGGCGTGTACAGATTTAGTGCAGAGATTTACGCATATGGAAAGCAAATTTATCCCGACGCTTCAAGCGGGAAACGGTTACACGTACCTCAAACTCAAGGGCATATTGGACGAAGACAATTTGCTGGCGAATTTGCTGTCGCAAATTCAAGGGCGGTTGCTTATGATCGATATGGCAGAGATTGAGCGGATCAACTCTTGCGGCGTTCGCGATTGGGTCAATTGGCTCAATCAAATACAGGCGCTCGGGATAGCGGTCATCTTGCTGCGATGTTCGCCGGCAGTCGTTTCGCAGGCAAATATGGTCACAAATTTTGCTGCCGACGCTTTTATCGAAAGCTTTTATGCGCCCTATGTTCATCCCGACACGGGCGAAGAACAAAGCGTGTTGCTCTTTACCGAAGAAGTCCGTCAGAATTTGCCGGTGCGCGCGCCGAAGATATTCAACGAACAGGGCGAAGAACTCGAATTTGACGAATTCGAAGAGTCGTATTTTGCGTTTATCAGCGATCCGCGCATTCTGAATTATCGGATTTCGCCCGACGTCCAAGCCGTCATTCAATACTATTTGCCCGAGTCGGCGGCGCGCCGGCCGGTCGTCGGCGCGCGGCAGCAAACGGCCGCCCAAGCGCCGCAAGGCGGCAATGCCGGATACGTCGCGGCGCAGCCGCATTCGATGACATCGTCGCAGCTCGGCAATGCCCCTTCCCCCGTCTCCCAAATGATGCGTTCGCAGCTCGGCAATGCGCCCGGTTCTGCGCCGATCGGCATGATGCCGCAGCGCAATGCGTACGGCGCTGCGGCGCAGCCTGCGGGGGCGGCGCAAGGCATCCGACCGCCTGCCGCCGCGGCGCAAGGTTACGCCGGCCAAACGTTCGGCCGCCAAACATTCGGACAAACCGCGCAGGCGCAAACGCCTGCTTCGTCTTATGCCGACGCAGGTTATGACGACGCCGCAACGGCGGCGTTTGCGGCGCCTCAAAATATGCCCAAACCGGCGCAATCGCTGTTACGCCACGAGCAGCCGCCGCTGCCGTCCAACGACGGCGCGCAGAGAATTGCGCCGATGCCGCAGCCCCGGCAGCCGACCGCTCCGATAAGCAACCGCGATTTCGCCCAAGATCCGCCAAATCCGATGTCAGGCGCTGCGCCGCGTCCGGCGCCCGCGCCGGTTTCGCCGCTTGCGCAGCAGTCGATGGCGCGGCAATCGCTGACCGTGCCGGCGCAGTCTTCGCCCGATTCGGGCGCCGTTCAGATTCCGCCTCAGAATTTGCCCATGTCGGGCGAAGGTTTTGCGCTGAGATCGGACGGCGGATTGCTCGGGCATAAACGGTTGGTGCTTATTATCGCCGGCGTTATCCTCCTTCTTCTGATCGCCGTTTTGATCATCGTCTTGGTCAAAAATTAATCGGGCGCATGCGCCGGCTGCAGCGCGGTTCAATGAAGACGCCCGCCGGCCGGCGTTTGATTTCAGCCGTCGTTTTGCGTTTGCAGCGGCGCGTTCGGCTGCGAAATGCGGATCGGACGGCGGCGCGGCTCGTCTAATCGGCGTGCGCGAAGCGACATTGCATGGCGGAATAAAACCGACTCGGAAATATCATTTCGGATTGACGCGATTTTTTCGAGCGTTTTGAGCGAAGCTCGCGCGCGGCTTTTCCATGAATTGTCATCGCCTGCAGCTGCCTCCAGCTCTCGGCGCCAACACGCCGGAATGATATAAGTCCCATGCGCGGCGCCGATGAACGCGCCGACGGCTGCGGCATTGACATCGGTCGATCCGCCCGACAGAATCGTGCTGCGAACGGCCGTGACAAACGGCGTGTCGCGCCAATAGTGCCAAAGCGCGAGCGACAGACTTATCGTTATGTCGGTCGCGTCGGAGCAATCGCATTGCGGCCGTGAGAAATAAGACGACACAATCGTTTCGCGGATGCGTTCGTCTTGCGCGTTTTCCAAGAGAAAATCCCAAGTCTGAAGGCGCGTTTTTCCGTTTAAAATCGCCCAAAGCGCGCGGGCATAAGTTTGAGCGCACATCGCGACATATGGTTCGTCATGGGTAAGCGCCGCATCGGCGGCGACGGCTCGGTCGAGCGTTTCGCAATCCCGGCGGATGCCGGCGTAAACAATGGGCAATTGGCGCGTCAGGACGGCATTGCTGCACAAAGTCCCCAAACCGTGCGATGCGGCGCGGCGGCGAATATCGTCGGGAGACTGCGGACGCGGGCAAAAACACAGCGTCGCCGCGAGGTCGATATCGTCGGGAGAAGCTGCCGATGCGCGGCAATAGGCCCGCGCGATTTTATCGAACGCGACGCCGTGTTTGCCGATTGCCCCGATTGCAGCAAAACAGAGCGCCATGTCGCCGCCGGGCGGCGAGAGCGTCCAACCGATTTGGTGCGAAATTTCCATGAGTTTTTGAGATTTCATGTAAACATGCGGCGCCCCCAAACAACTCCCGCACACGGCTCCGAGAAAACTGCCCGCAATGTGTTGATTCAACATGGTCTTTTCTCCTTTTTTGAGTTTCATGACCTTTGAAATGCGCGCATGGATCTCGGCCGCATGCCGAAAAAAAGACTGTCCATGCGCTTTCGCTTATAACAATGGGGTCAAAAAAAAAATGTGACGGTTTTTTTTTAAGATTTTTGCATTTTTTTTGCGCGCTGCGTCAGAAGGCTCAAAAAAGGGCGCCGGGCGTATGCGCATCATGCGCATGCGCCCGGCCAAGCCTGCCGTATTTGCGAAGCAAAAAGGCAGGCCGCGAAGGCGTATTTGCGGCGAAAGCCGCAAATAGCCGGAGCCGCAAGGCGTATCGGCGAAGCCGATAGCCTGCGCCCCCCCCAAAAAAACTGCCCGAGACGCGCAAAACTCAGCCAAAAGCAATGATTCGAAAACCGTGATTTACAAAAACCGCATAACAGAGTATCGGAGAAGCGTCGCAAAGGTGACGTCTTTCGGTCGGGTGAGAGACGGAATCGGAAACATAAACCCGAATAAGGAACATGAAGATGGTCTGTGTACGTTCATTTTGCGCCATTCATCCGCGAAAAGACATGGTCGAGGCAGTTTCGGCGCTGCCGTACGACGTTATGAACACGGAAGAGGCGCGATCGATGGCAGAAGGCCGGCCGTGGTCGTTTTTACGCATATCGCGTCCGGAAGTCGAATTCGACCGCAGCCATGACCCCGTTGCCGACGACGTTTATGCCCGATCGCGAGAAAACCTCGAAAAATTCATGAAAGCGGGCGTGCTCGAAACCGATTCCCGGCCGCAAATCTATATTTATCGCCAAGTAATGGGCGATCACGTCCAAACGGGGGTTGTGGCTTGCGCGCATATCGACGATTACATCGAAAACCGCATCAAAAAGCATGAATTTACGCGAAAAGACAAAGAAGACGACCGCACGCGGCACGTCAAAGAGACGGGCGCCCACACCGGGCCGGTTTTTTTGGCGTATCGCGACGACGCGCAAATCGACGCATTGACGCAGGCCGACACAAAACAAGAGCCGATATTCGATTTTACGACCGAAGACGGCATTCGCCACATCGTTTGGCGATCGGTCACGCCCAAAGCGTACGAAGATGCGTTTGAACGCGTCGATGCGTGCTACATTGCCGACGGCCATCATCGCGCAGCAAGCGCCGTGCGCGCCGGCGCCGAATGCCGGGCGGCATCGGCCGATCCGACGGCAGATGCGCCCTATTGTCACTTTTTGGCTGTCTTTTTCCCCGCCAATCAGCTCAAAATCCTGCCCTACAACCGCGTCCTGAAAGACGCCCAAGGACGAAGCGACGAAGAAATTCTGTCGGCATTGGAAAAAGCCGGACATATCGAAAAGACGGCGCTGAAATCGCCCGAACGCCCGGGAACGTATTGCATTTATTTAAATCATCAATGGTATTTGCTGACGGTCGATCCCGACACGATCGATAAAAACGATCCGGTCGCATCGCTCGACGTCGATATCTTGCAAAAGCGCGTTTTATCGCCGATTTTCGGCATCGAAGATCCGCGCACCGACAAACGCATCGACTTTGTCGGCGGCATTCGCGGCACCGATGAACTCGAACGCCGCGTCGATTCGGGCGAAATGCGCCTGGCCGTATCGATGTATCCGACGCAAATCCGGCAAATCTTTGCGGTTTCTGACGGCGGCGGCGTCATGCCGCCCAAATCGACGTGGTTTGAACCGAAACTCCGAAGCGGTTTGTTCGTTCATGCCCTGCACGATTAAAATCGCTCCGTTTCGGCGCGCAACCATCGGGCGCGGCGCTTGCCGCGCCGCTTTGCAGTGATGCGAGCGCGATAATCTCGCGTTTTATTTTTTCGCCGGCTGCAGCAGGCGCCGGCGCCGACATTTGCATCATTCGGCATTTTCTGGCGATAGCCGAATTTTATTCCGCATCATTTATTCTATGCTTTTCAGGCACATCGTCGCCGAAGGCTGTCCGCGGAATTGACACATAATTGTATTATAATATCCGACGGCGCCGATATTTGCATCATTCGGCTGTTTTTGACGATCGCCGAATTTTACTCCGCATCATTTATTCTATGCTTTTTCAGGCACATCGTCACCGAAGTCTGTCCGCGGAATTGACACATAATTGTATATATTATCCGACGGCGCCGAAATTTGCATCATTCGGCAGTTTTTGGCGATCGCCGAATTTTATTCTGCATTATTTATTCTATGCTTTTTCAGGCGCCGGCGTATGAAGGAGTCTGTCCGCCGGGAATATACCCGATATATATCCTATGCATTATCCGGCGCCGGCATCATCGGCGTCACCGTTCGGATGACTCGGGCGCTTGGGCGGTTTCGGATGCTTTGCCCAAGACTTTGATGCGGCAAACGAGCATCATGCCCACCGACGGCGGCAAATCGTCTTTGGCGATCTGAACAAATGCCGCATCGCCGACGCCCAATTGCGTCATAATGCCGAAATAAATCCCGAGTTTTGGCGCGATATCCATAATATCGGGTTTGCCGCGCAAATACGTCGCATCGACGAGATCGCGCGTTGCGCCGTTCCAACACGTCATATCGACGTGAACCGAATCGCCTTCGATCAATTTGGGTTGATTTGAATTTTCTTCAATAACGAGTTTTGTGCCCGTTCCCAATTCAAGGATCGCCCGGGCATCGCCGGGCAGAAACGACGGAAATCTCAGCTGCGGGAGCGCTTCGGCGATTTCGAGTTCTTCGGCGATATCATACGCAAGCCCGGCGCGGCGCGCCGGAATCCAAATCAAAACGCGCGCGCCGCCGCGAAGGTTTTCGATAATTTTGGCGTGGAGCGGATCGGTTTGATAACTTTTTTCGTTGAGAAAATAGACCATCCCGCGCCCCAAGCG
>CAVGZQ010000049.1:8108-13872 GCA_963633515.1 Bacteroidaceae bacterium
CCGCCGTCCCAACGCGAAACATGGATGCGCGCCGCATCGCCGCGCGCGATCGGTTTGCCGTTTCCGGCATCGATGATTTTATAATAAACATCGGGATAACCGTCCAACGCCGAAGCATCGGACGGCATGTCTTCGATGCCTGCCGGCGCACGAAACGATTCATCGATCCCGATCATCCCGATTTCCCACACATCGCGTTTGTCGCCCCAAACGCGAAGCGTCTCGCCGATATGCATGAGCGGCAATATTTCTTCGAAAAACGGCGTCGAATGCGCAATCGACAGCGTCCGATCGCCCGAATCCAAGATTTGTCCTTCGAGATTGCGCACGCGCAAGCGCAATTTGACGGCATCGCTATGCGCCGGTTTTTCTGAGCTCCCGCGATGAATGACGGCATAGGCATAACCGCTCTTTGTCCGGTTGGCATTCGAAGGAATGAGCAAAATTCCCCCGTCGCTTGCTTCGTCCGAATAAAATTCTGTCAATTCGCCATTTTTTAGTTTGGAATCATCGCCATCGATCAAAGAATCGTCGGATGATTTTTTTGCGATTTCGCCGCCGGTCGGCGCATCGCCCGGCCGCGCATCGCTTTGCGCCGCCGTTTGCGCGCGATTCTCATCGCCCAAAGCAGCATTTGGCGGCGTCTGCGCCGCTTGCGATGCGCACGACGAAAAAACGATCGCACAAAAAATGCTCAAAACCGATTGGCAGAAATTAGACGAATATTTCATTATTGCGCCGAAAAACCGAAATAATCTTCTGATAAATGCAGAATTATCGAAATAAAAAAGCCCTCCGCAAAAGGAGGGCCATAATTAAAAATCCGTCATGCGCAAAAGATTACTTTGCCAATCCTTTGAGCAAAGACAGCGCGCGGCTGTAACGTTCGTCGAGTTCGGGACCCGATTTAAGTTCCGGTTCGTTGTTCATCGTCACAAACGGCACTTCGATGCCGCGCAAATTGAGATAACCCGATTCTTTGCCGCCGGTCAGCTCTTCCCAATCGTCGGCTTCGCTGAAGCGCACGAGACTTTCTTCGGGCAAAGAGTGCGACAAAATCGAACCCTTAAGCGCTTCTTGGTATCGCGCTTCGTTCTTGCGGCGCGACTCGGCATACGAAACTTTGATATAAAGGATAGCCGAACGCTTGAGAATATCGTCGGCCAAGATATCGTAAACGCGTTTGTAACCGCCGTCGACGATGCCGCGCGCAAACTCGATAAACAGCGTATGGTCGTTATAAAACTCGGGATGACTCATATATTTGTTATGAATCGCAACGTTGAATTTTGCCGCGACCAAATCGCACAAATTGTTGGGCGTGTTCCAATCTTCGAATTGAACGTATCCCAACGGATGTCTTTTCGAGAACAAACGTTTGCCGCCGATCGACTCCCAAAGGTCATCTTCTTGGAATTTTTCCCAAAGCCACACAAAATCGTCTTCAAAAGCGAGCTCGCCGATGTGGAAAAGTTCTTTGCGCTTTTCGAGCGGGGTCTTCTTGATGAAATCGATAAGTTCCGATTTGCCGCCGCCGGGACGCCCGTTGATAATAATATGGTCGAATGTTTCGCTCATGATTTGCATGCTCCTTAAGAAAACGCGGCGCCGCAAGCGCCAAAAGACAACGCCGAAACTTATAGGGCGATTGCACGATCGTTACAACAAAAAAATTAACGAAAAACAATGATATTTGCGCGCGCCATGTGCGGAAATGTAATATAATGTAGGCGCAAAATTATATATCGATCGGCGCGGCGCATGATGTTGCCGTCTCGGACGCGCAGCGCCTTATCATCCCTAAAGCCGGGATCTGCTGCGCAAAAAAATGCCGATTGCAATTTTTATTTTGAACGGGTCGGCGGCTTTTGCCCTTTCGGGCAATGCGCCGCCGGCTTCGGCTATTGCGGCTTTGCCGCAATACGCCTTCGCGGCCTGCCGTATCGGCGCAAACGCCGATACGGCAGACCGTTGCGCTTTTGCAGCAAAGCTGCAATGCGCGCAACGCGCGCTTCGCGCCGACTGCGCAATCGGCAGAAACAAAAAAACACGCCCCGAAGGGCGTGTTTTGAGTCAGAACATAAACCGGGAAATGCGGCGATCAGTTGAACGATTTCGCACCTGCCATATCACTGATCTTCCCGCCGCCATTGAGCGAAGCTACCGTGCCGTCTTCTGAGCAAGCGACAGCTTTATCGGTCTTAAAGTCTGCTTGCAAAGCGAAATCCTGAACGACGACGGCGCAATGATAGGACGTTGCTTCGGGAGCTGCAACAACCGACGTCACAACGCCTTCTGCCGCTGCGACGACATCGTTTTTTGAAGCGCTGATCATTGCTCCGACTTTTTGGTCGTCGTCCGCGCATATCACGACGCCTTTGACTTCGGCGGTGTCGGATTCGGCAACGACCTCAACGACGCCTTTGATCTTTCCGGCATCGTCGCCTTCGGTCACTTTTTCGAGCGATGTCACCTTGCACGATTTAATGCCATTTACAGGCGCTGCAGGATCGGCCGATTTATCCGTGGTGCACGTGCCTTCGCTCATGCCGTTGCATCTGTCGTTGCATTTCGGAGCGCCCCACCAAGACTGACCCAAGCCGCCTTCGGCGAACTTCGTATTGTTTTGATCCGTGCATGTTGCTTCGACTTCTTCGCCCGCCGCATTTTTGATGATTGCCTTGCCGTCTTTGGTATCGCACTTTTCGGTTGCCGAAATCATGCCGTCGCCGCAATCCGAACCGGCAATGCTATACTTGCACGTTCCCTGGGAATAGCCCAAGCAGTTCGTTGCGCAGCCGACTTCGCCACTCAACACTTTAACATTACTGATGTCGCCGCCAAACTGCTCATCATCGATATGCTCTTTGGCATAGAGGATACAGCCATCGGTTGTGCCTTCGGGCAAAAGGGCGATGTTGGTGCTTGCGCTTTTGGCATCGCACACCTCCAACGCATCGAGCGTGCCGTTGCCGCACGTCGGCGGTTTGATATTATCAACGCAATAGCCGCCGGAGCAACGCATGTCGCTGCCGCAGTCTTCCGTCTTTTCGCAAGATTTGGCTGCCGATTGCGCAATGCATTTGCCTTCCGCGCAAAGTTTGCCTTCCGCGCACTGCAAAGAAGAATAGCATTCGCGCTCATCTCCGCTGGATGATGTTTCTTTGCACGAAAGCTTGCCGGCGTCGTCGGCTTGGCATGTTTTTCCGGTGTCGCATGCATCGCCGGCTTTTTTGCCGTCGCATTTATCGGTTTGCGCGACGCATTGGCCGGCGGTGCAAACCGGCTTTGCCGAATCTTTGCAATCGGCATTTGTCGTGCACGAATTGTCGTCATCATCGTCGCTCGAACACGCCCAGAAACCCAAGCCCATGCTCAAAACGAGCGCCGATGCCAAAATAAAACGTTTGTCTGATTTCATTTTTTCCTCCGCATATGACCGTCGATCGGTCGTGAAAAATGGCTTTTTGACCGCCATGACGGCGCTTCATAAAGAATATTTCGCGCAATTTCAAATTTTTAATCATCGCTGACTCTTTTTTGCGATGTATGCTTAATGCGCACATTGCATCATGCTCCGTCTGAAAATTCCGTGCGATCTGCAAAAAAAAGCGATCCGTCTGCAAACACACGCCGATACAATCCAAAATAGATGCAGCATCGGCCCGCATCGGCGCATATATATCGAGACATCGTCCTATTCTTTTTTTTGCTCAGGATGCATGACCATTCTATAAATACATATATCTATAAATACGCATATAATAACCGCGCGTCATTTGTCGGGTTGCGCCCGTTCGCGCCCGATCGGCCGTCTGTCAATGATGAACCTCAAATCATGCAAACGATAATTGGGGGCAAAAATACAAAAAAAGCCCATATCTCCCGATACGGGCTTTGAACGAGTCGGCAGGCAAGCGCCGGCGCGTTAATGCGCGGCTGTTATCGTTCGGATTTTCTTCGTCTCAGTCCAAAAAATCCAAAAAGCGCCAATGCCAGCAACGATGTCCCCGAAGACGCGCCGCCCGATTGATTGGGCATTGCCGAACAGCTCGACGATTTATGAATCCTATCGCCCGAACAAATCGGCGACACCGAACAATCGTCGTCTTCGCAATCGATTGCCCCGTCGCCGTCGTCGTCGATGCCGTTATCGCAGATTTCGGTTTTTGCATCTTCTCCCGATTCTTTGCACGCTGCGTCATCGGCGCAGTCGCTGTCTTCGCAATCGATTGCCCCGTCGCCGTCGTCGTCGATGCCGTTATTGCAGATTTCGGTTTTTGCATCTTCTCTCGTCTCTTTGCATGCTGCGTCGTTTGCGCAGTCGCTGTCGGCGCAATCGATTGCCCCGTCGCCGTCGTCGTCGATGCCGTTATCGCAGATTTCGGTTTTTGCATCTTCTCCCGATTCTTTGCACGCTGCGTCATCGGCGCAGTCGCTGTCTTCGCAATCGATTGCCCCGTCGCCGTCGTCGTCGATGCCGTTATCGCAGATTTCGGTTTTTGCATCTTCTCCCGAATCTTCGCACGACGGATCGTAGGCGCAATCGCTGTCGTCGCAGTCGGCATTACCGTCGCCGTCGTCGTCGACGCCGTTGCCGCAAATTTCTTTATACTGCTGAGCGACGGCCGGAGCCTTTGAAATAATCCATTCGTAATAATCTTGCACGGCCGTCGAAACGCCGTATCCCGCACAGGCACCATCGCCGTAACTCGTAATCCCCGACACGTATTCGACGCCGCCCAGTTTTACGAAAGAAGGACCGCCCGAATCGCCCTGACACGGTCCGCCGTCGGCTTGACCGTTGTAAAAACTGCCGTAAGGCAAGAGTACGTATTCTTTGTAGCCGCAATAGCAATATTCCTCATAAGCGAATTCTGAGCTCGCGGCCGGATGGCAAACCGTGCTCGGCGAAGACGAATCGCATGAATAGCCGCTGTATGCATCTTCGCCCCACCACGACGATCCCAAAGACCCCGCCGAATTGCCCAAGGTCACATAGCCCGCTTTGCACCCCTGAGTGCTGTCGCCGGGATTTTTCGATCCGCAATATTTCGACACCGCGCCCGTGTACGTCAGTTTCGTGCCGATGTCGCCGTCCTCGTCGTAACCGTATCCGACAAATTCCATATCGATGCTCATATCGGCCGACGAAAGCCCCAGCCACTGCGGATGCGGCAATATGGGCGCGGCAACGCTTGCCGGAACCTCTTTCTGAAGCTTAAGAAGCGCAATATCGGCATTTATCGTCGAATAATTGCTGTCCAATTCGAAATCGCCGTACGATGAATGGTAAGTGGCCGTGGAAACATAATACTTTTTCAGACCGCCTTCCGCCGTTCCGACCCCGATCCACGACGGCTTGTTCATTGTCACTTTTCCCGTGTGCTCGTCGGTGTCGGTGACGCAGTGCGCGGCCGTCAAAACCCACTGAGGATGGATGAGCGTTCCCGTGCAAAAAACGCCGTTACTGTTGTCGCCTACCCCCACGACCGCCGCATGCGCCGTTGTCTTGTCAACAACGCCGTTAAGTTGAGCCTGCTGCGAACGGCGCAAACTTCGCGCAAGATTGTCCGAGTTTCCGTCGGAACATGCCTGCATCGCGCCGCATGCAACAACTGCTGCCGCTGCCAAAAGCCATTTTTTCCCCATAATCCTCTCCTCGCAAATGCATTTGGCACACCCAAACGCGGCGTTTTTCTTGCCCTTTTTTTTGCCGTTGTAAATAGTTTCAATAACTTTTTTTTTCTTTTTTTATATTGCC
>CAVGZQ010000050.1:0-1340 GCA_963633515.1 Bacteroidaceae bacterium
ATTGAGCTATGCAAAACGAGCTATCGGAAGGGGCGATTGTTCAGACCTTCCTTAGCGGTTAGCAATTAGCAATTAGCAATTAGCGGTCAGCGGTCAGTGATCAGCGGTAAGCGATAAGCGCACAGCAGAGAGCTAACCGCTAACCGCTGATTGCTTATACGTGACTTCGGCTATTTCGGTTCGGCGGCGCGTTGCCGCCGCTGCCCGCAAAATCGAAAAAGCGCGCGTATGCTCGCACCTGCCGCCGGCCTGCCGCAGGCAGGCAAGGCAGGGAGAACATAGCGCGCTTGGCGCGGCGTATGCTCGCAGCGAAGCGAGAACATAGCCGCGCCTGCGAAGGCGTATTGCCCTGCGTCAGGCAGGGCAATAGCCGCAGCTCCGAATCAATTATTCATATTTGACAAGCGTTCGGATTTGCAGACAAAGACGCACAAACAAAAGAGAATTATTCGATTGCCGTCAGATATGACGTTTTCACGGGGAAATGGTCGGAAACAAACATGTAATCGGCGGCGGCGTTGCCTTCGCCGTCGCCTTGGGTCATGATTTTGTAACTTGTCAATTGCAGATTGTCGGCGGAGTAAAACGCATAATCGATGACGACGGGGAGTCCTATCACATCGATGGCATCGGGGATGGCGGGGTCGCCCGTCGACTTGCCGTCGTCTTGGGCTGTGATCAAGCCCGCCGCCAATGCATGCGATCGCGCGTCGGTCAAGCCCGACCGGGTTTCGAATTCGGCATGCGAACCGATGAAATCGTCGGGGAGGCGTTCGAATGATTTCTTTTCGGATTGCGACAATATTCCGTTTATCGATGCAATAAGCGCGGGGAGATCGGCGAGCGAAATATCGGCATTGAGATATAACGACAAGGCCGCCGAAATTGCCGAGCGCAAATCGTCAGATAATCCGAATATAATATCGAGATCGATTGTATTCAAATCGCCGCCGTAAATGATGCGGGCTTTGGGGTATTTTTCGCGAAGGTTTGCGACGAGTTCGGCCGATTGTCGGGCTCCGTTTATGCGGTTTAATTCATGACTTGCGACCCACCCGACCGCATTGACGATCGGACCGTTTCCGTCGGCGTCGTTCCAAATGTTGTTGGCATCCCAATGCGTCGACAAAATAACATACTGCAAGCGCGATAATTTGTTTTCGAGCGCGGCATACAATGCAATTGTTTTGTCGCGATTGACATAAGATCCGTCAGTTTTCGATAAATTGATAAACCCGGCATCGATCAAATTATATTTATCGGACAAATAAATAACATCGGCCAACGGTTCGCGGCCGTCTTCGCCGTCGGATTTTTCGTTTATTGCCCATTCATAGCCG
>CAVGZQ010000050.1:1350-13855 GCA_963633515.1 Bacteroidaceae bacterium
ATTTCGGTATTTTCTTGCGCATGCCACGCGGGGCTTGCTTCTGCGATCGATATAAAATCGGGTTTTCGTGCATAATTGTTTATGATCGAAGCGAATTTTGATGCGCGATCGGCGACCGAGGCGCAGACAGAGGGATCTTCGCCGTTGTGATTGTCGTATTCGAACAGCACGTTCCAATTCATGAAAACGATGTCTTCGGAGTCGTAAGCATCGCAGGAGCCGGTTTCGATTGCGGCGCAATCGTTGCTGCAAGCCGGCTTGCCGCCGGGTTTCCAGAGACGAGTCGCATCCCAATCCGCGCAAGACTCGGGAACGCCGTCTTGCGCGTCGCAAGCTTCGCCGCCGTTTTTTATGTTGTCGCCGCAGCGCGGGGCTTGGGCGCATGTGCCGATTTCGACGGTTTTGCAGTCGCGGCACGAAGCGGAGCCGCCCGGGAGCCATGTTTTTTCCGGGTCGAATTCTTCGCACGAAACGCTTTTGAATGATTCGTCGCAAATTTCATCGTCATCCAAAACGCCGTTGCCGCAATGATTTTTTTCTTTGCATGCGCCGATTTCGAGCGAAAGGCAATCGTCGGCGCATCGCGGCATTGCGCCTTGTTCCCAGATTATCGCGGGATCGATGAGATCGCAGCTTTCGGCGCCGATCGTTGCGTCGCAAACTTCGCCGGGATCGAGTTTTTGATTGCCGCACAAATCGACGATGCTGTTTTGTTCGGTTTGGCATGTTCCGACGAGAAACGACAAGCAATCGGGTGCGCAAGCGGCGCGGCCGCCGGGCATCCAAAGCTTGGAATCGTCGTATTGCGCGCATCCGATTGGCGCCGAGTCGGAAATGTCGCAAACTTCATTTCCCGAAACGAATCCGTCGCCGCAAACGGCGGCCGCAGGCAGATCTTGGGATGCGCCGCCTCCGCATCCGAGAGCCGCAAACGGCAATATCCAAACAATACGATTGATGCGGCAGACCATGCGATTATTTCCTTTTCAAAACAGTTTTGCCGGCGTTTTTTGGCGCGCCGCGCGGGCGAACGGCCGATGCAAAGCAAATGGACGCAAAAAAACGCCCAAATACAAAGCATTCGGGCGTTTATGGCATATTTTGCGTTTGAACGGCAAAAGAGAAAATCGCGAAAAAGGCGAAAACTACCGCGATCCGTTCACAAATTCGCTTGCCGTCGGGGCAACGTAGAGGCTTTCGCAGTTTGAAAGCTGCGATTTATTGTTGTTGAACGTGACGGCATCGTAAATCTGATAGAGATTTTTTGGGTCGCACAGATTGAGACATGCATCGTTGACGAGTTTGACGCGATCGCGGTCAAACGACAAATAGCCCATAAGCGTTTTGACTTGTTCGGTTGTCATGGCATTGGTGCGGACGGCGAGGGAAGCCGACCTGTAGGCTTCGGTGCCCATTTTGCTCTTTACCGATTGAGCGAGCGTGTTGAATTCGTCAACCGACATGCCGCAAGCCGACGGTCCGAGCGGGGTAAGAACCGTAACCGGTCCGGCCGAAGCCTGAACCTGAACGCTGCCGCCGTTTCGGAATCCCCCCGGGGCGGCTTGCTGCGCCATGGCATGGGAAGTGTTTTGGATTTGCGTGCCCATGCCCATCGTGGCGCGATATCCCATCAAAGCGGCTCTTTCTTCGGGGGAATCGGCTTGGGCTTCGAGCGACGAAATATAGGGATCCATTTGCATGGGGCTTACAGCGTAGACCGAGTCGGCACTCGGAACGGGAACCGCCCCGGAGACGTTCATTTGCTGCTGATTTGCGAAATCGTCGGCTGTCGGGGCGACGTAGAGATTGCGGCAATTGGCGAGTTGTTCTTTGTTCGAGCTGAAAGTAATGGCATCGAATATTTGGTAGAGATTTTGGGGATCGCACAAATTGAGGCAAGCGTCGTTGACGAGTTTGACGCGGTCGCTGTCGAAATCCAAATATCCCAAGAGGAGTTTGATTTGATAGGCAGTCATGAGGTTTGTGCGCACGGCGATTGAAGCGGTTTGGTAGGCATCGGACCCGATTTGGCTTTCGACCGATTGGGCAAGGGCATCGAAGGCGGCGGCGGTCATGCCGCAAGAAACCGTTCCATAGGGCGTTGTTGTCGCCGTCGGCACGGCCATTTGGCGTTGGGCGGCCTGTTGCGCTTGCTGCGCCTGCCGGTTCGCCGCTTCTTGTTCGTAAGCGGCTTGCATCGAAGCGCACGAAGCTGTGACGGCGAACATCCCGACCGAAGCAAGCGTCGCCAATGCTTTAACGTTCATTATACATCTCCTGACCGATGACAAATCGTTTTGAACGGTGCGACCCGAGCGCATCGATACGATTTGCAACAAAAAAAAATAAAACACGGCGCGAATCATATCATAAATACGCGCGCGCCGACAAATCACATAAGAGATGCAAAGACCGTGCCTATGCGTCTTCGTAGAGCGAAGCGATGATATCGGCGTATCGTGTTTCGACGGCGCGGCGTTTGATTTTCAGTGCGGGCGTGAGAATTCCGTTTGCGATGGTCCAATCGTCCAGGATGACGGCGAATTTTTGCGGGATTTCGTATCCGCGCAGCCCGTTTGCCGCGGAAGCCAAAACTTTCGACACGGCGCTTCGAATGTCGGGATTATCGGCGAGTTTTTCGCGGGGAACGTTTTCCAAGCGCGCGGTTTTTACGATTTTTTCGATGAATGCGTCGCTCGGGCGAATCAAGACGGCATTATAGGGTTTTCCGGCGCCGCAGAGCACGGCGAAGTCGATATCGGCGTCGGCGGCGATTCGTGTTTCGATGGCCGACGGGACGACGAATTTTCCGTTTGCGAGTTTATATTGTTCTTTGATTCGTCCCGTGACGTAGATGTAACCGTCTTCGTCGATATAGCCTGTATCGCCTGTATGGAGACGTCCTTTTTCGTCGATGGCTTGCCGCGTGCCTTCGGGGTCGTTGCGATAACCGCGCATGATGCAATCGCTCGAAATGACGATTTCGCCGATTTCGGGGTCGATGCCGTCGCAGCAATCGGCGTCGGGGGGAATGATTTCGACTTTGACCGTCGGGAGCGGAACGCCGACGGAACCGATTTTGTCGGCATTGTAATTGATCGAAATGACGGGGGCGTGTTCGGTCATGCCGTACCCTTCGAAGACGCGGACGCCGAAATCTTCGAAAAAAGCGCCGATTTCCGGGGACAGAGACGCGCCGCCGCTGACGCAAAACTTCAATTGACCGCCGAAGACGTTTCGGACTTTGGCGCCGACGAGTCGGTCCATGAGTTTATATTCGATCTGTTCGACGCGGCTGAGCTTGCGGCAGCGTCCTTCGCGCATGATGCGTTGCGCGCGCGCGAAGAGGGCGCGCAGCATGCGGCTGTCTTCGAGTTTGAGATGGAGTTTTTCGTAGATCCCGTTGAAAATCTTCGGGACGGCGCACAGAACGGTTGGGCGCACTTCGGCGAGATTTTGGGCAATCGTTTTGACGGATTCTGCGAGCCCGACGGCGGCGCCGATGGCAGGAAACAAGCCGAGATCGACGGTTTTTCCGAACCCGTGCGCCCAGGGCAAAAAAGAGAGCACGCGATCGTTGCAGCCGTAATCGAACATTCGCGCCGAAATGATGATGTCATGGGTGACGTTTTTGTGCGTCAATTCGACGCCGCGGGGGCGTCCCGTCGTTCCGCTCGTATAGATCAAGTCGCAAACGATGTTTTCGTCGGCATCGTCTTCGTCGGGCGGGAGCGGGTCTTCTTTTTCGGCCGACGCGAGAAACGGGGTTTCGGAGTCGGAAGAAATGACAAAGATATGTTCGAGGCTTGGCGTTTCGAACGATTCGATTTGCGAGCGGATGGCGTCGTTTTTGACAATGGCGATTTTTGGCAATGCATCGCCGAAAATAAATGCCCAATCGCTTTTTGCCTGAACTTCGTACATGGGCACGACGGTTGCGCCCAATCCGTAGGCGGCATAAACCGCCAACGCAAACGCTTCGCAATTGTTTGAAATAATTGCCATTCGGTCGCCGCGCGTCAAGCCGCTGCGTTTGAGCAACGCCCTGACTTTGAGCATTTTTGTTTCGAATTGCGCAAATGTCATCCATTCGTAGGCGCCGTTGCGTTTAGTGCCTAAAAATGGACGATCGGCGTAACGCGTTGCCGAATTGCGGATAAGCTCCGAAAGCGTGCGAATGTTTAAATCTTCGTTGTAATGCGTGACGCGATCAAGATCGACTTCATAGCGATTGGTTTTAAATTCAGCCATTCCGACAAAGGCAACGCCGTGCCCCTCCCAAACGATCCATCGATGCGACAGATCGGTGTTTGTCCAAAACGGCGCAAAAAAAGCGCCGCGATACCGCGCAGGCATCTATCGCCGGATTGTCACGATTGTGTCATTGCAATGATTATTGATTGCTGCGGGGCGCATCGCCCAAAGACAAAGCTAAACGGCGCGAGACGGCAAGTTGGCTGCGGAATGGCAAAAATATGTTTAATTCGGCGTTTGGGCGAGCGCGCCGAACGGACGTGAGCGCTATTTGTTGATTGCTTCGGGGCGGCGTCGCCCAAAAACAAAGCGAAACGGCATCGTTACAAACGGCGTGCCGACGGTCGGTCATTCATCGGTTTTTCGTTTGCATTCGGCGCACATGAGGGAAATGCGCGCCGGGGGCAATTGGCTGTCGGCGACGCGGTCATTCATCGGTTTTTCGTTTGCATTCGGCGGACATAAAGGAAATGCGCGCCGGGGGCAATTGACAGTCGGCAATGCGCCCCCCGCAGTCGGAGAGCCAAGCCAAATAGGCGTCGGGCGTCCGTTGATGTTCGAAGCGGATTCCGTCCAACCGCAGAATGGCCGACCAAATTTTGCTTATGCATCCGGCGTTGTGCCCGACGAAATATGGTGCAATGAGCAGACCGGCGGGACGCAGAACGCGATCGGCTTCGGCGAGCGCTTTTTCGGGATCGGGCATGACGCGGAGCGCGTCGGCAACGATCACAACGCCGAAAGCGGCGTTTTCGCACGGGAGTTGCGTTGCATCGGCGACTTCGAATGTCCGATTTGTCGGGCAATCGCCTTTTTTTGCTTCGCGGATCATGCCTTCGGCGCAGTCGATCGCGAGGATGCGTTTGGCCGCCGGGGCGACGTGTTTTGCGAGCAATCCCGGACCGGTTGCGATTTCCAAGACTTCTTTGCCGCGCACGGCCTGCGAAATGCGGACGTACATCCAAGCATATGTTTTTGCATCGGCGCGCATGGCGCGTTCGCAGACCGGGGCGTATAAATTTCAAGTTTTTTTATTCATAACCGGACGTTGTCGCTCAGAGCATAGATGAATTGGGACGGGAACGGCGATTGAATCGATCGGGCAATCGATTGCCGCGAAAGCGGATGGAACTGCGGAATGTCAAAGAGGCGCGGCAACGGCGCGCCGTTGCCGCGCTTTTGTTGCGCGTATCGGCGCAAAAGCGCCGATAGCGCAACCGCCGCCGCATTGCGCCTTGGCGCAAAAGGCGGCGCAAACACGCGCAGGCGCATTGCGGCGAAGCCGCAACAGCCGGAGCCGCCGCCCGCATTGCGCCTTGGCGCAAAAGGCGGCGCAAACATGCGCAGGCGCATTGCGGCGAAGCCGCAACAGCCGGAGCCGCCGCCGCATTGCGCCTTGGCGCAAAAGCGCGATCAGACGGCAATGCGCGGGACAGACGTCTGAATTTGCGTCGTCAATTCGTAGTTGATGGTGCCTGCCCAAGAGGCGAGAAGTTCGGCGGAGACGGTTTCGGCGCCTTGAGCGCCCAAAAGGACGACGTCGTCGCCCGGATTGACGTCGGGGATGTCGGTGACGTCGGCCATGCACATGTTCATGCAGATGCGGCCTCGGATAGGGGCGCGCTGACCGCGAATGAGGACGTATGCCAAGTTTGAAAGCGATCGGTCGTAGCCGTCGTAGTAGCCGACGGGGAGCACGGCGATGCGCGTGTCGTGCGTCGTTTGATAGGTGCATCCGTAGCCGATGAGAGCGCCTTTTGGGACGGTTTTGACTTGGGCGACGATCGTTTTCCAAGTGAGAGCCGGGCGCAGAGCGACGTCTTTATGCAGAAGTTTTGCGCTGACGAAACACTCGGCCGAGGGCCACATGCCGTAGCAAGTAATGCCGGCGCGGACGAGTTCGAAGTGCGTTTCGGGCCAGAGAATGCCGGCGGCCGAATTGGCGATTGTGCGCAGTCGGATATCGAATCCGGCGGCTTTGAGCGCGACGTTGGCATCGTTGAACGCTTTGAGCTGCGCCAGGGCGAAGGAGTGGTCGGTCGTGTCTTCGATGTTGGCAAAGTGCGAGCACGTGCCTTCGAGGCTGAGGTATGGGAAGCGTCGGATGTATTGCGCGAGATCGATGGCATCGGGGAGCGTGAGTCCTTGGCGCTGGGTGCCGGTTTCGAGTTTCATGATGAGGCGCATGGGGGCTGCGGCATCGTTGGCGGCTGCGCCGAAGGCGTCTGCTTGCGCTTTGCTGTAGATCATGACGCGGACATTGAGCGCCTGCGCGGCTTTTGCGTGCAAGGGGGGGACGTGTCCCATGACGAAGAGATTGCCGTCGTAGCCGTCGTCGCGCAAATCGGCGGCTTCGTGCAAGGAGTCGACGCAAAGCCAGGTTGCGCCGCCGCGGACGAAGGCACGCCATGCGATGCGGACGTCGTGCCCGTATGCGTTGGATTTGACGACGGCAGCGATTTCGGCGCCGGGCGCCAATCCGCGTTTAAGCGTTGCCATGTTTTGCGTCAGCGCATCGCGATCGATAAGACAGCAACTGCGGCGAAGACCGGCTTGAAGCGGAAGAGACATGAATCGATTGTCCTTATGTTCGGTGGGAATTTGTGCCGGCGGCATAAATCGCCTCTCATCGATGAGCGGCGCCGCCGCCGCCGATTATAAACCGATCGCCGCGCATTTCGGAATCGGAATAAATCCGTGGATCGGCACATTGAAAAGCACTAAAACGCATGAGATTTCGGAGCGGAATGCATGCAATGTCTGAATTGATCGGAGGCAATCGATGAAGCGGTGGCAAAGGATAATCGGATTGGGCGCCGTTATGGCGTTTTTTGCGGGCGGTTGGGCACAGGCGCAAACGCCCGCGCCGCCGCAAACGGCGCAAAAACGGATTTCTGACGCGAAAACTGCATCTCGGACGATGCCCGAAAGCGGTTTGAAACGAGAAGAAACGAAGCGCGCGGCGCGAGAAACCGCCGAAGCGAAAACGCTTTTGGAGATGATCAAACAAGAGTTGCTTTATGCGTCGGTCAGCGACATCGACGGATGGACGGCGCGGGTTTCGGCGATGAAATCCGACGCGGATTATCCTTATATTGAGCGATATCGGGCGCGAACGGAACGGTATCTCGAAGATATCGGCGGCAAGGCGCAATCGCCGATGCCCGGGGCGGTGACGTCGTTTTACGTGTCGTTTCCGTATGAATGCGCGTCGAGTCTCGATTTCGGCATCGCGCATCCGCCCGAAACCGACGGCTTTGACACGTCGCAAGCGACGCCCGGGGCGATGTTTCCGGCGCTCAATTGGATGCTTTACGAGTCGGTCGGGAATTTGGGGGCGGTCAAGCCTCAGGAGCGGATGCATCATCCGGGATTTTCGGTGATGTATTTGGCGTCGCGGATCGTCATCGACAGTCCGTCGCCGGTCAGGGCGTGGATCGAAATTCCGTCGGAAAGTCCGATCGTTGCATGGGTAAACGGCGAACGCGTTTTCGAACAAAAAGACGAAGGGCCCGATGAATTGCCGCTGTACGGCGAACGGCGCGAAATCGTGCTCAATCCGGGCGAAAATATACTTGCCGTCAAGGCGGGATCGCTCGAAAAACAGCCCGGATTTTACGTATTTTTGACCGAAGCCGGGACGGGCAAGGCGCTCGATTTCCGCGTCGACAACAGCACGCCTATCGCCGCGCAAGCGGCGTTGGGCGCAAATGTTTCGGCGCAAAGCCGAGGGACGATTTTTTCGTTTTATGAAGCGGGCGGCAAGATGACATTGGCCGAGCGCGCGCTTTTGACGCAGATAACATCGTCGCCGGCCGACGCCGCGCGCATTGTCGGAAATTTGTTCATGAACGATATCGATGCGATGTCGTCGATGCATTCGTCGGATTTGGCGCTTGCGGCGATCGTGCTCAAAGATCCGGGGAAATCGCTTCAAATTTTGCGCAAAGCCGTCGCAAAGAATCCCGAAGACGGCGTTTTGCGTCTTTTGCTCGCGCGCGAAACGGCGCTGAATTCCGAAGCGCAGGGCGATACAGGGTCGCGATTTGCCGATGAATGGCCCGATATTCGCGCGATATTGCAAAAAGAAGCGCCGACGCAAGACGGCGTCTCGTATGAACCCTTGCGCGCAAAGCTCGCGGCGCTTGCGGAACTCAACAGTCATCAGGCGATGACGGCGTTCAAAATGGCGGATGCGACGCCGTGCGTGCCGTGCGCGGCGGCGGTTTTGCCGCTCGTCGCGGGCACGCTTGAATCGCGCGGGCATCAGACGGCGTATCAATCGATTTTGGAACGGCTCTATGCCGCGCAAAAAAACAGCGCGGTCTATTTCGCCGATATGCTCGATCGGCAATTGCGCCGCGCCGTATCGGAAAATGACGCGGATCGGATCGATGCGGCGCTCGCATCGATTCAAAAAAGCGTCGAAGCGTTTTTATCGCGCCATCCTTACGACGATTACGTTTGGAATTTTTGGCTCGACGTCGTTTCGGCATACGGGAATACGCCCAAAAGATCCGAAGATAACGGCGCGCAATCGGCGCCGAGAATGTTTCAGGCAGACGGCGAAAGCCAATTTATGCTGTATTTGTCGCAGCGCATCAACGATCCGTCGCGTTGGCTTCGTTTTGCGCGCTACAGCGTTGAGACGGGCGATTTGAACGAAGCCGCATCGGCATACGAAATGGCGGCGCAACTCGTGCCGCAAGACGAATCGATAGCCGAGCGCGCCAATCTCGCAAAACGATTGATCAACCGCGATTCGTCCGTCGAAGCGCAATCTTACGAAGCGCCCTATATCGTCAAAGACATTCCGGGCAATGCCGATCCCGATGCGTCGCAGTTTGTTTCGCTTCTCGACAATCGCGTGACGCGGATTTTGCCCAACGGGCTATCGTCGACGTTCAATCAGATCGTGTTCGAAGTCATCGACGAACAGGGACTCAAGACGCTTCGCGCCATGCCGATAAACTATTCGCCGACCGACGAAAAACTTGAAATTCTGTCGGTGACGGCGACGAAAAAAGACGGCACCGTGAGCCGTCTTTACAAGACGGCGGAATACAATGCGGCCGACGAATCGATTCGCATGTATTACGATCAGCGTCAAGTTGTGATTGAAATTCCCGATTTGGCCGTCGGCGACCGCATCGAATACCGGTTTAAACGGACGCAGATGCAAAAAAACGCGAGCAGCGCCAATTATTTCAGCGATTTGTATCAGCTTCGTGCGACGTTCAGCCGTCAATGGTCAAAATACACGGTGATTGCGCCCGAAACGTTTCCGGTTCGGATATTGCGCCACAATCCGGACGGAGAACCGCATTATGTCGGGACGCAGACAAAAGACGGCGAAAGCATCGTGACATCGTACGAAGAAAAGAACGTGCCGCGTTACGTGCAAGAAGACAGCATGCCGGGGATTACCGAGGCGTCGCCATTTTTGCTTGTTTCGTCGTTTGCGTCTTGGCAAGACGTCGCCGATTGGTTTATCGATTTGGCAAAACCGCAATGGAAAGCCGACGGGGCCATCAAAACGGCTGTCGCGGAATTGACGGCGGGCGTTGAAGATCCGCTCGAAAAACTGAAGCGCATCCACAATTTTGTCGTGAAATCGACGCGGTATGTCGCGCTTGAATTCGGCATACACGGTCATAAACCGTATCCCGTTTCTCAAGTTTTTGAGCGCCGTTTCGGCGATTGCAAAGACAAGGCGAGTTTGCTCAAAACGATGCTGGGGGAGGCAGGGATTGCGGCGCAGTTTGTGCTCATCCGCACGCGGCGAAACGGCGATGTGTCGATGGAATTGCCCAATGCGTATTTGTTCGATCATGCGATCGTTTACGTGCCGATGTTTGATATGTTTTTGGACGCAACGGCAGAATTCAGCGGCACGCGAGAGCTGCCTGCGCCCGATCAGGGGGCAAATGCGCTGATCATAGACGACGATGCGAGCTATCGCCTTGTCAAAACGCCCATGACGAAATCGTCCGACAATGCGGCGGTTCATCATTTGTCATTCGATTTGAGACGCGGCGATGCGATATCTTACACGGATCGCGTGACGTACAAAGGTTTGATGGCGCCGAGTTATCGGGAACGGTATCAGGTGGAGTCGCTGCGCCGCGAACGGCTCGAATCGGAATATGCTTACGGCATAGCGGGCACAGAAATTCAATCGTTTGAAATTTCCGACGTCTCGGATTTGGAACGCGACGTTTCGCTGACCGTTCATGCGGAAACGGCGTTTTCTCAGATTGCAAAAGCCGAAGGAAACACTTGGATTGTGCGGTTGGGGGCGAAGCTTTCGCATATGGCGCAATCGTTTGCGCCGTCGTCGTCGCGCCATTTTGCGATCGAACATGCAGCCCCCATGCAATTCCGTCAGACGGTCGAATTTATCTTGCCTCAAGGCGCCAAAGCCGACATTCCCGCGCCGCAGACTCAGACGGCGCCGCTTGGGCAGTGGTCTGTGAAGGCTGCGCAAAAAGACAATATTTTGACGGCAGAAATTTCGATATCGCTCGATAAATCGAAAATTTTGCCCGAAGAATACCCGACATATCAAGATTTTCTGCAACGATTCGATCGCGCGGCGAACGCCCCGTGCCAAATCGCCGTCGGGGAATAAGGCATTGTTTTTGACGGCATGAATCGCAATATAGCCTAATAAACAGAGAATTTTTCCCAAAAAACGATCAATATATAAGAATTTTCTGCAACAATTCGATTGCGCGGCGAACCGCCCATATCAAATCGCCGCAGGGGAAGTAAGAAGATGAAACAAGCACGGATTTTGCGTCTTTTGGCGGCTTTTGCATGGGTGAATGCAATCGTTTCGGGTTGCGCGGCGACGCAATCGCCGCAGCAGGCGGCGCTTTGGACGGGGTGGCGGACGGAGACATCGGCGACATCCGCGCCGTCGGCGACGCAGACGGCAATCGATGATTTGAGCGCGGGGAATTTGAACAAAGCCGAAATCCGCCTTGCGCAGTCGTTGGCGACGTCGCCGAAAGCCGCCGATTTATGCCTTTATGCCGAAATTGCGGCGCTTCGCGGCGACTATAAAACGTCGATTGCGCGCTACGTTTCGGCGCTTGAGAGCGGATTGCTCGGCGATTTCGAAGCGATAGCGCTGTCGCGATTGCGCATGATTGACGCGCTGACAGTCGAATCGTTGCCTTGGGACGCGCTTAAAGATTTGCGCGCAACGCATCCCTATGCGTCGGCGCGTCTCATTGCGCTTCAGGCACGGGCCGCGAGGCAGGCGCAGATCGGCGATTTTGCCCCTGCAAACGGCGCCGTCGCGCTGTCGCGATTTAAATGGGCCGGACCATTTTCGCCGTATCCTTCGGCCGAATTCGACGGGATCATGCCTTTTGACGGCGATGCGCGGCTTAAAGACGCATACGAAAGCGACGCTTCTCAGACGGCAATCGAATCGTTCCGCTATGCGCCCGAGTCGCAAACCGTTATGGCGGCAACGCGCGCCGGGATTTACGCCGGCGAAACGTTTTTCGAAGCCGATCGCCCCGGAACTTATCTCGCCGTTATTCAATCGAACCATTTTTACGAGCTTTCGATCGACAATCAGACGGTTTTGCGCCGAGGTCCCGAACTTACGGGGAAAGATTCGCTCCTCGCAGTCAGTCTGCGGCTTTCCAAAGGCGTGCATGCGCTTCGCATCAAACTCGGGCTGAAAGCCGGAGCGGGCAAATCTTCGCCCATTTTGGCGTGGATCGCGCCGCAAACCGCAGACGACGAAGAATATGCAAAAAATGCCGAAGCGATCGGCGGATTTGCGCCGTCAATCGCAGAAATCGGCGAACCGGATGCAGACCAAACCACGCCGGATGCATCGGCGGCGCCCGAGGATATCGCGTATAAAATCGTCGACATCGCATCGGTCATCGGCGACGGAACAGACGGCGCATTCGACGCGCCGAATGCCGTGATGGCTTGGTTCGGCGCGGCATTGGCCATCGCCGACGGACGCGCCGATCGCGCCGATGATATAATTTCGGCGCGCTTGGCCCGGCATCCGGGCGATATCGTCGCGCAATATTGGCGCGCGCTGCGCTTCAAGGCCGATGCCGATTTGGCTGCGTCGCTGCGGCACGAAAAAGCAATGCAAATTTGGCAGGAAATCGCCGAAAAAGCGCCGGAAGCGACTGCGGTTCAAAGTTGGATGATTGCCGAAACGGCGCGCCAAAAACAGCCCAAAGAAACGCGCAATCTGTGGAATGCATAC
>CAVGZQ010000051.1:0-5574 GCA_963633515.1 Bacteroidaceae bacterium
GCGCATTGCGCCGTGCGCAAAAGCCGACGAAAAGAAAGCGCAGGCGCATTGCGGCTTTTGCCGCAAAAGCCGGAGCTGGCGGCGCATTGCGCCGTGCGCAAAAGCCGACGAAAAAAAAAGCGATGTTTTGCGACAGAACGGCATCATTTGCGGATGTTGCGCGCTGCGGGCGTTTCGTATAAAAAGATCGTTTGTTTCGGGCGTTTTGCAAAGCACGCGTTTTATGGTGAGGGCGAATCGATGAGAGCGCAAAAAAGAAGAAATACGATGAATTTGTATCGCCGTTTGCGACAGAAAAGCAGTTTGCCGATGCGCTCAGCCGATCGGGAATGCCCGCGAGCGGATGATAGCGGCGCGCGCGCGGCCGAAGCGTCCGAAAATGAGCTTGCGGCGGTTCGGCCGAAAGATGGGGGGGCAGCGCAAGACCCGTGCGATGCCGCATCGCCGTCGGAGCAGACGCGCATTTTGCCCGAATGTTTGCCGGAGGAATTTGGGACGGCGGGCAAAGAAGGTTGCACGTTCGCGCAAGACGGCGCATCGGAGGCGGATGAAGCGGGCAAAGAAGGCTGCACGTTCGCGCAAGACGGCGCATCGGAGGCGGCTGATGCAGACAAACGGCTGCCGGCGCCGACCTGCGAGCCGAGGGTGAGAATAGCGCGGACGGGGAAGAAAACAGATGCCGATAACGATCGCGATTTGGCAGGCGGCGAAGAAAAAAGCGCGCGGCGTCCGAAACCCGAAAACCCCGAAGTCAGCGCGCGGCTGTCGAATATGTCGATACGCCATGCGGGGTCGCGGCCGGATTGGTTCGATTTGGAAGCGGTTCGGCTGCCCGGCGTCGAGCGTCTGCGCAACAAGCTTTATTATAAGATAGAAGCCGGATTAAAGCGCAAGCACAAGCAGATGATCCTGCTGACCGGCGCGCCCGGATCGGGGAAGACGACGTTTTTGGCGCAAGTCTATGCAAAGCTCGAACATGCGCCCGAAGATGTTTTGACGTTGGCGCCCGGTATTCCGAAAAAGTCGCCGTTTCGCGCGCTTCGCAACATATTGGAGCAACGCTTTTACATATCGGGCAAGACGAATTATGCATGCATCGAGCGGTTTGTGCGCAGCGCGATTGCGTCGATCGTCGTGCCGGACGCCCGCGACGGCGGCGATGATGCGATAGAACGCGATATCGATGCGATTTTGGATATGTGGCGGATGACGCGGCGCCGGAGCGGCGGACGCACGGTTTCGCCGCCGCCGATCAAGACGCAAATCGTGTCGATGGATGCCGTCATTGCAATGCATAAAGCACAAGAAGTTCGATGCGCCGAAGAAGAAAATTCGAAGAATGCGCAACATTCAGAGAATAATAATCAGGATAAAGCGAGTCTTTTGGATTGCATCGAAGCCTCGGAGGGAGATGCCGAGGGCGGCGCGCAATCGGTGGGATCCGATGCGGTCCGAAAGCCGCCGGCGACGGATGCAGACAACCGCGCGCTGTCGGGGGATATCGAAATCGATATCGATGATGCATTTTGCGCGCAACCGCCGCAAGAAGCCGGATATATCGAGCGCACGCAAATTACGCGCCGACCGCAATGTTCGCAGACGCAAAGCTGCGATTCGGATGCCGTCGCTGCGTCGGCCGATGCGCAAAAGCATGATGCGGCGTCGGGGCAGGATGATGCGGGCGACGGCGCAAAAGCGCCGGAATCGGCCGATGCATTGATGCGCGCAGACGGCGGCAAAAATGCGTCGCAGCAAGAGAATGAAGCGGGGAAATCGGCGGTCTCGGCATCGCTTCGGGCGGCCGACAGCCTCGATGCCGACGTGGATGAAGCGGCGTTGGTCCGCGCCGTCGCACGCCTTGAACCGGCTTTGCGCCGTTTGGTCGAGGCCGATGCGCGCAAGAATGCAATTGCAATCGTGATAGACGATGCCGAAAAATACGATCGCTGGAGCTTGGAAATCTTGTGCCGATTGTTCGAATCGCTCGGCGATGCGCCGCTGACGATGCTGTGGACGGTTTCGGACGCGTCGCAGCTGCCCGAATCGATACGCAACAAGCCGTATATCGAACATTTTTGTCTTGAGGCGATGAGCGATACGGATTTGACGTTATTGACGAAACACGTTTTCAGGCGGCTTGGGGAATCGCGCGAAAAGATGCTGATTCCGCAGGAAATATGCCGTCACATCGCGCAACGCGCCTACGGCAATCCCAAGCGCGCGATAGAAACGATATTGGAACATTTCAAGCCGGATCAAATCATTCAGTGGAATGCCGCGTTTGAGAAGATACGCCGCCGGCCGTTGCCCGGCGACGTGGCGCAATCGATAGCGGCGCGTTTTCGGGCGCGCGACGCGTCCGAACAATTGTTGCTGCAGGTGGCATCGCATTTGACCGTGCCGTTTACGCGCGCGACGCTGCAAAGCATCGTCGCGGGGCTTGACAGCGGCTGCGCGATCGATGCCGAGCGATGCGCGCAAGCGTTCGGACGGCTTCGGAAGGCGGGATTTTTTGAGCGATCGGAAGAATCGCTGACGGAATCGACGCCCTGTTTTGTGTTTTGCCATGATTGCGAAAGGCTTGCGATAGCCGCCGGGACGCCGCCCGGGCTGCGGGCGGGGATATATTTTCATGCGGCACAGTGGTATACGCTCAATAACGCGCATGGCGCCTATGACGAAGCGATAGGCGACATGCACCGCTGCCGCAAGTCGCCCGACGAGGCGTGCCGTTATTACGAGAGAGCGGCGCGCCGCGCTTACGATCAATCGTACTATACGAAGGCGTGGCCGCTGTTCGGAAAGCTTCTCAAATGCCTGCCGGAGTCGGATTTGGCGCGAAAGAGCGCGGTATCGCTCGACAGCGCCAAGATAGCGTTTCGGATAGGGCTTATCGACGAAGCGTTCCGCCTGTGCCGTCAGACGTGTTTTAATGCGACGAAGATGAGCGCCTACGTGCAAGCGGCGCGCGCGACGCTGCAAATTGCCGCGATGTTGGTCGAGATCGGAAGCACGCGGCATGTGATGCGCTATATCAAACGGACGCGCGCGCTCTTGAATATCGCGGGCGATGCGGAAGTTTCGCTGATGCTCGAGATCGTTTTGGCCGGCTATGCGCTCGTCATTTCCGATTGCGGCAAGGCTCGCTTGCAGCTCGCTAAAATCGAGAAAATGTCGAATAAAATTGATAAAAGATCGCGAATTTGGAATAAAATTTCGTTGGTGCGCGGATGTGTCGAATATCAGTTCGGAAATCCGATCAGAGCGATCGTTCTTCTCGAAAAGCTGATTGCGACGGGCGGCGGAGCGGATTCGCGGCAGATTTGCGCGCATGCGTATCATGTTTTGGGCTTGGCATACGATCGCGCGCAGAATTTGTCTTCGGCGCTTGAGTCGTGGAATAGGGCATTGGGCATGGCTCAAGAGATGAACGATGTCGTTCTTCATGCGGCGGTTTTGGCCGATATTGCCGACGGGGCATTGGCATTGGAGGCGATGCGGACGGCGCGCGCGGCATTGGAGCAGTGTTTGGGGGCGGCGCAGCAGACGCGCCAGCGCGCGCTGATAGCGCGATGTTTGGCAAACACGGCATATTTGCAATATGCCGACGGTCAATGCGACCGTGCAATGCGCACGCTTCGCAAAGCGCACAAAAGCGCATGCAGTCTTCGGATTATGAGCATATGGACGCGCACGCTCGGTTTGATGGCGAAGTTTTATGCCGATCCCGAGGCGGGCATCGATCGGGCGCAAGAGGCGAAGCTATTGTTCAGCCGTTTGACGGAGATATATTCGCGCTACGGGCAACCGCTTGAGACGGCGCGCATTGCGTCGGATTATGCGCATTTTCTGGCGTCGGCGCATCAGTATATGGCCGGGCTTTCGTTTTGCCGAAAGCTGCGTCAAATGTTTCAGGAATTCGGGATTGAGGCGGGCGCCGAACGCGCGCAGTCTTTGTCGGATATGCTCAACGAAGCGATGAAAGGCGCCGAAACGCAGCCCGACGGTTGGGACGGATAAAAGATACCAATCGAAAAGGCATTGGAGTAATATAAAGGCGTTGCGGCAGTGCCGCAGTCTTCTGCGGACCGGAAGCGAATAATCTTCGCAAAAAATTGAAATCGCGATGAATATTATGCAATTTATCGCGAATGCTCAACGCATTGCGGCGCAAAGAAACGCAAAGCGCATCGTTTCAGGGATAGCTTGATTTGGTTATGAATTCTCAGATAGGTCACACGATAGATTCCGATCCGTTGGTCGGAACATTGCTCGACGGACGTTATCTCGTCAATTTTCTCGTCGCGCGCGGTGGCATGGGGAATATTTATCAAGCGCACGATGTGCGTCTTGGGCGCGTCGTCGCGCTGAAGCTGCTGCGGGCGGAGTATAACGGGGATCCGGCGATTATCGACAGATTTTTGCGCGAAGTTCATGCGCTTGAAAGTCTGACGCATCCGAACATCTGTCATATATTGGGATCGGGTTGCACGGCCGACGGATGCCATTATTTTGCGATGGAATATTTGGAGGGCAAGGCGCTTGATGCCGTATTGAAGGAACGCCGGGTATTGGTGCCGGCTCAGGCGGTGCGTTATGTCGCTCTGGTCGCATCGGCGCTGTGCGATGCGCACAGCAAGGGGATTATTCACCGCGATCTTAAGCCTGCGAACATCTTCATCGTGCAAGTCGGGAATGCGTCGGATGACGTGAAATTGCTCGATTTCGGCGTGGCCAAGCTCGAGGCGGGCGACCCGATGTCGGTCGGAAAGCTGACGAATGCGGGGGCGACGCTCGGCACGCCGTTTTATATGTCGCCCGAACAAATCCAGGGCAGCGACGTCGACGGGCGCACCGATGTTTATGCCTTGGGCGTTATCTTGTGGGAGTGTTTGTTCGGCGCGCCGCCGTTTGTCGGGAGCAATCTGATCGACGTATTCAGCGCGGCAGTGAACCAAAAATTGCCGAAATTGCCGAAGAATATTCGATTTGACAAGCAGTGGCGCAAAATTTATGCGGTATTGCAGCGCGCATTGCAGAAGGATCGGAATAAGCGGTATCCGTCGATGATATCGTTTTTGCATGCGTTGGAGCGTCTGAGCGGCGATTTGGGAATCGACATGCGCGCATCGCAAAGCGATGCGCATTTGATGACGACGACGCATCGGAATATGCAGGCGTTTAAATTGGGGCGCATTTGGGAACGGATTCGCGGTTTTGCGCACGGCGTTTCGCCGCTTCGGTTTGTCGTCATCGGGGCGGGTGTATGCATATTGGCGGGCGCGGCCGTTGCGGGAATCGTTTGCGCGATCCCGGCCAACCCGGCCGTTCCGCAAGCGCGTGTCGATACGTATAAGTTTTTCTCGGATTTGCCGGCCGAAGTTCGGGTTGCGGGCAAAAGCGTCGGGACGACGCCGCTGAGTCTCGACACGTCCGAAAGCGTCCCATTTTCGATCGTCTTCAGAACCGGCGACGATTATGCGTACAGCTTTGTAGCCGAGGAGCCGTATGACGGGATTTCGGGGTATGCCGTGAATTTGGATCCGGCCGAAGAAGATGCGCCGATATTGGCGA
>CAVGZQ010000051.1:5584-6470 GCA_963633515.1 Bacteroidaceae bacterium
GCTTGAAGGTTACCGCAGCGAACGGATTGTCGTCGCGCCGCGCGGCGGGAATTTTGCGTTAAAGACGAATCTTTTCCGATAATTGAGAGCTTCTTTTGGAAATACGTATGAATCGCATCGGGAATTTGTTCATTGCAGGCGTTGCTGCGTTTTTATTGACGGGATGCGCATCGGCGCAAGCCCAACGGCATTCCGTGTTTGCCGCCGATGTCGAGAATTCTCCGCAGATGGCATCAATCGACGGGCAGATCTCCGATTTGAGCGATCGCGCGCAAGCACTCGCGGCGGAATATGCCGAGATCGAAAAAGTCGTATTGGCAAATGCGAAGTTCGAAGGCGAACCCGAGCAAGCGGCAGACCGGCTGAATATATACGTCAACGAAAACAATGCGATTATCGTCAACGATGAGGCGATGTCGCGCAATGAGTTTTCGGCGTATGCCGATCGGAATTTGCCGAATCTTTGTTCGCCGGCGCCGACGCTCAAGGTTCATGCGCGGGCAAATTACGATATTGCGGCGTCGCTTCTCGAAGTGATTTACATGCATGGGTGTTCGGACGTAAAATTCGAATAATTCGCATTATATACGAATTTTGTTCAGAATTTCATCGAATCGGCGCCGATCGGCAAAGCGATTGGAACGGACGGGCGTTTTAAAGCCGAATTTGCACAAAATGCATAATGTCGGAAATACGATCGAATTCTTTTCATTACGCTTGCGCGGCAGCGCGTTCGAAGCATTATTCATTTGCGCATCCGGTTATGGCGGAGCGAGCGGATTTTGCGCCATTTTGCGCGAAATCGGGCGTTGCGGGGGATTTTTAACGCGAAGGCGCATTTTGCCCGCGGGCAAAAAAGCCGGAGCATATTTGCGCAGGCGTATTG
>CAVGZQ010000051.1:6480-13790 GCA_963633515.1 Bacteroidaceae bacterium
TATTTGCGAAGGCGTATTGCGGCTTTGCCGCAATAGCCGGAGCCCGAAGGCGTATTGCGGCTTTGCCGCAATAGCCGGAGCCCGAAGGCGTATTTTGCCCGTTTCGGGCAAAATAGCCGCAGCCGCCTGCGCCGTTGCGGCAAAGCCGCAACGGCGGGCGGAAACCGAAAAAGGTCCGAAATGCGTTTATTCGCCGCGCGCGGGATCAGAGCTTCGGATAATAAAAAGCGCGGCAGCGAGTCCGATATGCCCCAAGATAATGGCAGATGTTGCGGCGAATCCCGGAAATTGGGCGCCGGCATGCGCGACTGAGTCGGGGTGAATGCCGCCGAAAAGTCTGACGGCGAAATGGGTAAAAAACATGGCCGGAAGTCCGAGAATGAGAAGGGGCGCGGCATATCGCATTTTGTCGGGCGTGTCGCCGCCCAAAATGGCGCAGCTCAGACGCCATGCGGCGAATGTGAGCGTCATGAGGAGCATGCCCGAGAGGCGCGGCTCCCAGACCCATGCGGCTCCCCAGGCGCGTTTGGCCCAAATCATGCCGGTGACGAGCGTTTCGGCGGCGAAGATGAGACCGACGTCGCAGAGCGCAATGGCCGATGTGCCTGTTAATAAAATGCGATGTTTTTGATGTTTTGACGAGGATTGAGCGCGGTTTTCGGAGTTTTTGCGAACAATTCTTATATGTATGGCGATGATTGCGCAAGCACATGCGATGAACGAAGCGTAGCACAGCACGGCGGCTGAAATGTGAAAGGGCATGAGCGCGCCGCTGCGGAGAGCGGCAGGCACAATCGCGGCAACAAGCGAGAAAGCGGCGAGAAGGGCGGGAAAAAGCCGGCGAAAAGGATGTCGCATGAAGGGGTATCCTTATAAAAAATATTGCATCATCGGCGGTGTTGTATGTAAACGCACAAACTACATGACGTTTGTCTCCGGCAGGGGCAAAGGACGTGAATGAAGCCGCAAGGTTTGAATATCGCGCGGACAATTATGGAATGAATGCGAATTTGCAGAAGAATATTCAATAATTGACGTATTTTTGGCATGGCATTCGAGGGAACGGTGAAACAGAAAACGAAAGGAACGACCGATGTTGCATGGGATTAAGCCGGCGTTTTGGCTGGCAAACGTACTGGAGGCGTGCGAGCGTCTGGCGTATTTCGGCATCCGAGCGGTGTTGCCGCTGATGATGGTGTCGACGACGTCGGGCGGTTTGCATCTGAGCTACACGCAATTGGGGATGATTTACGGAATTTGGGCATTATTGCAATGCTTAATTCCGATGGTCAGCGGCGGTTTCAGCGAATCGTTCGGCTATCGCAAGTCGCTTTTTGTTGCATTTTGCATCAACATTTGCGGCTATCTGATGATGGCGAACATTTTGCCGCTGGCGTCGCTTCTGGGCGCGGGAGACGGCGCGAATGCGACGGCGAACTTCGTCCTGATGCTCCTGTCGGCGTGCATGATCGGGGTGGGGACGGCCATATTCAAGCCGCCTGTGCAAGGCGTCGTGGCAAAGTCGCTTAACGAAAAGAATTCGGGCTTTGGGTTCGGTCTTTTTTATTGGGTCGTGAATGTCGGCGGATTTTTGGCGCCGATGTGCGCATCGGCGCTTCGCGGGACGGAGGACGTGCCGACGTGGCATTATGTGTTTTACAGCGCGGCGATCGTGACGGCATTTAATTTCTTGGTGACGTTGCTGTTTTTCAAAGAGCCCGAGCGCACGCCCGAAGAAATCGCGGCGCACAAGAGCGAATCGATGGGCGAAGTTTTCGTCAAGACGGTGAAGAATCTTTGGGACGACAAAGCGATGCTGTGCTTTTTGCTCATCGTGTCGGGATTCTGGCTCATGTTCATGCAGCTCTGGGATCTTTTGCCCAATTTCCTCAACGAGTGGACCGATCGGCGATCGGCGGGCGAATTTCTTTTGAGCGGCGCGATGATGCTGGACGGATCGACGTCCGAAGCGCCGGGCTTTGCGACGCGGTTTATCAAGTCTTTCTTGGAAACGAACGGCGCGCTTAAGCCCGAGATGATCATCAACATCGATTCGGCGGCGATTATTTTGTTTGTTTTGCCGCTGTCGGCATTTTTTGCGCGCTATCGCATGATGACGTCGCTCATTTTGGGCATGGTGATTTCGGTCGTCGGATTTGTGCTTTCGGGCATGACGATGTCGGGCGGGATTGCGTGTTTGGCGATTTTCATTTTTGCGATAGGCGAGATTATCTGTTCGCCGAAATTCAGCGAATACATCGGCATGACGGCGCCCGACGACAAAAAAGCCATATACATGGGGTATTCGAATATTCCGTTTGCGATCGGCTGGGCGTGCGGGAATTTCCTTTCGGGACCGCTGTATCAGAATTTTTCGTCCAAAGAGATGCTGGCGCGCCGCTGGCTGACCGAACACGGCAATGTGCCTGCCGAAGCGCTTAAAGAACTCAAGCTCGACGAATTGATGATAAAGATGCAAGATGCCTTAAGCGGCGCGGCCGGGCAGACCGCCGACGTTTATCGCGCCAACGAAGTCCTTTGGAATGCGTACAATCCTTGGATTGTGTGGATCATTTTGGGGGCGATCGGCGTTTTGTCGATGGTCGGCATGATCGTTTTCTATTACAAGAGCGGCATGAAAGAGCGCGAAGAAGCGCGCGCTGCGGCGGCGAAAGCCGAAAAGGACTCCGAATCTAAAGAAGAAACGGACTCCGAATCTAAAGAAGAAACGGACTCCGAATCCAAAAAAGAAACGGACTCCGAATCCAAAAAAGAAACGGACTCCGAATCTAAAGAAGATATGGAAAACTCTGCCGAAAAAAAGGAAACCGGGGCGAAGGATGAATGCGTTTGAATGGGGCATTTTGGGCGTTTGCATCGTTCTCATCGTCGGATTGATGAATAACGGCGCGATAAGCAGAAAATTGGCCGAGCGCGCCGTTGCCCGTCGGACCGGCGCGCGATGACGGCAGACAAAGCGATGACAGAGCGTTTTTCGCCGCGCATAGCCGAGGCTTTGCGCGATTTCGGGGAATTGTTTTCGGCGTTTGAAGACGCCGGATTCAAGCTCTATGCGGTGGGGGGCTGCGTCCGGGATTGGGTTTTGGGTCAAACGCCCAAAGATATCGATTTCACGACCGACGCCCTGCCTTCGGAAACGAAAGCCATCTTGGCCGAACATCATTATCCGGTCATTCCCGTGGGCGAAGTTTTCGGGACGATAGCGACGAATATTCGGAAAAAGACTTACGAAATCACGACGTTTCGCGTCAAAGAGTCTTATACGCGCGGATCGCGTCATCCGGTCGTTTGCTACGGGCGCGATTTGTCGCGCGATTTGGAGCGCCGCGACCTGACGATAAACGCCATGGCGGCTTCGCCGTCGGGCGAAATCGCCGATCCGTTCGGCGGATTGGGCGATTTGTCGCGGCGCATTTTGCGCGTTCCGCTCAGTTCATACGCACGCTCGGCCGAAATCTTCTCCGACGATCCGCTTCGGATCTTGCGTCTGGCGCGGTTCAAGGCGCGCCTTGGGTTTGACGTCGCCGACGAGGCCCGAAACGCGGCGCGCGATATGGCCGGAACGGTTCTGACGGTCAGCCGCGAGCGCTGGAATGCCGAGATCGACGGGCTTTTGCGCGCGCCGTACCCCGCATCGGGGCTGTCGTGGCTCGACGATGTCGGCGTTTTGCCGCTGATTTTTCCCGAAATCGGGCTGCTTCGCGGCGCGCATTGCGTGCCGCGGTCGATCGTTCCGGGCGATGCGCAAAATTCGGACGAAGACTTGTGGCATCGAATATTGCGCAATCTTTCGTCGATTCCGCCGGACGATGATTTGCGTTGGTGCGTTATGTTGGGAATGCTCGGCTATGGCGTGACCGCGCGCGGGGCGTGGGCCGAAAATGTTTCGTCGATGTTGGTTCGGGAAATATGCGGAAGATTGAAATTTTCTGCGGCGAGAATCGATAATATCGAAAGAATGTTAGTTCCCATCCCGTCGCCGTCTCCCGACTATCGCGCCGCGCGGGAACTTGCCATGGCCGTTGCGCCCGACATTTCGCGCTGGATTGCGCATCAGCGATGCAAATGTCTCATGTTGCCCGATCCGCAGCGGGAGCGCGAAACGGCGATCCTCGAAACGTGGATTTCGGCGCTGTCGCCCTATATCGCGCATCCCGACGCGGCGCAGATCCGTTTGCCCAAAGATTTGTCCTCGTGCTTGATGCGGGAATTCGGCGTATCGGGGAAAACGCTCGGACTGTACTTAACCCATTGCCGCGATGCGGTCCTGGACGAATGCATCCCCGAAACCGCCGATGTTTCGGAATTTATCGCGTTTTGCCGCAGCCGCGAACGCTGCGGCGGAGAAAACTAGTCTCGGCGGTTGTTTGCATTTTTGGCAATCGGCAGCATCGGCGGCGGAGAAAACCGGTCTGCATCGGTCCGTTTGAAGTTTGCCGCAGCCGCTTAAGCGCCTGCGGACAAATGCAAAAAATTCACTAATTTTACGCCGCAGCCGAATAAAATTATTGTTTAAATGAAGCTAAGCGCGTCCGACGGCAGATTTCCACTGCCGCCGTCGGGCGGTTCGCCATTCGTCCGAGGTCTGCGGCTCGAACCGCCTTTCGATTTCGTACGTTTTGCAGACGTCGTCTTGGTTTTTGTAAATCCCCGCGCCTATGGATGCGCACATGGCCGCGCCGAGCGCCGTCGTCTGGAGGTTGTCGGGGCGTATCAGTTCCTTGCCCAAAAGATCCGCCTGCATTTGCATCAGCAAATCATTTGCGCTCGCTCCGCCGTCGACCTTCACACGCGTCAGTCCGCGTCCCAAGTCGGCGGTCATGGCGTCGAACAAATCGGTATTCTGCTGACAAATTCCCATCAAGACCGCGCGCGCGATGTGCGCCCGCGTCGTGGCTCGCGTCAGTCCGCAAATCAAACCGCGCGCGTCCGATCGCCAATGCGGCGCGCCCAAACCGGTCAGCGCGGGGACGACGACGACGCCGCCGCAATCGTCGACGGTTCGGGCAAGCGCTTCGATTTCAGAAGAAGAATCGATGATTTTGAGTCCGTCCCGAAGCCACTGCACAATTGCTCCGGCAACGAACGCGCTCCCCTCGAGCGCATAGGTGACGTCGTTGCCGAATTTCCATGCCGCCGTCGAAATCAAACCGCTTTGCGATCGGACGATTTGCCGTCCCGTATTGAGCAGCAAAAAAGCGCCCGTGCCGAAGGTGCATTTTGCCGCTCCCGGGTCAAAACAGCATTGCCCGAAAAGCGCCGCCTGCTGGTCGCCCAAAATACCCGAAATCGGAATGCCGTCGGGCAGTCCGGGCACGCCCTTGGTATGCCCGAAGATCGCGTTGTTGGGCAATATTTCGGGCATCATTGCCCTCGGAATGCGGAAAAGCCCGAGCAGATCGCCGTCCCATGCCGCATCGGCCAAATTCATGACGAGCGTGCGGGACGCGTTTGTCGGGTCTGTCGCATGCGATGCGCCTTGCGTTAACTGCCATAAAAGCCAGGAATCGATCGTTCCGAAGCAAAGATCGCCGTTTTCGGCCGAATTTTGCGCGTCGCACCGGTCGAGAATCCACCGAATCTTCGTTGCCGAAAAATACGGGTCGCACAAAAGCCCGGTTTTTTCGCGAATCATCGGCTCCAAATTCGCCGCCTTCAAAGCTTGGCACGCTTCGCGCGTGCGCCTGCATTGCCATACGATGGCCGGGTAAACGGGGACGCCCGTTTTTCGCTCCCAAACGACGGTCGTTTCGCGCTGGTTTGCGATGCCGATTGCCGCAATTTGCCGGGCATCGATTCGCGCGCGGGCAATGGCCGTGCCGATCGTCTCGAGCGCCGACTGCCAAATGGCATCCGGGCTGTGTTCAACGTATTCGGGTTTTGGGTAAAATTGCCGAAATTCCTGCGATGCACATCCGCAAACATGAAATTTTTCGTCGACAATGATCGTTGTTGTCGAAGTTGTGCCTTGGTCAACGGCGAGCAGATAGGGCATGATCCATCCTGAGGGAAAGGTGTTTTGGGGGACCGCGCCTTTGGCTTAGCCATGCGGCGCGGGCGCGTCTATGGCTTTTGCCATACGCCGCGCAGTTTTGCCGCGCCTTTGGCTTAGCCATGCGGCGCGGGCGCGTCTATGGCTTTTGCCATACGCCGCGCAGTTTTGCCGCGCCTTTGGCTTAGCCATGCGGCGCGGGCGCGTCTATGGCTTTTGCCATACGCCGCGCGGATTTGGGCGGACGGGCAATCGGAAAACGCGGCGATTTATTGCAAAATTCAATGATTAACGTAATATTGTCAATATTAGTCGCATGATTGCCGTATAATTCGCATAAAAATTCGATGCAGAACAATTCTGCCGAAAAAAAAGCAAAGAAAACCGCCGCATTCGAGACAATTATTTATCCGTCCGCAGCAATCAAAGAAAATGGCGTATGTAGCCTGTCTATGCTTGAATGCAAATTTTGGATGTTATAAAACATGACCATGTTTTTTGGGCGCGGGAGTGCCGTTTTTCAATTAGGGGAAGCCATGAAAGAGCAGATTAAAGCATGCCAGGAAGCATTAAAAAGGAATCCGAACGATCGAGAGGCGTTTTGTACGCTTGCGAACTTGCTCAAGCAAGCGCGCCGCTGGAAAGCGATCATCGGCCTGTATGAAACGTATCCGGAAATGGCCGATTGGAAAGGTCTCGTTCAGGCGCTCAAAGATCATGTCACTGCCGAAACGCATCCCGAAAAACGCAGCGTGCTGTTCCACATCATGGGGCAAATTTTCGAATATAAGCTCGAAGATGCCGGCGATGCGATCAAGTGTTACCAATATGCCGTCAAGACTTGGCCGCTCCGTTCCGAAAGCTTCGATGCCGCGCGGCGTCTGTTCCTCAAGCGCAACAACGTCAAGATGGCGGTCAAGCTCATCGAAATCGAACTGAGCTACGACCATCTCCCCGAAGAGCGCAAAGCAAAGCTTTACTCGGAAATGAGCCGCATATGTTCGGAATATGTCAACGCGCCCGAACAGGCTGCAAAGTACGAAGCCATGGCGAAGGCGGCAATGCAAAAGGCTGCGGCTCAGGCAGAGCAAAAAGCTGCCGAGACGGTTGCAGCCGAAGAAACGGCCGCAGCCGAAGAAAAATCTGAAGAACCGGCCGAAACCGAAGAAAAGGCCGAAGAAGCGGCCGCAGCCGAAGAAAAAGCGGTAGAATTGGCCGAAACCGAAGAAAAGGCGGAAGAACCGGCCGCAGCCGAAGAAAAAGCGGTAGAATTGGCCGAAACCGAAGAAAAGGCGGA
>CAVGZQ010000052.1:0-8289 GCA_963633515.1 Bacteroidaceae bacterium
TGCGCCCGAGCCCTCAAAGCTCTAATTTCTAATTTCTAAGTTCTAAGCTCTAAGCTCTAAGCTCTGAGCTCTGAGCGGCGCAGCCGGCGCGAACGAGTGTCTGCTTGAGAAATTGACGCGATTGGCGTATAGGTTTAGTTTGTCGTACTCACTGTTGGCAACAGGATCTTCAACAACTTTGACGAGGAGATAGCACATGACGGATGAACGAGATCTGCGGCAGCCGGAAAACGGCACAGAAAATGAGGAAGAAAACCTGCGCGAACATCGCAGCGAACGCGTCGTTGCGCGCACGGCGCCGGGGCGTTTTCCGTCGGTGCCTCAAGGACGGATGCCGGCGGCGCCGGGGAGCCGTTTTACGCAAACGGGCATGCCTGCGGTGCCGCGGGCGAGCGTTCCGTCTGCGGTGCCGGTTCCGCCGTCGGCAAGCAGCATGCCGGCAGTGCCTCATTCGGGTCTCCCGTCAACGCCCAATATGCCCAATGTTCCGGCGGGGCGCGGGCGCGGGGGGCGTCCCGGCATTGTTGCAGCGCGCATGCCGTCGCGCCCGGTCATTCATGCCCAAGATCCATCGGGACGCCGTCCGATGCCCGACCCCCAAACGATGACTTATGGCCAAGAAACGGCCGAGACCGAATCGCAAGCGCCGCAAGAAATCTTGCAAAATGTGCCGGTCGACGACGCAATGGCCGCCTTGGACGATGTTTTCGGCATGGGCGCACCGCAGGCTGAGACGCCGTCGGCGACGTTCGGCGCAGCCGAACCGAGCAGCGATATTTCGGGAGTCCGAAGCGGCGCCGATTTTGCGCCGCAGCCGCAGGCAGAGCCCGAAACGGCGTCAGATTCGGCAGACGGCAGCACGGCGCAGAGCGGTGCCGAGATTGCCGGCGGCGATGCGGATCTTTTCGGCGAAGCCTCTGCCGATGATGCAGAGAATGCTCAATTGCCGGAAGCGTCCGACAGATCGAACGATTCCGGGGTTTTGAATTCGGATATCGCACAGTCTCAAGACGCGCCGGCGTACGGCGGCGAAACCGGCGCATCGCAGGAAATCGCGGCATCGGCAGACGCCGATGTCGCCGCAGACGTTTCGTCGGATGAAGATGTTTCGGGTCAAAGCGGCGATGAAGACGTTTCGGGTCAAAGCGGCGTTGCATCTGCCGCGCAAGACGAAGAGGATGCCGGCGAATCGATCGACGCCGCATCCGAAGAAAATTCTGATGCCAGTGTTTGTTCCGAAGAATATTCGAATGAAAACGATAATATCGAAGACGGATCGTCCGAACTGATCATGACCGAAATCCCCGAACGCGCGGCAGATGCGGCCCCCGACGCCGGCGGCGCAGAAGAAAACGAAGAGGAAGACGAAGACGGCGGATTGTCGCCGCAATCGGCCGCCGACAACGGTCCGGCGTTTGAAATCAAACCCATTCCGCCCGAATTGCGCCAAGAACAAAGTTTGCGCGACAATGCGGCTTATCGCAAGGAATCGCGCAGTCTGCTTCGGGCGCAGAATTGGAACGATCTCGTCCAACTGATGGAAAATGTGTTGCTCTATGCCGTTTGGGCCGATTTGCCCGAAGTCCGAAGCAGCATTTTGAAAGAGTTGGCAGGGATTTATCTCGACAAACTGAACAACGCCGAAAAAGCAAAAGCGACGTATCAACAGTTGCTGCGCGAATCGCCGTCCAACGAAAGCGCGCTTTCTTATATGGAGAACGAATACCGCAAAACGGACGATTACAAAGCGATCCGCGACATGTATCGGCGCGTCGTCGACGTGACATGGGACAGCGAAGAGCGCATTCTTTACACGCGCAAAGCGTCTGAAATCGCCGAACGCGAGCTTTCGAAGCCTGCTTTGGCGATAGCCGATTGGGAACATTTGTGGGAAATCGGCGAACACGGCGAAGAAGTTCAAAATGCGCTCATGGCGGTATACCGTTCGCACGGGAATTGGGAAAAACTCGCAAGTTTTATCAAAGAGCGCTGCATCGATTGGAAGACGACGCAAGAGCTCGGTTTGCGCGAAGTCGTCGAAATATACATTTCGGGAATGGGCAATGCCGAACGCGCAAGCGTGACGTTGAGCGAGCTTTTGTCGAAACGCCCGAACGATCCGCTGCTTTTGCTTCAAGATGTCAACGTTTGCCGCATCAGCGGGGATATCGACAAATTGGCGCAAATCAGCCGCGCAAAATGCGACGATCCGCGGGTCGAAACCGATTTGCGCCGCGCCGCAGCCGATGTTCTGTGGGATAAGGGCGAACGCGAAACGGCGATTCAGGCATACGATACGATTTTGGAAGATTTGCCCAACGATCGCGATGCGCTTCACATCAAAGAAGTTTATTTCAGCGAAGGCGGTCATTACGAACAGCTTTGCCAATTTTACGAGCAGCGCGCCGGCGCGGCATTGGAGCAAAACCATGCCGAAGAAGCCGTCGGTCTGTACGAAAAAGCCGCCGACGTCGCCGAAAAACAATTATTCGACAATGAGCGCGCAATTTCGGTTTTAAACCGCATCATCGAACTCGATCCGAACGATGCCGCAACGTATCGCAGGATTATCGCGCTCTATGAAGCGCTCGGCGACGATCGGGGGCAGGCCAATGCCATGGAATCGCTCTTGGCCATCACGAGCCGCCCGTCGGTCCGCACCGAATTGCTGTCGAAACTCGGCCGTTTTTATCTCGACAAACTGTCGAATTTCGAAAAAGCCGAAAGCTGCTGGAAGAAAGTTCAGGCAATCGATCCGCGCAACCCCGAAGTGAGCGAGGAATTGAGCCGCGTCTATGCCAAACAAGGCGATTTCGAATCGCTCGACAAGAGTTTGACGCAACAAATCCGCATTGCCGACGACGCCTCTGTTCTGCATTTGGCCGAAAAGAAGGCGCAATATCTGACCGACAACGGTCCGGCGACGGCGCATGCGGCGGCGAGCTGGGAAATCGTCTTGGATTGCGATCCCGACAACGCAAATGCGTGCGAGCGATTGGGAGAAGTTCTCGAAAAGCTGTCGCGCAACGAAGAAATGATCGGGATTTGGACGCAAGAGCTTGCGACGATTCGCGATCTCGATGCGCGCATTTCCTTGGGTCTGCGCATTGCCGATGCGTGCGTCGAAAATGCGCCGCACGCGCAGGCCGTCGCCGCTTATTTGCGCGTTTTGCGCCGGAATCCGCGCCAAGAAAGCGCGCTCATCGCGTTGGAATCGATTTGCGCAAAAGAAGAAAACGGGATTGTGCGCGCGGCGCTCGAAACGGCTGCCGCGGCGGCCGAAACGAACGAAGAGCGCTGTGCGCTGCTCAAACGCACATTGCGCTTTATAGCGCCCGAACACGTCGACGAACGCATCAACGTGATGCAGCGCATTTTGCTTTTGGGCGATTTGTCGATTGAATCGGACTTTGCGTCGCTGTGCCGTTCATCGCAAAAAAGCGAGTTTTTGTGCATGACTTGGATTCGTCGGGCGGGCGAAACCGACGACGCCGAACTGCGAAGCAAACTGCTCTTCGACGCGGCGCGTTTGTTCGCCGAAGATCTTCAAGCCCCCGATCGCGCCTTTACCCTTCTCTGTTCGATCGCCATTCAAGCCGACAAGGCAAAGCGTTTGGCCGAAGAACTCGAACAATTGGCGCCGCAAACAAATCGCTGGGAAGAAGTCGTCGCGGTTTTGAATTGTTTGGCATCGAAACAGTTCGACGACGATACGCGCAAAGCCGCTTTGCTGAAATCCGTCGATATTTTGCTCGATAAACTCGGCGCGCCGGGGCGCGCCGTCTGTGCCTGCAACCGATTGTTGGCCATGGATCCCGACGATGCGGAAATTCTCGCAAAAATCGAAAAACTCGCGCAGGAACATCACTTGCAGGCTCAGCTGCTGACGGTCTACGGCGAGCTTTGGGACAAATCGCAAAGCGCAGCCGTCCGCGCCGAAATCTCGGAAAAACGGATCGCCGTTTATCGCGCGATCGATGCCCAAGATCTGGCGCTTGCCGAATTGTTTGTCGCCTATCGGACGATGCCGACGGCCGCGGCCGAAGCGGCGCTCGAAGCCGAATGCGGCGATGCGCACAAAGCCGCGCTCTGCTTGCCGCTCTTGGAAAGCGAAAAATCGTCGGCAGATCCGATGGATCTGCAAGGACTTGCGCGCATTGCCAAACATTATGCCGAAGATGCCGAAAATATCGACGGCGCATTCGATTTGCGCTGCGCAATTCTGACGCAGCGTCCGTCCGATGCCGAAACGTTCGAAGCGCTTTCGGCCGTCGCAACCGTTCCCAAACGCCAAGGGCGTTTTGCCCAAGCCGTGCGCTTGGCGGCTTCGCGCGCCAAGAAATCGGGCGACAACGAAACGAGCTTGCGCCTGTGCCGCGCGCTTGCCCAATTCTACAAAAAAGAGCTCGGCGATTCGGAACGCAGCATCGACGTCGAATGCGCAATCTTGCGCATCGATCCCGATTGCGTCGAATCGCTTGAAGCCCTTATTTCTTGGCACGAATCGCGTCAAGAATGGACGCAATTGCGTTCGGAGCTCAAACAACGCCTCCATGCCGGCGCATCGAACGAAGAAAAGATAGCGATTTGGCTGCGCATCGTCGCGATTTCCCGCGATTATCTCAACGATGTCGAAGGAACATTCGACGGCTATGCCGAAATTTTGCAAATCGACGAAACGAACGCCGAAGCGCACGAAGGCATTGAGCAAATGACGGGCGAAAATATCGGTCCCGACGTCGAATTGCGCAGGCTTCGCCTCGAACTCAAACTCGCCGACGAATCGAAACGCCCGCAAATCATGCTCAGCATCGCGAAGCTGCAAAACGATGTTTTGTCGCTGCCCGACGCCGCATGCGAAACCCTCGAAGAGCTCTTCCGCCTGACCGGTCCGCTGGGCGCAGGCTATGAACCGCTTTGCAAGAGCTACGAAAAATCGAAACTTTGGAGCAATTTGGTTCAAATCAAAATCGAACACGCGCATGCTCAGATCGAAAATGACGACGAAGATGCCGCCGTCATAACGCTGCAAGATGCGCTGCAAATCGCCGACAAACGCTTGAAAGACGATCCGGTCGGCGCGCAAGTCATCGCAGAGCTTCAAAAACTCGACCCCGAAAACGAAGACATCATCGAGCGTTATTGCAGCAGCTTGCGCAAAACCGAGAATTGGACGCAATACGCCGAAACGATTCAGTCGCTTTCGGAGAATTGCGCGGGCGGCAGCGCAAGCCGCAAATCGTATCTGTTCGAACTTGCCCGCATCAAAGCCGTGGCGCTCGGCGATATCGACGGCGCCTTGGCCATGTATCGCGACATCAACCGAACGGGCGGCGTCGAGCGCAATGCCTACTTCGGAATTGCGACGATGGCGCTCAAAAAAGGCGATATCGATCTCTACCTCAATGCGCTCGACCAAGTTTTGCGTTTGCTCGATCCGGTTTGGGGCGCGATTTTCTATTGCCACATGGCCGAAGTTTGCGACGAAAAAGATCGCCCCAATCAAGTTGCCGTCTATTACCGCAGCGCCCGCGCGCTCGATCCCGACAATGCGGAGGCCTCCGACAGTTTGCGCAGCATCGGCCGCCGTCTCAAGAATTGGCGCGCGACGTCGGCGCTGCTTCCCGCCGAAAATGAACGCGACTTGCCTTGGAGCGAACGCTCGAAACTGCTTGCGGCGCGCGCCCGAAACGCCGAAAACACCGACGAAGCGCGCATTTGGCTCTGGAAAGCCATCGCCGTCGATCACGATAACGCCGAAGCCTGGAATGATTTGGCGCATCTCGAACATCGCGCCGGCAATTCCAAAGCGCGATACGAAGCTTGTTTCGGCGCTTACGGCACCATCGAACGCACGACGCTGCCCGGTCCCAAAGACGCCGTCGCCAACGCCCAATCGATCTACGAAGTATCGCAGGCCGCAAGCGATTGCGGCAACGACGCAAAAAGCGAAGCCCTTTTGCGGCGCGCGTATTCGCTTGCTCCCGATTGCGCCCCGATTGCGATGGCCATCGGCGATATCGAACAAGATTCGGGCAACATCGATAAAGCTTACGGAATATACGACGCAATTCTTGAAAATCCGTCGATTCAGCTCGACGACAAGACAAAAAGCGAGCTTTATTTCAAACGCGGGCTCATCGCCAACATTCTCCAAAACTATCCGCAAGCGCTCGACGATTTGCGCACAACCGTAAAAATGTCGCCGCTTCACTACGAAGCGCTCATGGCAATCGCCAAAACGTATGCCGACCTCAAGCAGCCGCTCTTGGCGATTGCCGCGCTCCAGCGCGGACTCATCGTCACCGACAACAAAACAAAACGCCGCGGCAATATCTACTACAATATGGGCAAGATTTGGGGCGACGATTTCAAAGACCACGGCGAAGCCGGCATTTACTACGAAGGCGCGCTCAATAACGGCGCCTCAAATGTCGACCTCATCGAACGCAGTCTCGAAATCTACAAGCGCGCCGGGCGATACCGAGAAGCCCTCGAACTCGCCGATACGCTCATCAAAACGACGGCAAATCCCGCGATTTTGGCAAGTTTGTGGTGCACGAAAGGCGAACTTTCCGAGAAGATTTCGCCCGAACAGGCAACCGAAGCATACGATATGGCGCTTTCTTATGTCCCGGGCATTGCCCGCGCTTTCGACGGTCTCGAACGCATGCTCATCGCCCGGGGCGAGTACGCGCAGTTGGCCGATTTGCTCAACGGGCGGCTGGAAGGCGAACATACAAAAGCCGAAGAATGCGCCATCTTGCTCAAATTGGCCGATCTCTATGCCAAACAGCTCGGCGATCAAGAAAAAGCCGCCGATATTCTCTGCCGCCTCTTGGATGCCATGCCGTCTGCCGACGTCGTGTCGCGCCTTTTGGCCATGCCCCAAAACGACGAAGAAAAGAAACGCGCGCTTTATGAAAAAGCCATCATCTATTGCGACGGCAGCTATCCGTATGCCCTCGAATTGGCGCAGCAGCATTTGAAAAACGGCCGCGATTTGCAAGCTTGGGCCATTATGTCGCCGCTTCGCGCATTGCTCCAGCTCGATGCCCAAACAAAAGAAACCCTCAACGATCTCAAAAATAAATTCGAAAAATCCGACGCCGTTTCGTTCGAATCCATCGCCAAAGCGTTGCCCGTTCTGTCGGACGAACAGTTTGCCATTCTCGATGCCCTCAAAACGCTGTCCGAACACATGCAATTCGGTCCGTCATCGATCGATCAAATCGCGTCCGGCGCTTCGGAAGTTTCCGAAAACACGCCAAACGGCAAGATCTTCGCGCAATTGCGCGCCGGCATGGGGCTCGATAACGCCGTCCTCTGCCGCGCAAGCGAACTCCCCGAAGCCATCGTCGTCGTTGCGGCAAATCCGACCGTCATTTGCATCCGCACCGAAATCTTCCAAAAAGCCGCCGGAAACGAGCTCCAATTCTGGCTTGCAAAAGCCGTCGCCATGGCTCACCCCGATATCCGCTTCTTGGCATCGGCGCCTGCTGCCATCCGCAATCTCTTGCCCAAAGCCCTTTTGGCCGCTGCAGGCTTGGGAACGGTTTCGGGCGATGTTGCCGATTTGGAACAAAGAATCAAAACAACCGTTTCCGCCGATGTCCTCAAAGACATCCGCAGCCGCCTCACCCTCTGCCCCGACGACCGGATCATTGCCTGCGCCGAAACATTCGCGCAAGATATGCTCGATTCGACCGATCTCATCGGCGCATTCATCGTCGCCGACATGCGGACGGTTTGGCGCGCCGAATCGCGCATCGACGAAAACATCGCCGAGCAGCGCAATGTCAAAACCGTCGACGATATCTCCAAGGCCATCGACGCTTCGAAAATTCTGCGAAAAATACTCGTCTATTACGTTTCGGATGCGTTTACAGAACAGCTTAATTCATAGAAGATTGAATAAAATTCGAAGCCAAGCTCTATAACGCGAAAAAGCTTCCGTCCTTTGGGCGGGAGCTTTTTTTTTCGGCATGCAGCTTCTCAACATTGCGCTCTGAGCAAGAGAATCCGTTCAATCGGACGCATGCGCCCGCAGATTTGCCCAATATCGGCGTGCCCGAATCGGGAAATGCGCGATCCGCCTTGCTTCCTTGCATCGGCATCGAACTATCGAAAAAACGAGTCCTTCTTTGATGCCTGACTGTTTGCTTGCGCCAATACGGCAGGCTTGTTTTTTCGATATTTTGCGCTCACCGCTGACCGCTGATTGCTGTTCACCGCCTAAGCTCTAAGCTCTAAGCTCTAAGCTCTAAGCTCTAAGCTCTAAGCTCTAAG
>CAVGZQ010000052.1:8299-13765 GCA_963633515.1 Bacteroidaceae bacterium
ACTGACCGCTGACCGCTGACAGCTGATTGCTAATTGCTGATTGCTGATTGCTAATTGCTGATTGCTGATTGCTAATTGCTAATTGCTAATTGCTGATTGCTAATTGCTAATTGCTAATTGCTGATTGCTGATTGCTAATTGCTGATTGCTCCCGGCTCTGAGATCTGAGCAAAGCGCCGACAGAAGATGTCTTTTTTTGAATGAAATCGGGCGTTAAAGGGTTATAAGCAGCGCCGCCGCGCGAGCGTCCGGTTTTCGGGCGCGCATGCGCCTGCCGTGCAAACGCCGCGCAATTCGGAAATCGAAAAAACGAAAGGGCGCGCGCCGCCGACGGCGGCATCGCGCGCCCCGAATCCCCCTGCGCAAGGGGGCAAGCCGCGCGCAGCGCGGCTTGGCGGGGGTACGTCGAGGGGGTAGCGGCGTATGGGGCGCAAAGCCCCATAGACGCGCAGGGGGAGACTTCCCCCTCACAAAAAAAAATTTGAATATCAACCTCTTACGCTTCGCGCCCGCCGGGAAACAGACCGATCGGCGTTGCGATTTTCAAACATAAAGGCATAAAACATGATGAAACGATATATCGGCATCGATGTCGGCGCAGAAACCCTCAAAGCCGTCGAATTGCATGACAGCGACGGCGTGTGCGCGATCGCGTCGAAACAGCGCATTGCGCACCGAAAAGATCCCAAAACGGCGCTTCGCGCATTGCTCGAAACGATGTCGTACGAGACGATCGACGCCATCGGCATTTGCGGGCGGCTGGGACGCATGTTCAAAATCATGCAAATCCCCGATAAATTGGCGCGCGCCGAAGGGTTCCGTTTCTTGATCGACGACAAGCCGGCGACGATTGTTTCGATTGGGTCGCACGGTTTTTCGGTGCTCGAATTGCGCGACAAAACCCACGAAGTGTACCGCGAAAACACGCGATGCAGCCAGGGGACAGGGAATTTTCTCATGCAGCTCGTCGAACGCTTCGGCATGACGGTCGAAGAAGCAAGCCGGCTGTGCGAAGATGTCAGCGACCCGGCGCCGCTGTCGGGACGATGCCCGGTCATTCTCAAAACCGACATGACGCATTTGGCGAATGCCGGACAAAGCCACGCCCGAATCGTCGCCGGTCTCTACGATGCCGTTTGCGAAAACGTCCAAGTTCTCATCAAACCGGCGCTCTGCCCGCACCGCATGCTGCTCACGGGCGGCGTCATGCAAAGCCTGCGCATTCGGAATCATTTTGCCCGCTTTTGCGAAAAAAACGGCTTCGAACAACTCTCTTTGGACGACGATTTGGGGCTTTACATCGATGCCGTCGGGTGTGCCCGGCTCGCGGCTTCGCACCAAGCCAAACCGTGCGAAACGATCGATGAAATTTTTTCGGTCAAAACCGAAAAGCGCATCGAACATATCGATAACATCGCATCTTCGCTCAAACGCGTGCGCCGAATCCCCGCGCCGGCGCGTCCGGCTGCCGCCGACCGCCCCGATGCGCGCATTATTTTGGGCTATGACATGGGATCGACCGGGTCGAAGACCGTCGCCATCGACGCCGACACCGGCGAAATGCTCTGGGATGCTTACGAAAATACCAAAGGAGACCCCATCGGCGCGGCGCAAGATTTGACACGCCGGTTTTTGAACTCCGATTGGGCGAAAAATCCGGTCGTCGCCGTCGGCGCGACGGGTTCGGGCCGCGAAATCGTCGGATCGCTTCTGAGCGTCTGCTACGGCGCCGCGCCCATCTATATCCTCAACGAAATCGCCGCACACGCCGAAGGCGCTGTGTCTTATGACCAAAGAGTCGACACAATATTCGAAATCGGCGGGCAAGATGCGAAATATATTCGGATCGACGGCGGCCGCGTCATCGACGCCGCCATGAACGAAGCATGCTCGGCAGGCACCGGATCGTTCATCGAAGAGCAAGGCAAACGCTTTCGGGGCGTAAGCGACGTGCGCGACTTGGCGCGCATCGCCGCAAACGCCGACAGCGCCTGTTCGCTGGGGCAGCATTGCTCGGTTTTCATGGCCGAAATCATCGACGAAGCCGTCGCTTCGGGCGAAAAACAAGATAATATCATCGCCGGCATTTACGACTCCATCGTTCAGAACTATCTCAACCGCGTCAAAGGCAGCCGCACCGTCGGTCAGGTCATTTTCTGCCAAGGGATGCCCTTTGCGAGCGATGCGCTGGCGGCTGCCGTCGCGCGGCGCACGGGCAGCGAAGTCATCGTGCCGCCCAATCCGGGCACCATCGGCGCCCAAGGCATCGCCCTTTTGGCGCGGCGCTGCAAAGTCAAAGACAATCCCGATTTGCCCGCCCTCGACATGTCGCGGTTTTTGGGCGCCGAAATTCTCAAAAAAGACACGTTCGTCTGCGCTTCGAACAAGGGCTGCGGCGGCGCCGGCAACAAATGCCGCATCGATCGCATCGTCACACGCCTCGAAGGCAAAGACTCGCGCTTTACATGGGGCGGCGGCTGTTCGCTCTACGACAAAGGCACCGGACGCATCAAACTCCCCGATCGCGCCCCCGATCCCTTCCGCGCCCGCGATGAACGCGTCGAACAGCTCATCGCCGATTTGCCGCAAAACCCGGGCGCGCCCCTCATCGCGATGAGCGAGGAATTCACGCTCAAAGGATTGATTCCGTTTTTTGCGACGCTTTTGGCGCATTTGGGCTTCCGTCTCGATATCTTCCGGCGCGCCGATCAATCGATTCTCAAACGCGGCATCGAAGAAGCCAACATCCCGTTCTGCGCACCGATGCAGCTTTTCCACGGCATCACCGCCGATTTGCTCGCCAAAAAGCCCGATATCCTCTTCCAGCCCATGCTCTTGAGCACACCGGCGATGCAGAACGAAGAGCGTTCGGTGCTCTGCCCGATCGTTCAGGCCGCGCCGAAAATGAATTATTGGGACGCCAAGTCGGCCCACGCCGATGAGCTCCGGCAAACGCGCTTTTTCTCGCCCCTTGTCGACTTCCAGCCCGGCGGTCTCGACTCCGAACAATTCCGAAAGACATGCAAAAAGATGGTCGCCGAATTGCTCGAAAAAAGCGAAAAAGAAACCGAATACGTCTTCGAAGACGCCTTCGCAAAAGCCCTCGCCGCGCAGCGCGAATACGACGAAGCGCTCCTCAAAAACGGCGACGAAGCCCTCGCCTATTGCCAAGAGCACAATATCCCCGCCGTCGTCGTCCTGGGGCGAACCTACACGATCTACAACAAAGTGCTCAATTCAAACGTCCCGGCGATTTTGCGCGAGCAAGGCGCCATTGCCATCCCCATCGATTCGTTCCGCTTGGCGTCCGATGTTCCCATGTTCCATTCGATTTTCTGGGGCTACGGACAGCGAAATTTGCGCGCTGCGCACCAAATCCGCCGCGCGCCCAACGTCTATGCCGTGTGGTGTTCGAACTACGCCTGCGGTCCCGATTCATTCACGCTCCATTTCTATAATTATATCATGGAAGGCAAACCCTACGCCGTCATCGAAACCGACGGGCACTCGGGCGACGCCGGCACGCGCACGCGAATCGAAGCCTTCTTGCACTGCGTCCGCGAGCATATCGCAAAAGGCGGCGATTTGGGCGCGCCGCACGAATTCCTCTCGATCGAACAGAAAAACACGACGCTCTTGCGCGCCGGCCGCGAAGGAAAAACGATCCTCATTCCGCGTTTGGGCCCCGGCGCCCGGGCGCTTGCCGCCGGTTTGCGCGGTCTCGGCTACAACGCCGAAGCGCTCGCCCTCCCGACGCGAAAAACGTTGGGCATCGGGCGAAAATACACGTCCGGCAAAGAATGCGTCCCCATGACGATTACATTGGGCGCGCTCATCGAACGCGTCACGGAAGACCCCGACGCGAACAAATCGTTTGCCTTCCTCATGCCCGGCGGACGCGGACCTTGCCGATTCGGAAACTACAACCTGCTTCACAAAATCACCCTCGAACGCCTCGGACTCGATAACCGCGTCGACGTTTGGTCGCCCTCCGACAACAACTACTTCGAAGGCATCCCCGGCGGCACCGTCGCCTTGGCCTATTGCGGTTTCGTCGCCGCCGACATCCTCCTTTCGATGCGATACGACGCCCGCCCCGCCGAAATCGCCCCGGGCGCTGCCGATGCGCTCTACGAAAAACTCGCCGGCGAACTCGATCAGATCCTCGAAACCCGCGCCGCAAAAGACGGTTCCGTCGCATGCGCCGCCCGCGAAATCGCGCTCAAATCGTTCTACGGCCTCACCAAATTCATCGCCGACGCCGCCACCGCTTTCAAAGCGATTTCGCGCCGGGGCGATCTCCCGACCGTGCTCGTCACCGGCGAAATCTACGTCCGATGCGACCCGTTCGCCAACGACTTCGTCATCGATCAGCTCCAAAAACGCGGCATCCGCGTCAAATTGGCCCCCTTCTACGAATGGCTCGACTACCAAGAGTACATCAATACGCAAGTCGGCATTCCCCAAACGTGGGCGACGTGGTTCTCGGCAAAACTCCAGCTGCTCATCCTCGAATCGCTCTTCGGCACCGCCGCAAAAATCCTCGGCTGGTCCCATCTCGTCCGCGCAAAAGACCAACTCGCCGTCGCCGAAGATTTCGTCCGATACCGGCTCGAAGGCGAAGCCGGACTCACCTTGGGCGGCGGAATATACGAATGGACCCATCACGAAATCGACGCCGTCTTATCGCTCGGCCCGCACGAATGCATGCCGTCGAAAATCGCCGAAGCCCAATTCTTCCACGTTTCCGAAAGAATGGGACTCAGCTCGGAAACGCTCCACCTCAACGGCGATCCCGTCGACCCCGTCGTCGTCGAAAACTTCGTCTACGAAGTCAAAGAGCGCTTCGCAACCCGAAACGAACGGCGCGCCGCGCACCCCGTCCCCAAAGAAACAAAAGCCGACGCCGCCAAAGGTTTGCTCAAAGAACTCATCCGGGGATTGCCCAAACGGTGATTTTTTCGGAGCGCCTGCCTATTTCGCGCTTTGCGCTCAATACGGCAGGCTTGCCGCGCTATTGCCCGGCGGGCAATACGCGCGGCTTGCGCGGCTATGTTCACGCTTGCGCTGCGAACATACGCCGCGCTTTTTTTTTATTTTTGCGCATGCGCTAATTCAGATATCAAAGCCCAAAACCAAGATCTCAGAACGAACGATTTTGATCCCGCACCTCCGAATTCAACCGATCAAAAGCTCTGAGTTCTGAACACCGCTGACCGCTGACAGCTAACCGCTAACAGCTAACCGCTAATTGCCAATTGCCAATTGCTCATTGCTCATTGCTAACTGCTAACTGCTCATTGCTAATTGCTCATTGCTCATTGCTCATTGCTCATTGCTCATTGCTCATTGCTCATTGCTCATTGCCAATTGCTCATTGCCAATTGCTCATTGCCAATTGCTCATTGCCAATTGCTCATTGCTCATTGCTCATTGCTCATTGCTCATTGCTCATTGCTCATTGCT
>CAVGZQ010000053.1:0-13697 GCA_963633515.1 Bacteroidaceae bacterium
CATGCTTGGTCGGGGTTTGCTCCGGCATGGGTCTGATTTGGAGGTGGTGGGGGGGGCGGGCCCACGATAAATAAGTGGTGAAATATATGTCGCATATCTTGAAAAAAATCCGAATTTAATTTCGCCGATTGCTTCGCTTGTGCAATAAAACGCGCACATCGCCTTCTGTGCAGGTTTTCGTGAGGACGGCTTCCGGCATGGGGATGATTGGGCGTCGGCCGGCGCAGCGCCGGCGCGAATTTGTTGATTGTTGTTCCGAATCGATTCATCCCGTCGGCCGGCAGAGCGCCGGCTCGAATTTGCAAAAATAATAGTTCCGTAAAATCAACGGTTTGCAAAAAAGATCGAAAACAAACGTCACATTTTTTTTTGCCCCCATCATTAAAAACGAAGGGCATGGGCAGCGCTTCGGATTTCATTGCTGCGCATCGTTTTGTCTTCGGTTTGGGCGTGTTTGACAATAGCCGCTCGGAGAATCGGCAACGCAAGCGGCCGTTGCAGAAAATGCATAGGTTAACATAGCGCGCAGATCGGCGGTAACCGGCCGCGGAGCCTGTCGGGCGCCGCATCATTGACGAATGCTGCGGGCGCGGCTCTGCTTCTGCGCGTGTCATCTCTTGAGTGTATGACGTCGGCGCGCGAGGATCGGAAGCCTTGCATGCTTGGTCGGGGTTTGCTCCGGCATGGGTCTGATTTGGAGGTGGTGGGGGGGCGGGCCCACGATAAATAAGGAGTGAAATATATATCGCATATCTTGAAAATATCCGAATTTAATTTCGCCGATTGCTTTGCTTGCGAAACAAAATACCTACATCGCCTTCTGTGCAGGTTTTCGTGAGGACGGCTTCCGGCTTGGGGAGGATTGGGCGTCGGCCGGCAAAAAGAAGATGAAATATACATGAAATACACTGTGTGATTGCTTGGAAATCGTGAATTTAATTCGGAATTGCGCTGCTGTTATTATTTGGTGTGTGTTTCATCGGGCGGAGGGGATTAAAACGCATGCCAAAAAAAAGCGCAGGCGTATTGCGCCGCGCCCCGATTTAAATGCTTCGAAGCCGAAGACGGCCGCCGCAGTCGGCGGCCTGTCGGGCGCAGGGCGCAACAGCCGAAGCCCGAGCCCGTATCGGCCGCAGGGCGATAGGGCGGCAAGGCGGCGTATCGGCCGCGCCGATAGCCGCCCCAAAAGCGCAGGCGTATTGCGCCGCGCCCCGATTTAAATGCTTCGAAGCCGAAGACGGCCGCCGCAGTCGGCGGCCTGTCGGGCGCAGGGCGCAACAGCCGAAGCCCGAGCCCGTATCGGCCGCAGGGCGATAGGGCGGCAAGGCGGCGTATCGGCCGCGCCGATAGCCGCCGCCAAAAAAATAATTCGAAATTCGTGCGCGAAATGCGAATTATAAATAATAAAAAATGCATGCTGCGCAATATTATCGAATAATATGGCAATTATGCGAATATCGTTTGGCAATGCAAGCGGTCTTGCGCATCGGGGGGGCGGCGTTATAAAAGAAACAATGCGATAAATCGCATGCGTCGGGAAGCCGTCGGGGCTTTCCTGCGTTAAAGACGGCGACGGATGCTGCGGAGGATCGGATGACTCGCAAACGGATTATCGGACAATGGCGGTTTTGGGGCTTGGCTTTGGCTGCGGGCGCAACGGCGCTTGCCGGCGGGTGTCGGAATGCGGCCGATCCCGTCCCCGAGCAAAAGCCCGATATCGCCGCGCCCGGACAAGAAACCGTCATGAAAGCCGACGGCCATGACATGACGTTGGACGACTACCGCGATTGCATCGATTTGCATAAGCTCCGCGGAAATATGTTTTCAAAACGCGCATTGGCAAATCCGAGGTTTCAGCGCGATGAAGCGCAACGTTGCTTCGCTCTCGTTTGGCTGCGCGATTATGCGGCCGAAAAAAAACTTGAGCCGCATGACGGATTGCGCGATTTGACCGTGCGAGAAGCATGCGAAAAATTGGATGCGGATTCAGAAGCCGCCGTCGCGCAAAAAATCGGCGTCACGCCGCAGCGCCTCGAAAAATTGATTCGGCTTGCCATGATCCCGCGCATGGTTGAGCGCAATTTGCTCGAATCAATGCCCGAAAACGATCTGCGAAAACTCTACGATGCCGATGCGCGCCGCTTTTCGATAACGCTCATCGATTTTCCGAATACCCCGACCGACGCCGAAGTCAGCGACTTTTTGGAAAACCGCGAACGCGATATCATCCGTTTTCTGCGCGAGAATCCCCGATTGATGCAGCAACCCCCGCGAGCCCGTTTCATTCGGATGGCGTTCCCGAAGACCGGCGGCGAAGAAGACGCCGAGTCGTACAAACGCGCCGAATCTTTGCGCAAAAATGCCATTCGCCGGGGCTCTGACGCCGCCGTCGAAATCTGCAAAAACGACGCTAAATATTGCCGCGTGGTCAATGATGCCCAAAACGCTTATTCCGAAGCGCGAAACGAAAGCAACGTTTGGGCGTTCCGTTCGCCCGTCGGGAGCGTTTCCGACGTGCTCGTCCGCCCGGCTTCGAACGAAGTTTGGATTTTAACCGAAATCGACCCGCCGCAGCCCTACGATTTGACCCAAGACAGCATCCGAAAAACGCTTGCCGAAAAAACGATGGTTGCCACAACCCCCGCGCCCCATATCATCGATGCGATAAAACCTCTCATTATGGCGCCCGTGCCCGACCTCAAAGCCATCGCCGAACAAAACGGCGGCCGCTATCGGACGTTCGACGACGTTTCTTACGGCTATATCCTGCAACATAAACTCATCGAAAGCGATGAGGTGCTCAAAGTATTGAGTGAAATGAAACCCAGCGAAGCAAGGCTTTTTTCGAATCCGATTATCGATAACGAGCGGATTTATGTATTTTATGTTTCGAACATGACGGTTCCGTCCGACGCGGATTTTGCCGAAAATAAAGCCAAATGGATCGATATCGCTGCCGATAATCCCGATGCCGTCAATGCAAACAAATGGCTCGCAGAAAAAGCTCCAAGCCTCACAACGCTCAATATCAAACCCGTCGAATTCGAATACGGCATACTCCAAAACGACGGAAGCATCCGATGATTGCGCCCGCCGCCTGCATCCGGCTTTTGGGAACGATTGCGCCCGGCGTCCGGAGTTTTCCGATAATGCCGCAGCGGCGCGCTTCAAAGAAAATCGCCCGTTTTGAGAGCCGAAGCCGGGCAAACGGCGCGCGGCGCCGCGGGATCATGACGTCGGATTTCATTGTCAAGGCAGCAAAACGGCCGCACCGGACGCGGACGGCATTTCTCGGAATTAACCCATGAACAAACGGTATCAAACTCTGTGCATTGCGGCAGCTCTGTTGTGCGGATGCAGCCAAGCTTGGGCGCAAGCCCAAGCCGACCGCCAAGCATGCGGCTTCGCGCTCGAAGAAGGACGCGTCATCGGCGGCGAAGGCGCCGAATCGGGCGCACGATTGATGGATCCTGCCGTATTGGATTTCGACGGCGACGGAATCGACGATATCGTTTTCGGCGCCCCCGGATTCGCCCCAAACGGATTGACGGGCGCCGGGAGCTTTTACGTTATCTTGGGACGCAAAGATTTCTCGTTCGGATCATTGCGAGATATGACCTATTGGTCGCAATTCGACTATCGTTTCGATGGGCATGCATCCGGCGGACGCCTCGGCATGACGCTGTTTGCCGGCGATTTCAACGGCGACGGAAAAACCGATTTGGCCGTCGCTCAGCCCGGGCAAAAAGGCACCGTCTATATCTTTTACGGCGGAAAAAAACGCGATCGCGGCATTTATGACGTCGCCGACGATAAAAATGGCGCCGACATCGCGTTTTCGGGCGACGCATTCGGGTCGAATTTCGGCATCGCCGGATGCGTCGGCGACTTTAATCACGACGGTATCGACGATTTGGCGCTCTCATCGGTTTCTGAAAATTCGTCTTACGGCACTGCCGCTTCCGTCGTGACGATTATTCCCATGCGGAGCCGATGGGAGAAAAAATCTTATTCCGTCGCAGGAAAACTCAACGGAAAAACCGTTTTGTCGCGCCCGATTTCAACCGGCGCCCGCGTCGTCCACGCATGCGCCGCCGGCGATTTCAACGACGACGGTCTGACCGATATCGCCTTGGGCATGCCGCTCGATTCGTACAAAAAACAAAAAGCCGCAGGAAGCGTCACCGTTATCTGGCAACCCCATAAATACAACGGCACGACCGTCGATCTGGGCGCGCTCGATCCGAAAATCGGCATCCGAATAAACGGAAATCAGACAAATGCGCAGTTCGGCTATGCTTTGGCCGCCGGCGATGTGACGGGCGACGGCCGCGCCGATCTCGTCGTTTCGGCTCCAAACCGACTCGTCGCCGGTCCCGACGCCGAAGGCATGGTCTATGTCATCGACGGCAACCAATGGCCGAAAGAAACCGGCGAACAACCCGATAATATGCTTCAAATCAAGGGCAGCGGCGGCGGTTTCGGCGAAAAAATATGGCTCGCCGACGTCAACGGCGACAAACGGAAAGACATCGTCATTTCGGCGCCCCGAAGCGGCACGCTCGGCGCCGGCGCCCTGTCGGTTTGGTTGGGCGGTCCCCATTTCGCCGAATCGGCCGCACAAAATATGCGCGCCGATTTCGTCATCAAAGGCGCCGATTTCATGGGATTCGGCATAGGCGCCGCCTTCGGCGATTTCGACGGCGACGGCAAAACCGACGCCATTTTCCGACTCACCGCCGACCCCTATCAACGCCCCGCAACCGGCGCATACGCCGTCATGCGCGATATTCCTTCGCTCGGACAATCGACCGAACTCGCCGATAATTTCATGACCGTCGCCGCGCCGACGCCCGGCGGCGGACTCGCGGCGCGAAAATCCTCCGTCACGATCGGAAACGCCGAATACGACGTTTGGTTTTCGCCCCATGGCATGCAAGGACGAAGCCTCATTTGCCTGACGCGTGCCGGGCGCGCGATCCGCGAAGCCATCGCGCTGTCCGACGAAGCGGCGTGCGATTATCGCATCGTCGGTCCCCAAGATTATCCCATCGCCGACTTCGATTTCGCGCCGACTCCCGACGCAAAACCTCAAATCACGATTTCTGTCCCATCCATGCCCGTCGGAAATTCCAAAGGTTTTGTCGCCGCCATTCCGCTCCCCGAAACCTTGCCCAAAACGCTCGCGCTCAACCTCAACGAAAAAACACTCCGTTCCGACGCCCGAACGTTCCTCCTCAGCAACGAACCCGACGCCCGATTGGGCGCAAAAATCGAATGGCGCGACATGGACGGCGACAATATCCCCGATCTCGTCATCGGCGCGCCAAAACGCATGTTCGACGCCGACATGGGCGGTTCCGTGTTCATTGTCAAAGGCAAAGCCGGCGAAAAAAATGGATTCCGAGAACTCAAATCGAAAGATATCCTCTCCTTCGACGGCTTCCTGAACGAACAAATCGGCGACGATTGGCAAATCCTCGACTTTAACGCCGACGGCCTCCCCGATATCGCCCTGACGACTTCGAAATCGGAAAATGCTTCCGGCGAAACGGCCGCAACGGTCTATGTCCTTTTCTCCCCCGCCGCCCGCTCCCCCAAGCGATACGGCATCCGCGCCCCGGAAGTCGGCGCGCTCCGAATTCAGGCCGCGCAAACCCAAACCGATTTCAAAATTGTGCCCCAAAACGCCGACCTTAACGGCGACGGCTTCGCCGATCTCCTCATCCTGTCGCCGAATCACCGCATCGGCGTCCAAAAAAAAGGCATTCTTTACGCTTTCTTCGCGTCAAACGAACGGACCGGCGGCTTGCTCGATTTGCAAAGCGCTTCGGCAAACTTCACGCTCGCGGCCGGGCGAAACGAACAAATCGACGACATCCGAATCGTTTCTGTCGGCGGCAAAAAACAAATCATTGTCGCTTCTTCGGATTTCGTCTCCGGCGTCAATACCTCTGTCCGCGCCCTCGCCATGCCCGGCGATATCGATTTCGCCGGCGATTTCGACGTCCCCGAAATGACAAAAATGTCTTGCGATGCCCGCTTCCCGAAACGCGTCGCGCTCGCTGCCCAAACCCCCGCCGACCCAAACGCCGATACCGATCTTTGGTTCGTCTATCCCGACGACGGCACGATCCTGACGCGCCAGGGCATTGTGCAAAAAGTCCGCAACTGGAATGCGCGGCAAGACCGAACGCCCGATAAAAAGTAACGCCCGACCGCTTCGCCGCTTATCGGAAATCGCCTTTTTCTGCGAAATGCGGCGGTTTTTCGGCTTTTGCCGCCTTGCGGCAATGCGCCTGCGGGCGCCCTTTTGCCTGCGGCAATGCGGGCTTTGTGCTCCGGCTTTTGCCGCCTTGCGGCAATGCGCCTGCGGGCGCCCTTTTGCCTGCGGCAATGCGGGCTTTGTGCTCCGGCTTTTGCCGCCTTGCGGCAATGCGCCTGCGGGCGCCCTTTTGCCTGCGGCAATGCGGGCTTTGTGCTCCGGCTTTTGCCGCCTTGCGGCAATGCGCCTGCGGGCGCCCTTTTGCCTGCGGCAATGCGGGCTTTGTGCTCCGGCTTTTGCCGCCTTGCGGCAATGCGCCTGCGGGCGCCCTTTTGCCTGCGGCAATGCGGGCTTTGTGCTCCGGCTTTTGCCGCCTTGCGGCAATGCGCCTGCGCGGCCTGCCTTGCGGCAGGCAAAAACCGCCTTTTTCTGCGAAATGCGGCGGTTTTTCGGCTTTTGCCGCCTTGCGGCAATGCGCCTGCGGGCGCCCTTTTGCCTGCGGCAATGCGGGCTTTGTGCTCCGGCTTTTGCCGCCTTGCGGCAATGCGCCTGCGGGCGCCCTTTTGCCTGCGGCAATGCGGGCTTTGTGCTCCGGCTTTTGCCGCCTTGCGGCAATGCGCCTGCGCGGCCTGCCTTGCGGCAGGAAAGAGCCGCCTTTTTCTGCGAAACTCGGCGCGATCGAAAACCTGCCGATTATCTTTGCTCCGTCTGCAAGATCGCCCGAAACGCCCGTTCTCGCGCCGCCGTCGGTTCAATAATTTGCATTCTCCGACGAATCCCGTATCATGTACGCCGTCGCAAGTTCGCGGCGGCTTTTCATTTCGGAGTTTCCCCGTGAAAGAAAAACAATTGCAGAAATCGGCCCAAACACGAACCGAAGTACAATCTCAAACGCAAAAATGCGCGGCGTCCTCTTACGAATTGCTCGAACCCGTCGAAGAAAAAGTCATCCGCATGCATTACGGACTGTCGGAAAGCGACGACAAACGTCTTGAGTATGCCGTCGGCGCAAGCGAAGATGCGCGACTGAAAGTCACCCTGATGGAAGTCGGAAATATTGCCGATTTGGACGGAAACGTTCCCGTTGCCGCAGGTGCGGATACCCGCTTTTTGCGCGATTTCGCCGTCGCGCACAAAATCGAAGGCTAAAGACTGAAAGACGGCAGCCGGCCGGAAGCAGACCGACCTTTTGTCGGACGGTTGCCGGCTCAAAAATACGCAAATTCACGTTCGAATGCGCGCAGATCTTGGCTTTTTAAGATGTTCGCCTTCGGATCTTTGATTTTTGCCGCAACCTCCGCCTTAGTCTTTCGCAATCCGTTTCCTCGGCGCGCTGCGCGGTTCGCCGATATTCATAAATCGACGCAACGCGCATGCGGTTCGGTGCTTTGCAAATGTTGAGTTTGCATTTTATGCAATAATTTAATGTTTTGTGGCATAAAATTTTAACGCCGTTGGGCGGAAAACGCCGTCTTTGCCCAAAAATCGCCTTAGTCTTTCCCAATCCGTTTCATCGGCGCGCTGCGCGGTTCGCCGATATTCATAAATCGACGCAACGCGCATGCGGTTCGGTGCTTTGCAAATGTTGAATTCGCATTTTTTGCAATGATTTAGTGGTTTTTAGGGATATAATTATAACATCCTTGCCGCTTTTTTGCGTTTATTCGCCGAGGATGCCCGACATTCCGCTTCTTCGAAATCCGGCAATGTTTTCGCATTGCGCGCAGCGCAATCCTTGCCATAAACTGACTGTGCCGATTGCGCGCAATGGTTTTGTTCGGCTTCGGGGCGATGCGTTAAATCCGATCGCCGTCGCGATCCATCGGGCGGCATCGCAATCGTCTGATAATCCGCGACCGCTTTTTGTCTTTTTGGGCAAACGCTTTTTGATAATATACACCGAATGAGGAGGCGCATAATATGAAACAAAGTATTCTTGCGGCATGTATTCTTGCTGCTGCGGCAATGACAGGCTGCGGCGGCGATTCTGCCGATAACGCCAATCCCGCCGTTTGCGGCGACGGCATTGTCAGCGGCTCAGAAGCTTGCGACGACGGAAACGCGCTCTCGGGCGACGGTTGCGCCGCCGATTGCTCGGCTGTCGAATCGGGGTATGCTTGCCCGAAAGACGGAGGAAAATGCTCGGAAATTGACGACCCATCCACCAAAGATGATCCCGTCTGCGGCGACGGAGTCGTTCAGGGCGACGAAAAATGCGACGACGGAAACACGCTCTCGGGCGACGGATGCTCCGATAATTGCAAAGTCGTCGAGACCGGATACGATTGTCCGGCAATCGGCGGAAAATGCGCCAAAAAATCAGTCCCCGCGATCGTTACATGCGGCGATGGCTTTCTCGACTCCGACGAAGGCGAACAATGCGACGACGGAAACAATATCTCCGGAGACGGCTGTTCCGAGAATTGTCAGACCGAAGACGGCTTTGTCTGCCTCATGCCGGGCAATCCGTGCGTTCACGCCGGATGCGGCGACGGCGTCATCGATTCCGACGCCGGCGAAGAATGCGACAACGGACCCGACAACGTCGATTACGTCGCAGGCGGCGGCGGTTCGCAATATTGTTCGACGAAATGCCTTCCCGCACATTGGTGCGGCGACGGCAAACTCGACGATGTCGATATCGAATATGGCGAAGAATGCGATGCCGGCTCCGACGATAAGAGCGCCGAATACAACGGATGCTCGCCCGATTGCAAACGCGTCAATTATTGCGGCGACGGCATTATTTCTCACGGCGAAGCATGCGACGACGGAAACGCCGTCTCGGGCGACGGTTGCTCCGGCGCTTGCCAAATCGAACCCGGCTACACATGCGTGACGAACCTCGGAAAATCGGTTTGCGCGCCGATCGATTGCGGAAACGGCGTACTCAATGCCGATAAAGGCGAAGCATGCGACGACGGAAACCGAAACGTCGGCGACGGCTGTTCGGCAATTTGCCAGATCGAAAAAGGCTATCGCTGCGACACCGTAAACGGAAAATCCCAATGCGTCAAAACATGCGGAAACGGCATCCTCGATCCCGACGCAGGCGAGCAATGCGACGACGGAAACACGGTCTCCGGCGACGGATGCTCCGATAATTGTTCCGTCGAGCAAGGCTATGTTTGCCCAAATCCCGCTCAACCCTGTTTTGCCCGCGCTTGCGGCGACGGAATACGCGCCGGAAACGAAGAATGCGACGACGGAAATGACGAATCCGGCGACGGATGCTCCCGGCAATGCAAACGCGAAAAAGGCTATGTCTGCGAAATCCCCGGAAATCCTTGCGCCAAAACCGTTTGCGGCGACGGCAAAATCCAAGGCGACGAAACCTGCGACGACGCAAACACGGTCTCCGGCGACGGATGCTCCGACGCATGCCAAATCGAAGACGGATTCCGTTGCCTTAATCCCGGACAACCCTGCACCCCCGACGCCGTCTGCGGAAACGGCATCCTCGAAGGCAACGAAACATGCGAAGACCCCGACAACGCCGATTGTTGCGTTTCGTGCAAAATTCAAACGGCCTGTTTGTGCGACGCTGACGGTAAAAATTGCGTCAAAGGTTCTTGCGGCAACAATATCCTCGAATTCGGCGAAGAATGCGACGACGGGAATGCCGTCGCGGGCGACGGATGCAGCCCCGTCTGCGAAAAAGAGCCGATCTTCGATTGCTCAAACGGCGTATGCCGACCCATTTGCGGCGACGGCATCATCGTCTATGACGCCGATGACAATCCCCTCGAAGAATGCGACGACGGAAACCTCGTCAATGGCGACGGATGTTCGAGCGAGTGCAAAATCGAAAAAGGATTCGCATGCACGGCGCCCGCGCCGCTCGACAAACCCGATACGCTCAATGTCCCCGTCGTATACCGCGATTTCAGAGCCTACAACCGAACGCCTGCAGGAACCTCCGCAACGTCTTCCGGCACAACACAAATCCGGCCGAATGCGCATGGGTTCTTTTCCGAAGCCGAATTCGCCGCATTGCCCGCCCGCTGCACCGATCCCGAAATTATCGCAAAAGAATACCGCGACCGTTTCTTCCCGAAAGTCGGTTCGGCAATTCCCGATTTTCAGGGCAATTCCTGCTACAGCCACAACAAATGCAAAAATGTCGTCTATCCCGAATTGGGCGCCAACGGACGCCCCGCGCTTCGTCCGGGCGCCGATATGCAAATCTATTCCGGCGACCCCGCTTACGATATATCCGATCTTTGTCCCCAAATGTATACATGCCCCGAAATCTTCGATTATTGGTTCAAAGATTCCGACATGAGCCTTACAATTCCTGCAACCCTTGCGCTCAAAAAAGTTCCGGGAAAAGACGACGTCTATCAATATTCGAGTTCGGCTTTTTGGCCGCTTGCGGGGCTCGGCTACAACGCCCCCGATGCGGACGCGAAATACGGCGTGCAAGACCCCTCGGGGCTCTTCACATCGTCTTTCCAATCCTACTTCAGATACAAGGGCGGCGAAGAATTCGCCTTCTCGGGCGACGACGATGTTTGGGTCTTCTTTAACGGAAAACTCGCTATCGAATTGGCCGGCATTCACGGCGATTGGAAAGACGCGATCACCCTCTCCCCCGATGTCGCCAAACAATACGGAATGTACCCCGGCGGCATTTATCCTATGCAAATGTTCCATGCCGAACGATGCCAGGGCGGTTCGACATACACCCTGACGATGACCGGGTTCGTCAACATGCAATCTTCCGAATGCAGCGCGATTTGCGGCGACGGTCTCGTCCGCGGTAACGAAGAATGCGATCCCGGACCGTTTGCTGCCGGCGACACGCCCGAAACAAAATTGGCAAAAGCACGCGCAATCGGATGCAATCTCAATTGTCAATCCGAACCGTACTGCGGCAACGGAATCGTCGAAAGCGGCGAACAATGCGATTCCCCCGAACAATGGTGCAATGATTGCAAATTGACCGACTCCGTCTGCGGCGACGGCAAAAAAGAAGGACACGAGCAGTGCGACGGCAACGACGGAATCGAACCCGGACAGCGTTGCCTCGCGACATGCCGAATAAGCGGATGCGGCGACAAAATCGTCGACGCCGAAAACGGCGAAGAATGCGACGACGGCAACAATATCGACGAAGACAGCTGTTCAAATGCATGCAAATTGCCCAAGTGCGGCGACGGCATCGTTCAGACTTGGATCGGCGAAGTCTGCGACGACGGCATCAATGACGGTTCATACGGCGGTTGCGGCTTCGGCTGCTCCTATCTCCCGCCGCGATGCGGCGACGGTATCGTCGACGCTGCCAACGGCGAAGAATGCGACGACGGCATCAACGACGGTTCATACGGAACATGCACGCCCCAATGCAAACGCGTCGAAGACCGCTGCGGCGACGGCATCGTCAACCCCCTATACGAAGCGTGCGACGAAGGCGAAAATAACGGCAAAGGAAATTGCTCGGTCTATTGTCAAAAAGTCGTCAATTAGCGCTTTTTGCGGGGCGACCGCTCCGGCTGTTGCCCTGCGGGCAATACGCCTTCGCTGCCTGCCTATTTCGCCTTCGGCTCAATACGGCAGGCTTGCCGCGCTATGTTCTCCCTGCCTTGCCTGCCTGCCGGCAGGCGGCAGGTGCGAGCATACGCGCGGCGGCAGGCGCGGCTATGTTCTCCCTGCCGCAGGCAGGTGCGAGCATACGCCGCGTTTTTTCGTTGTTTTGCGCATCTGCTCATTGTCCATTGTCCATTGCTGATCGCTGCTCACAGACTAAGCTCTAAGCTCTAAGCTCTAAGCTCTAAACTGACCGCCGACTAGGTTCTGTCTCCGCTGCATTGTCCGCCCACAGCTCGCACTGCGTCATGACGGTTTGCACGGCATCGGCCATGCCTTCCGGGGGGGCCGGCGCTTTTTGAGGAGCTTATTTATCATCATTTTCATTGCCGCTCCGTCGGAGCTTATCATTGATGTTTGCATGCGAAGCTTCGCGACAAAGTCGCAAAAATAAAGCCTCTCTGTGTATCGTTCAAAGCCCCCCTGCCGATGCAGGTTGCTCGAACCGCAGCCGAATAACGGAGCTTATCATTGATATTTGAGCATGAAGCTTCGGATTATAACCGCAAAGATCTCTGCGCATTGTTCATGTTCATTGACTGTTGCTCTTTGAATAGGACGCGCCCGCATCTTCTCAAAGAATAAAAAAAAATACAAATCATCCAAAATAATCCGTCACATTTTAAATTTGCCCCCATAATTCTTATGAAATCGGTTGCGCGGCGCGCGTCGGGCTCCGTCCGACGGCGCTTCGCGTCCATATCCCATAGGAGTTATCGGTCATGAATGACAAAGATTTGCGCGAAAAAAGCTTATTCGGACGAAACGACGTGTTTGCCGAGTTTTTGAATGCCTTTTATCGCCCCAAAAACGCGCCGCCGATTTTGCCCGAAGAAATCGCCGATGCGCCGACGGAATTTGTTTCCGATATCCGGGGCGGCGGTTTGGCGCGAAAATTCCGAGACGTCCTCAAATGTTTGCGCAGCGAAATCGGAATAAACTTGGCTTTTTTCGGACTCGAAAACCAAACCCAACCCGACAAAGCCATGCCCATTCGCGTGATGGGATACGACTGGCTCGTTTATGATAACCAACTCAAACAGAAAACCGGCAAACAAAAACTCATCCCGATTGTGACATACGTGCTCTATTTTGGGTATGATAAACGTTGGGATGCGCCGCGAGCGCTGAGCGAGTGTTTCGATCTCCCCGCTGCGCTGAAACCATGTTTTCAGGATTATTCGATCCGCGTTATCGAATTGGCGTGGCTCAGCGACGAAGAAATCGGCAGGCTGAACGGCGAACTCAAATTCATTGCTCAGAGCTTGCGTTGTTTCAGAAAACGCGATTTCGCTTTCGGCACGCAGCCATGCGAGACGAAGCATCCCGACGAGGTTTTAAGGCTTTTGGAACAAATTACCGGCGAATCGGCATATGCCGTCATGAGAGAAAAATTCCAAGATAAGGAGAAGGCGACCATGTGTGAGATTATGGAAGAGTTCAGAGCGCACTACCGAGCGGAAGGATTCAATCAAGGCGTGGCTTGCGGCGAAAAACGCGGCGAAGAACGCGGAAAAGCCGAAGGTATAGCCATCGGCGAAAAACGCGGCGAAGAACGCGGAAAATTCGAAGGACTGCGCGAAATGACAAAACGCATTATGGCGCTGATGAACAAAACCCCCGAAGATGCCATGAGCTATTTGCAGCTGACCGACGACGAAAAACAGCAACTGCGGCAAGCATTTTAACATCCCGCGACGGTCGGCGATATTATGCCGAAAATCAAAGCTCCGATTGGCGGGATTTGTTTTTTTTGAAACGCCGCCGATGCGGATGATTTCCGCCGCGGCGGGGCAAGCGCGCGCGATATCCGGCGGGCAGCGGATCGCCGCCCGCAAATTTT
>CAVGZQ010000054.1:0-5307 GCA_963633515.1 Bacteroidaceae bacterium
TGCTGCCGATCGCAAAAAAAACCGCTTGCTTTCCGGCAACCCCGGGCAAGCGGCGGAACCCTGCGCAATGCGTGAAAAGCGGCGAAAAACCTTTGCTGCCGATCGCAAAAAAAACCGCTTGCTTTCCGGCAACCCCGGGCAAGCGGCGGAACCCTGCGCAATGCGTGAAAAGCGGCGAAAAACCTTTGCTGCCGATCGCAAAAAAAACCGCTTGCTTTCCGGCAACCCCGGGCAAGCGGCGAACCCTGCGCAATGCGTGAAAAGCGGCGAAAACCCTTCGCTGCCGATCGCAAAAAAAAAGCCGCTTGCCGGCCGTACCCCGGGCAAGCGGCATCCTTGCGATAGCTATGCGGCGCTCTCCGACGCAGGCGTTTCTTGCGCCGGATTATCCGACGCTGCGGCGTCGGATGTTTTCTCGTCTTTCTTTTCTTTTTTTACCGTTGCATTCCAAATGCGGAGACACAAGACCAAGCCGACGACGATGAACGGAAGCATGCAAAGCGGCCACACATACCAATTGTTCGGATCTTCGGCATAAGCTTTTCCGTCGCTTGCGACATCGGGGAGCATTTGTCCCAAAATAAACGCCTGCGCGCCGCTGCCCAAATAGACGAACGCATCGATGATGCCCGTCGCAATGCCGGCATTCTTGCTGCCGCCGAAGTCCATCGTTGCCGTGCCCGAAAGCATCCCGTGAACCCCGATGACGCAAAGACTCATGAACGCAAACGTCACGCCGAACATGACGTTGTCGAGTACGCAAAAGAGAATGCCGCATCCGACCAAAAGACCCGCATAAAGTATCGCGGCAACAGGACCGCGGCGCGATTTAAACACGAAGTCCGAAAGCGCGCCCGCAAATATCCCCGAAAGTATCCCCGCGCAGCAGCTCACCATCCCCCAATTGTTGAATATGAAATCGTCGTGATGGATGGGAACAACTTTGGCAACCGTCGGGCCCCATTGCATGATGGCGTTGCGAATAAAGCCCGAACAAAATTCGATGCAGGCAATCGTAACGATAATCGGATTCGTCAGAAGCTTTTTGAATACCTTAAGCGGGTTGTCGGCCGGACCGGTCTCATCGCTCGTCGCATCGCCCGTGTTGAAATCTTCCAACCCCGCTTTGCCCGGCGTATCGCGGACAAAGATAAGCGAAAACGCGAACATTGCCGCAAGCGCGATCGCAGGAATGAAAAAGACGTAATTGACGCCCAAGTGCTTGAGAATGATGTTGTTCCAATCGTATGCAAAATAAAGCCCGAGCGAAATGAGTATGCCGAATATCCCCCCGATAAGCCCGCGCTCGCGGACGTGAAACCACGACGAATTCACTTTGACTATCGAGACCGCTCCAAAACTTTGGAAGTACATGTTCACGGCATAAAGCACGGTAAATGCCGTCGTCAGGTCGATGCCGATCGATGCGTGATTGACGAGAAAAACGCCCATCAGCGTATTGGCGATTGCTGCGCCGAAGGCTCCGATGAGCAACGTCGCGCGCCCGCCCAAGCGGTCGCAAAGCGGACCGTTGATTAAAAATGCGCATCCGTAAACTATCGAACCGATGCCGAAAATATGACCGAAAATTTCATTCGACATAAGACCTTCGGCATCGAGTTGGGTTTTCGCTACAGCCAAATTGTAACGGCCAAAATACAAAAATGCATAAGTTAATCCTAAAATTATCCAGTTCATGCGCCGGCGGCGGACAAACGCCGCGCTATGCGTAATCTCGACCTTGGGCAGCCGGTAAACGACGAGTCCGATAACGCAAAGCAATATCGCTATCGGCAGGACCTCTATCAAAATTTCAGACATACAATTCCTCTGTTAACACTAGAAATGCCCTATGCAAACCCGGTTTGCGCAGAAATGCCCCGACGGACCTTGCGCGCTGCTGAACGCAAAAATCTCCGACCGACATATCCTGCGCCGGGAGAATGAATTTTTATGGTCACGGACGGTTTAAACTCGGTGTGTCTTTATTCGGTGTTTCAGCCATTTGAAACGACCGACACGCTTAAGCCCGTTGTCGATGCGAACCGCGCTCTCAAAAAGCGCAAACACAAGCGCATTATCGACGCGCCGCAAAAAGCTCGCATGGTTTTCGCGGCGATTGCCGCTTCTCCGGGCGCAATTCCTTGCGGCGCCGTCTGCGGCGTTCCCTCTGCGCTCCCGTCACCAAAAGCGCCGAGATCAAAAAAAAAGCGTCGCTGTCTCTCGCTTCCGAGATACGCGCGGCGCCTCTGATATAACTATTTTGCCGGATGAAGCGCTTGCGCTTCTTCGGCATTGTAATAAAGTATGCGTTGGCAATTCTGGCAACATTCCAACGAATTCTGACGCTGCAACACGATAAATGCCTGCGGCTGCAGCCGCATGTGGCAACCCGTGCACGTCCCGCCCGATGCCGACACTATCGCCTCGCCCGATCGGCGGCTGCGGATAAAACGATATCGCGCCAAGATCTGTGGCTGAATGCTCTTCGCCAGATCATTCGACTGCGCCTGAAGCTCCGCCACCTGCGATTCGATCGCCGAAGCCGCTTCGTCGGCCTCTTTCTGCGCCGATGCAATGCTCGCGTTGAGCGCATCATACTCCGAACGGTGCTTCGCATTCGCTTCTTCGGCTTCGGCCACCGCCTTCTTGAGCGTCTCGATTTCTCCCTCAAGCTGCGCTATCATGCGTTTGAAATTTTCCGCCTCGCGCTCAAGCGACGCATAATCACGCGAATTCGTCACCGCATTGAGCTTCTCGTTCGCATGATCATGCCCCTTCTGTGCCCCGTCCAATTCGCCCAGTTTGTTGTTCAAAAGCGCGCGCGACTCGTCCAATTCGGACGTCTGTTTTTCGAGCGCCATTCCCAAATCGGCGAGCAAATCGCTGTCTGCTTCGACTTTTGCGCGCTTCTTATCGACATCCGTCCGAAGCGCTTCTTGCGCCAAATCGATCTTTTGGAGTTCGATTAACATTGCGAGTTGCTTATCCAAACTATCTTCTCCAAGGCAAAAACAAATAAACGGCTCAATGCTTGTCAAAAAAGCTTTGAGCCGTCTTTATGAGAATAATTGTCCGAGAAACCTTCAAATGCATAACCAAGCTGTGATATCTCCGTGCGCATCGTGCTTCGTTTCCCGATATATCAAATGGACCCACAGGGACTTGAACCCCGAACCCGCTGATTATGAGTCAGCTGCTCTGACCGATTGAGCTATAGGTCCGAAACGGAAAACCCAAACATGGGCTTTCGTGTCGTGCCTATACAACGCCGATCCGAAGCTGTAAAGATTTTTTTGCTTTTTTGCGTCCACCCCCATCTTCTGCCCCGCCGTTGGCCGAAACGGACGCTTCTCTCGCTTTTGTCTCTTTTTTCTTTGCGGCGCCGCCTGTTGCCCGCGGGGCAATGCGGCGGCGTTCGCCCGCATCGCGCGCGGCGCGATGCGGGCTCAGGCTCCGGCTATCGGCGGCGGCGGCTTCGCAGCAGCCGCCGCCGATACGCCGCGCAATGGGCCTCCCCTGCGGGGAGGCGCGCCGCTCCCCGCCGAATGCCTGCGCATTTTTCTATTTTATGGCTTCCGATTTGTGTTAAAAGCCGCCCGCAGCGCGGAGCGGCGTTTTTTTTGTTCCCCGACGGACGCTGTTTCACGCCCGTCTCATGCATTCCGTTTGTCCGTCATCCGAGAACGCCCGATTTCGGCTGCGCTGCATCTTATTTTGCTTTGATTTTTGTATTTGAATTTTGTTCGTCATTAAAGCGTTAAAGTGAGGTTTTATGCGATTGGCAATACTGAATGCCCTCGACACGCTGCGCCCGATGCTTCAGGCCGACGGCGGCGATATCGAATTTGTCGACTATTTTAACCGCGTCGTCTATGTCCGGCTGACCGGCGCGTGCGAAGGATGCCCGCACGCCAATTTGACCATTCAGAACGGCGTCGAAGCAAAACTCATCGAGCTCTTCCCCGACGATGTGCGCCGCGTCTGCGATTTGACTTTCGATGAACCCGACAACGGCTGATTTTGGAGAAACAACCCATGCAAGAAACTGCTCTGCATATCGTCAATGCCATTTTGTTCGGCGACGAAGCCCCCATCAAAGGCGATCGCGAGGTCCGCTCCGTCGATGTCATCGACGGAGCCGGCAAAAAAATCGTCAAAATCGTCGCCGCCGTCGAAAAAGCCAATAAAATCGACGTCCGCACCGCCTTCGAAGATACGCTCCGAAATGCCGTCGCCGACCGATTCCCCGAGGCCGAAGTCCGAGTCGTCTTGCTCGCCATCGACGCCGAAGACGAACCCCGTGCCGCTTGCGCCGACGCCGGGCACGGCGCAAACAAATCCGCCGAACCCAAAAAACGCATTCCCGGCGTCGGGCGCGTCTGTCTTATTTGCTCCGCAAAAGGCGGCGTCGGGAAGAGCACCGTCGCGCTCAATGCGGCGCTTGCGCTCCAAAAAGCCGGAAAACGCGTCGCGCTCCTCGATCTCGACCTCTACGGACCGAGCATTCCGTCGTTGGTCGGAAGCGATCTCCCGCCCATCGTCGTTGGCAACCTCATCATGCCGCCCCAAATTCACGGCCTCTCCGTCTTGAGCATCGGCTTCATGATCGAGAACGATCAGCCGCTCATGTGGCGCGGTCCCATGGTCGCGGGCGTCATCAATCAATTGCTTTGGGAAGTCGATTGGTCGGGACACGACGTCCTCGTCATCGATATGCCGCCCGGCACCGGCGATACATACCTGTCCGTCCTTCAATCCGTCGAAATCGACGACTCCGTCATCGTCACAACCCCGTCGCAGCTCGCTTTGGCCGATGTCAAACGCGGAATAGGCGTCTTCGCGCCCTATGGCGTGCCAATCGCAGGCGTCGTCGAAAATATGGCGACTTACGATTGGGACGGCCGCGACGGCGTCCTGAAACTCCTCGATCAAATCCCTGCCGACGCCGATGACGCAAAAAAGACGATCGATCGCATCCGAAAAATTCTCGATACGACGAAATCTATTCGGATATTCGGCAACCGAACCCGCGAGCTGTGTCAAAAACTCGGACTCGATCTCATCGCTTCAATTCCCCTCGATATCGCGCTTCAAAACGATAACGACGCAGGAACCCCCTATATGCTCAATCCAAAAAAAACATCCGTTCAAAATGCGTTTGATGATATCGCACGTTTCCTCATCGCGCGCGAAAATGCTACAATAAAAGCGGAGCATAAAGAAGGCTGACGGCGCAATGCGATGCCATAAACGGCTATTTTGCATTTGCGGCGCGGCGCGCGTCTTTTGCGCAACGCCCGAACC
>CAVGZQ010000054.1:5317-13675 GCA_963633515.1 Bacteroidaceae bacterium
GCCCGAACCGGCTTTCGCCGCCCGCCGTTTTTCGCCGCAAACTTGAGATTGCCCGAAAAACGGTTTATTTCTTGCCGCAGCATCCGGCGTTTCGGATGCAAACCGGTCATATCCGATTTTTTTTACGCATGGGGTTTTCAATGAGCATAGGACAAAATGTCAAGATATATCGCGAAAACAGCGGCATCGGCATCGAAGAGTTTGCGGCGCGAATCGGCTTGACCGCCGCCGAATGCCGGGGCATCGAAGCCGGAAAGCGCATGCTGTCGTCGTCCGAAATTCAGCGAATCTGCAAAGTCCTCAACGTGTCGCTCGAAGCCTTGCTCTCGAAACATCCGGTCGTCTCCAAAACCCAAGAAGACATAAGCGAAGAAGGATCCATACTCATGCCGGTCGACGAGTTGCAGTCCTTGCTGGGGAAAATGCGCGAATAACGCGCTTTTTGGGCTTTCGCGCATCTCGGCGCGCGTTTTGGCTGCCGCGCGCCGCAATCGGGGGCGCGTTTCGCATGCGCGCTTTTTTCATATTTCGCATGCTTTTTGCTCGGCATTTGACGCCGGGCGCTTTTTGCGCTTCGATATCGACGTTCGGCATGCCTGATAATCCGTCTGTTTCCGTTCCCGACAAACAGATATTCGTTTCCCTTGCGATAAGGTGTTGAGATATGCAAAAGAAACTCATTTTCTGCTTATTTTGTTCGGCTGCGATTTTCTCTCTCTCGTGTTCCGACGACGGCGGCAAATACAAAGAAGGCGCGCGATGCAACGCAAAGACCTTCGGCTACAGCGGCAGTCTTTGCGAAAATGACGATACGCTCGTGCGCTGCACAAACAACGCCATCGTAAAATACGAATGCGATGCCGGATGCAAACTCGAAAATAACAACGCCTTTTGCGCGCTTCCCGACAAAACCGCTTGCGGCTCCGTCACCGAAAAAGGCGCCTGCCGCAACGGCGACCTCGTCAAATGCGTCGGCGGCGCGCTCGAAACGGCAAAATGCGGCGCCGGCACCGAATGCCAAACTTCAGACGGCGTGTCGCAATGCGTCCCGACCGAAGAGCTTTGCGGCGACATCACCGCAAACGGACAGTGCGAAGACAACGGCAAAACGCTCGTCTATTGCAAAAGCGGGCTCGTCGTCCGCGAATCGTGCAATCCAAAATGCCTTACCCCCGACGGCGTCTTCTATCAATGCTTCGAAAAATGCTCCGCCGAACTCGAAGCTTTGGGCGAAGCCGGAAGATGCGAAGACAACGGCTTCACGTATTGCAGCAACCAATACGGAACGATAAGCAAAAGCTGCGGGCGCGACGAAAAATGCGCGCAAGACGATGACGGCAATTACCGTTGCATTTCAACGGCGGCAGGGTGCGGCGATATCGGCGCAAACGGCGTGTGCGCAAACGACAGAACGCTCAAATATTGCGACGGCGGCATACTCAAAACAGAGACGTGTTCGGTGCGATGCGTATCATTCCCCGACAATAACAACGGCACGTTTTCTCAGTGTTACGAGGCATGCGGCGCGGTGACCGCCGACGGCGCATGCTCCGACGACAAAAAATTCCTTTTGACGTGCGATGCAAATAACGGGCTCATTTCGTCGGTGTGCCAAAATGGCGCTTCATGCGCCGTCGCAAACGGCAAAGCTTCGTGCGGCAACGCTTCGTCGCAGCAACAGCAATCGACGCCCGCGCTCGATTGCAGCACCAATGCGGGAAAAATGGGCTTGTGCCAAGGAACGACGCTCTACTATTGCAACGCCGCCGGAAAGGTCGAATCGGAACAATGCGTGCACCAAAAAGGGTGCGCAACGGCGAGCGACGGTTTTGCGCAGTGTTATGCCGATTGCGGGGCGGTAACGGCCGACAAATGTTCCGACAAGGCAGACAGCATTATCACGTGCGACAAAAACATCGGCTTAAGCGAAAAAGTGTGCGAAAACGGCACATCGTGCAAAGAAAAGAACGGAGCAATCGGATGCTTCGCCGGCTGATCGGCGCTTATGGATGCCGATTGCGAGATTTTTCCGGACGCCGTTTCGATGAGAGGCGGCGCTTTTTTTCGATTCGGCATTGCAAACCATAATAAACGTTTGTCGCGTAAATCATAATAAACGCGCATTGCAGTGCCGAAACGATACGGAAGTTCATGTGTTCGTAGCATTGCAAATTCTGAATTTCTCAATGAATTCAAAGCGTTGAGCAATGCTTGAAAGGCGGTTGCGCTGCAAAAATGGTCTGCGGCAATGATGAAACGAAATAAATCGCCGCAAGCCGGCTGCACGCATTGTTAAAAGCGCGTCCCCGATTCCGCGCATGCTTTTAATGTTCTAAAAAAAACATATCCCGTCGCAACGGCCAAAAATACGCCGACCAGCCAATGGAAGGCAATAAACGAAACGATGGTTGCAGTGCCTAATACAACCGATGCGGTCTTCAGCCGTTTGCTTTTTTTTACGAGTTCACTTCGGCTCATATCTTCCTCCTGACTTGTGTTTTGATGCCGATGCGTCCCAAATTTACGCGCCCGTTCGAGGCGAACGGCATGCGCGTTGCGCGGCATGTCAAACGCTTCGCTGCGAATGCCCAACCAAAACCGCGCAAAAATGGCTTTTGATCAAGATCGCGCGAGAACGCGCCGAAATACCGAGCATGATTCTGCTTATGCTTAGTGCTTATTAGCAAAATAAGATTTGACAAATCAAGTTTAAAACTGCATAAACCCGCCCCCTCTGCCGATAAAATGAATGCCGGGCAGCGGGAACGGCGACGCGCAAAGCGCGGTTTGCCGCCGCATCTCCGAGTTTTCGGAGATATTCTCCAACCGCTCAATCACGGAACGATCATGACAATCGAAGAACTGAAACAATTGGCCATTTCAATGCTCGATAAAGCCTACTGCCCATATTCGCATTTTCCGGTCGGCGCGGCGCTCGAATGTGAGGACGGCACGGTTTTCACGGGTGTCAACATCGAAAACGCATCTTATCCCGTCGGGACATGCGCCGAGCGAAGCGCCTTCAGCGCGGCGATTTCGGCAGGCCGGCGCGATTTCCGGCGCATCGTCATCGCCGCCCGCACGACCTACTTCAGCTCTCCGTGCGGCATGTGCCGGCAGTTCATCTACGAATTCGCCCCCGATCTCGAAGTCATTTGCCTTAACGAAAAAGGCGAATCCAAAACGTATTCGATGCGGGAACTTTTGCCGGGCGGCTTCGATACCGCCAATCTCAACAGCCGCATTTAACTGCGCCGGCAAACATTCAATAAAAAAAGCCGCGCGTATGCGCGCAAGCCTGCCGCAGGCGCGGCTTGGCGCATAGCGCGGCAGCGAAGGCGCATTGAGCCCCGCATGGGGCGAAAAAGCCGAAGCCGCGAAGGCGTATTGCCCAAAGGGCAATAGCCGGAGCCGCCGCCGTATCGGCGATTGGCCGAAAGGCGGCGAAAAAGCAAAAAAAGCGTCAGTTGCTGCCCTCTTGCGACCCCGTGACCGATACCGTCGGTTTGCCGCTGAGCACGCTTTCGAAGAAATCGATATACGCTTGCCGGGCGCTTGCCATCGTATAAATGACGAAGTGCGGATTGCCCGTTCCGGTGTACTTGTATTGAATGGCGCCGCCTGTTGCGTGCCCCGATGCCGTCGCAATATTGCCCGAAACCGACGATCCGGCCGTTGCCGAAAGCCCGGCGATGCCCAGCGGCGCGGCCGACTCGAAAACCGTCCCGACAAAGGGCAGACCGATCGAGGCGATCATGGCAAATTGCGTGGCGATTGGCGTGCTTTGATCGCCCAAACCGACGGTTTGCGCGATGTTTTTTGCATGCATCCCGGCGGCAGGCTCCCGGATAAAGCGCGGTGCGAAGTTTAACGGATCGATCGGATCCATCAGCGGCTGCACGATGTGATTCGTGATGAACGTATCGTAAGAAATCGATCCGTCGCTCAGACCGAAGAGCATCGAAAGCATGTCGGCGATCGATTTGCCGCTGAGCATCGGGCCGACGACCTGAACGTCTGAAAGATCGGGGCGCAAATCGACGAAACCGAGAAGAACGCCGCCGCCGCCCGCCGAAAGAAATGCATTTTTCACGCTGTCGGTAAGCCCCAAAAGGAGGCCGGCTTCTTGCGAACCTTGGCTGTGCCCCATGTAAAGCCCGTAGCTCGGGTCGAATATCGTATTTTCGGTCTTGCCCGGCAGCGGCGGCAAGATGAGTTTGCCGCTGTCGATGATATCGTAGAGCACGAGCATGTCGTTGACTGTTTGGCGCACGCTTTCGCGTATGACGACCGGGTTTTGGATCATGAGCAAATACATGCTCGCGATGTCGCCTGCGCCCGTCGTGCGGTCGCCTTGCAAACAGGCATCGAACCCGATCATTGCCATCGGCACGCCGGCGTTGAGCAAGTTCAGACCTTCGGAATTGGTGTACCGCGAGTGCGTTGCGGCGCTGCCGCCGGTGCCGTGGCCGTATACGGCAATGGGGAAGCCTTTGGCAGGCATTTCGGCGTTTTTAGGCACGGTCACCTCGAAAAAGACGTTTTCTTTGTTGCATTCCGAAACGAGATTGCCCGAGCTGTCGAAATGAATTTCGCCGCGCCCGTCGCCCGTATACGTCGGAATGCCCGTCGAATAATCGCCGTCGATGAGGTTGCACGTCACAAATTGTCCGCGATAAACGTATGCGTTGCTGTATGCTGTCCAGCCCGCTTCGAAATTGTGCCACGCAAAGCCTTTTGCGACGCCGTTTTCGTCGCTCACAATCGATCCTTTGCCCTTAATTGCCTTGGCCATTTGATCCATTTCCGAGGCGGGATTCATCGTATCGTAGCCCGTAAAAGCGCGGATTTGGCTCATCTTGAAACCGAGTTTTCCCTCTGCTTCGAGCGCTTTGAGCCGGTCGACGTAATACGCATTTTTATCGTTGATTTCTTCGGGCGCGGCTTTTTCGAGAATATAGCGAAGTTTGTTTGATTGGTTGATGTATCGGCTGTTGGCGGTCAGGCAATCGGTTATGACGGCGGCGTGGCGATCGCCCGGATGCGGACCGACCCCGGGAACCGGACGCATGACGAGGGTATTTTTTGCCCAAAGCGCGTCCGTTTCGCGGTGGTAAGTCACATAGACGGGCACGCGTTCGCCGTAGTGACGGGAGTCGGCTTCGACGTTGATCAATTGGAAACACGAGTCGGGGGACGCCGTTTTGCCCGGATCCGACGGGTCGGAATTTTTGCTCAGCGCGGCGCTGTCAATCGCCATCGATGTCCGGAAATACACGCCGCCGATGGGCGAAAATCCCGCTCTTTCGGACTGAACGCGCTCTACGAGCGAAGGGATGAGCGTTTTGATCCCCGGATACAGCTGCGCAATCAAATCGATAAGCGCGGTCGGCGGTATCGGATACCCCGAAAGATTCGCGCGTCCGTGCGCATCGGCGCGGACATCGTTCGGATACGGGAAGGCAAAGAAATCTTCGATTGCCGTTTCTTCGGCGGGCGACATCGCTTCGCCGTAATCGTATAAAAATCGATTAGGCGTTTCTGTCAGCGCATTAAATTCGTCCATCGTAAGCTGCGTAAGCTTGCTTTGCGTTTCGCAATCGGCATCGCAAGAATTTTTTTCGTCGTCTTCGCATACGCCGTCGCCGCACACCGATGACGGAAGCTCGGGTTCCGGATCGATGGCTTCGCAATCTTGCGGGCATGTGTAGGAATATTCTCCCGCTTCGCACAAACCGTCGCCGCACACCGGCGGACAATCGGACGGACAATTCAGACGCGTTTCGCCCGGATTGCACGTGCCGTCGCCGCAGCGCGTTGCCGGCGCGCAATCTTTGGGGCAGTTTGCCGCCGTTTCGCCGCCGTCGCACGTTAAATTGCCGCAGTAGCAATCGCGTTCGCACGAGGTTATCGATTCGTTCGCTTCGCACACGCCGTTGCCGCACGAATCGTCGTCGGTGCCCGATCCGCCGCAATCCGACGGACACGAAGCCGGGGTTTCGCCCGGTTCGCATACGCTGTTGCCGCATGCGGTTTGAACCGCGCTGCAATCCTGAGGGCATGTGCCTTCGGTTTCGCCCAATTCGCACACGCTGTTGCCGCATACGGAAACAACCGAAGTTTTGCAGTCGGCCGGGCAGTTTGCCGCCGTTTCGCCGCCGTCGCCGTCGCATACGCCGTCGCCGCAAGCGTCGGAATTCGTTTCGCTGCAAGAAATGCATATGGCACAAGATAAACCGATTAAAGCGCAAAGTTTTTTGTGACTCATCGAATTTTCTCTCAACAAAAGGGCGCAAACGCAACGCAGGCGTTGCGCATTACCGATAACTAAAAAACGCCTTCGATTGCTGCAATTTTCCGGCGGCCGTCTTGAACCGTGAGCTCAATGACGCGATCCGATGCATAACACCGGACGGAATTGTTTCCGATTTGCATGTCAATTTCGGGTTGAGCGGCCAAAGCCGCATATATGGCATTCCAAATGCTCGCGTGTTCGGCAAGGCTTAAGCGCAATGTATCGATTGAAATGCGGTCGGTCAAAGATTTTGCAAACAATGCATGAATTATGGCGGCATCGTTTTGACGGATGCCGTCTCGGAGCAGCAACAGCGCGTGTTCGGGATCGGCGGCGTCGGTCAGACTGTCGGGACGCAGTTTATAGCGGCCGTCGCCGCTGCGCGTCAATTCGGCTTGTCCCAATCGGGCGCGATAGCGGAAATCGTTGTCTTTTGCCGATCGCATGGCGTTCAGGACGTCATCGCCGGGGCATGGCGATTCGGCAATTTCGGGCGAAAGATAAGCCTGAGCGGCGGCTGCGCCGCCGTCTCGGCACGCTTTGGCATAGGAGCGGACGACGCTTTGCGGCGGCGTGCCGCGTCCCGCGCAACCCCCGAAAAATGCGCACGAAACGATGAATGTTCCGACGCAAATCCTCCGGCAGGCATTGCGAAAAAATATCGATGTTTCCCGGAAAAATATCGTTATCATTCACTTTTTCAAAATAATTTCGAACAAATTTCGGGCTTGCCGTTCGCTTTGAATTGATCGCACGAACGCAGCTCGGCAATCTGCTCCAGGCACGATGACGCCGTTTCGCGCGTATAGACGCTGTCATAGGCCGAACAAATGTCCCGAATGGCCGATTCGCATTGCGCGGCGCTGCCGGCGCGCAAAAGACCGCACATTTTGTAATCGCCGCCGCATTGACGGCATTTTTCGCACAGCTGCCGAGCGGCTTGATCGCAAAATTCGCGATGCGGATCGCTGCAAGACGCCAACGCGGCAACGCACGCGCACAATAAAATGAGTTTTTTCATCGGTATCTCGTCTTTTTCTTGCGCGCATGGGGTGATATTCGTTTAAAATTCGCGCGTTTTGCGTTTTACCATGAGGAGAAGAATGAATTCAATACAACTCGTTTTGATCTCGGGTCCGGGCGGCGCCGGGCGCACGACCGCGTTGCATGCGCTCGAAGATTCGGGCTTTTATTGCGTCGACAATTTGCCCGTCGTGCTCCTGCCGTCGTTTTTGGAGATCCTTGCGCGGCGCGGCGATATTGCGCGCGCTGCGCTCGGCATCGACGTGCGCGATGCGCGGTTCTGGAGCGAAACCCCGAGAGTCATCGCCGACCTGCGCGACGGCGGTTATGCGCCCGAAGTCGTTTTTCTCGATGCTTCCGACGATGTTCTCGTCCGCCGCTATAAAGAGACGCGCCGAATTCATCCCCTCGATGCAAACGGCGACCTGCGCGGCGCCATCGAACGCGAGCGGCGGCTTTTGAAGGTCATTTCGCCCTATATCCGAATCCGCCTCGATACGTCGGAGTTTACGCCGCATCAGCTTCGGGCTTGGATTGGCGCGCATTATCAAAACTGCGGTCCCGACATGCATATCGAAGTCGTCAGTTTTGGCTACAAAAATGGGATTTTGTCCGACGCCGATCTCGTTTTCGATGCGCGGTTTCTCAAAAATCCCTACTTCGTCCCCGAGCTTTCCCGGCTCACCGGGCTCGATCCCGCCGTTTCGGACTATGTTTTCTCCGATCCCGATGCCGAAATCTTTCTCGGAAAAATCCGAAGCATGCTCGAATTTCTCGTGCCCCGGTTCAAAAAAGAAGGCAAGCGGTATCTTACCGTCGGAATCGGATGCACCGGAGGACAACATCGAAGCGTCGCGCTGGCGCAAGCCCTCTGCGACGCTTTGCGCGGCAAACTCGGATGCGCTTCATTTCATCGGGATTTGGCAAAAAAATAAGACAATCTCCTCGGATTGCGCGTTTTGCGCAAAAAAAACGAAGCTCCGCGCCGGCGCAAGCCTTCTGCGGCGCTTTGCGCGGCGAAATCGGATGCGCTTCATTTC
>CAVGZQ010000055.1:0-13662 GCA_963633515.1 Bacteroidaceae bacterium
GCGCGGCGTATGCTCGCAAGGCGGCGCGCAGAGCCGCCGAGAACATAGCCGCGCCCGATGCCGCGCGTATGCTCGCACCTGCCGCCTGCCTGCCGGCAGGCAGGCAAGGCAGGGAGAACATAGCGCGGCAAGCCTGCCGTATTTGCCGAAGGCAAATAGGCCGGCCGCAAACAAAGCAAAACTTTAGCCCGCATCGCGCTCCGGGCGCGAAAGGGCAGCCGGCGCATTGCCCGCCCGAGGACGGGGAAAAGTCGGCGCAGAAACCGAACATCAAAAGGGGAGGGTTCAGTCGGCTTTATAGAGATTATCGAGGATGCCGGCGAATCGTTTTTCGATTTCGCGGCGTTTGATTTTGAGCGCCGGGGTGAGCAGTCCGTTGTCGATGGTGAATTCGTCGAGGATGAGTGCGAATTTTTGCGGCCGTTCGTAGCCGCGGAAGTCGGCGCACATGTTTTTGAGTTCGGCGGCGTACATGGCGCGCAATTCGGGGTCATTTTCGAGTTGTTCGGCGTCAGCGTTTTGCAATCGGCGATCGGCTTTGAATTTTTCGACGGCTTCGGGGGTCGGGTTGATGAGCACGACGTTGAAGGGTTTGCCGCTTCCGAAGACGACGGAGAGGTTGATGAGCGTTGAGTTGTTAATTTTTTCTTCGAGGGCGCTTGGGACGACGTATTTTCCGTTTTCGAGTTTGTATTGTTCTTTGACGCGTCCGGTGAGCCATAGGAAGCCGTCGCCGTCGATGTAGCCCATATCGCCGGTGTGCAGGCGTCCTTGATCGTCGACGGCTTCTTTCGTTGCGGTCGGGGCGTTGTGATAGCGCTGCATGACGCAAGGACTCGCAATGACGACTTCGCCGCATTTTCCGTCGGATGTGTCGAGGGCATCGTTGTCGCGCGAGATTTCGACGGCGACTTCGGGGAGCGGTCTGCCGACGCTGCCGATGCGCGTATGCCCCGGGGTGTTGACGGCGACGATGGGGGCGTGTTCGGTCATGCCGTAGCCTTCGAAGATTTTGACGCCGAACCCGTCGAAAAATGAAGCGACTTCTTCAGAGAGGGAAGCGCCGCCGCTGATGCAGAAGCGGAGAGAATTGCCGAATGCGGCGCGCACTTTCGACGCAACGATCTTGTCGAAGAGCGCGAATTGCGCTTTTTCGATCGGGGAAAGCTTTGTTTTGAGGGATTTTTTTGCGAGTTCTTCGGCACGTTTAAAGAGCGTGCGCGTGATGGTTTTTGCGTCGGCTTTGAGGTGGGCGGTATCGTAGATTTTGTTGAATATTTTGGGGACGGACACGAGGACGGTCGGATTTACTTCGATGAGGTTTTGGGCGATGGTTCGGTTGGATTCGACGAGTCCGATGGCAGCGCCGACGCAAGGGAATATGATGAGTTCGACGGTTTTTCCGAAGGCGTGCGCCCAAGGCAAGAAAGAGAGCGTACGGTCGGTTTCGTAAATGGGGAAGCTCATGGCCGTGATGCGGGCGTTGACGGAGATGTTTTTATGGCTGAGTTCGACGCCTCTGGGCATGCCCGTCGTGCCGCTCGTGTAGATGATGTCGGCCAAGTCGTCTTCGGTGACTTCAGGGTCGATATCGATCATTTCGCAGGTATTTTCGATGCATGCGGCGAGATAGTTGTCGGGATGATCGGCAGAAGGATGCGTTGTGTAGATTTTTTGGAGCGACGGGCAATGAATGCCTTCGATTTTTTCGCGGACGGCATCATTGCTGACGACGGCAAGGGTCGGGAGCGCGTCGTTGAAGATGAATTCCCAGTCTTGAAGTTTTTGGACTTCGTACATGGGGACGACGACGCCGCCCAACCCGTAAGCGGCGTAAACGGTGAGCGCAAATTCGACGGAATTGTTGGCGATGACGGCGATGCGGTCGCCGCGTTTGAGTCCGTCGCGTTTAAAGACGGCGCGCAATTTCCGCATCTGAATGTCGAATTCGGAGAAAGTCATCCAAGAATAGCAGCCATTTTTTTTGACGCCCAAGAAGGGGCGTTCGCCGTACCGATCGACGGCGCGGGCAATGAGCTGCGCAAGCGTTTTGCCTTCGAAACCGTCGACGTCTGCGCATTTTTGATTTTCGAGATTTTGCATAAGGATACCAAAGCGCGCGTTTGCGCGCGTCTGAACAAAAGTTAAGAAAAAAAGCGCTCAAATCTCAGAAATTTGGGCGCCTTGACAGAAGACCGCATCGAAGATTTACATGGCTTCGATGCGAATTTTGGCGTCGTGAATGATATCGACGTCGCCGTATTTTTCAATGAGACAGGAGAGAAGTTTTTTTGCGTCGCCGATGAGAGCGAGAGAAGCGTAGAAGTCGATTTCCTGAATGGCTTCTTCGACTTTTTGCCGATCTTGGGGGGGGATTCCGACGGGGATTTGCGGCTGTGTCGGCTGTTGCGCGGCGGGGAATTGCCCGGAAGGCTGTTTTGCGATGATCGGGATTTGGCGGGATTGCTGCCGAGAAATGCTCGGAATCTGCCCTGAGGGGGATTTTTGCATGACGGGGATTTGCCCGGATTGCTGCCGGGAAATGCTCGGAATCTGTCCTGAGGGGGATTTTTGCATGACGGGGATTTGTCCGGACGGCTGCCGGGAAATGCCCGGGATTTGGGGGGCGTTGGGATTGATGAGCCCGGAGAGCTGAGCCGACGGCGCCCCGAGTTGCGCAGCCGACGGGGCTATGGCAACGGTCGTCGGGAGATTGCCGGTTTGGCGCCGGCTGATGCCGGCATGCCGGTCGGGGGAAATGTTATTGGCCGAAGGTTGGCGCGGGAATCCGGTTTGTTTTGCTTGGGCGTTGCAATCGGCTGTCGGGCTGTCGGAGGCGCCCATGAGCGAAACCGTATCGTAGACCGAAGCGGGCGCCGCGACGGTTGCGCGCGAAGATTGGCGTGACGGAGCGTGGGCATTGATATTTTGTTGGGAGCGGCGCATCCAAGCGGGAATCGGTTCGCCGAACGATTGACCGTCGGGGGAATACTGACCGCCGGCGGCGATGGGCTGAGCTGCGGGGATGGTTTGCGGGGCGTTCATCATGCCGTCGAAGACGTCGTCGAAAGCGCCGTCGAGATTATCGGAGCGCGCGCGCCTGAGTTGAGAAATCGATCCGTCGGCAGCCGCGGCGTCGGCCGGATAAGCCGACACGGCCTTGGAACCGACAAACGGCGGCTGCGGGGCAGAAACAGGCTGACGCGGCGCTGCAGCCTGCGGGACGCTTGCAAACGCGCCGGAATTTGGGCGCGCAGCCTGCGGAACGCCCGCGAATGCGCCCGAATTGGGATGACTGAGCGACGGCGCGCCTTGAGCGAACTGCGACGCAGAGATATTGACGGATTGCGGCGATTTGCGCGGGAGCGGAGGGGGAACGGCAGACGGTTTTTGCGCATTTAACGCCGCATTGAGCTGAGCAGCGGGAATGCGAGGATTGGAAACGCCCGAGGATTCGGGGGCTTTCATGCCGTATTGGGCGGGATCGAGCCCGAAGACGAGCATGAGATTGAAGTTTTCCCACGCGCGCGGCGTGCATTGTTCGGCGCGCAGCACGTGGCGCACGGCTTCGTCGATGTCTGTTTCGTAAAAGACGCGCGCGATTTTCCGTTCGATTTGCGCCAATGTGACGGGATCGCCGGTTTGTTCGAGGATGAGTTCGGCGAGCTTCAAAGCGGGCAAATGCCGTTCGTTTCCTGCGATGATTTGCATGCACAGAGCGAGGGCGGCTTCGTTGTTTCCGCGATTGCGGTAAAAGAGCGCTTCGTCGTATTTGGCTTGCAGCATGCGGCTGAGCGCGCTCATTTCGGGGCTTTGAAAATCGTTCGTCTGAGGTCGGTTGCGGTTATCATAGACGCTGCTTTGGATGCTGCTGTCGGAGATGATGTTAATCGCCGAATCGGACAGTTCGGGGATATCGTCGCCGCCCAAGGCGAGCAAGATTTCGGTATCGTTCGGAGCAAGTTTTTGCGCGCGCTGCCAGACGGATTCGATGAGATCGGGGCGCGAATTCATCGATTCGTATTGCCGCGCAAGCGCTTTGAGCTCTTTGACGGCATCTTGGGTTCGTCCCATTTTTGCATAGCATGCGATAAGATGCTCGCGGGTCTCGGGCATCCGTTCTTGCGACGGAATCCCCGAAAGGATGTTCAGAGCATCGGAGAAACGTTTCATGCGGATGTAAATGCCGGCCAAAGCCTGAAGGACTTCGGCATCTTTCGGGACGAGTTTGAGGTATTCGCGGGCGGTTTGGATGTAGTCGATGAATTTTTCTTTGCTCAAGAGTTGCGCCAAAGCCAAAACATATTGCTTGGCGGCGCCTTCTGTGTCGCCGTCTTGGCGGAGCATGTTTGCGTATCGAATCCGGGTCTGAATATTTTCGCCGTCGACGCGGACCATCGTTTGGAGAATGCGGGCATAGGTACGGCGATTATTGTTTTTCTCCGCGTGTTCGAGGCATTTTTCGAGTTGGTTGACCGCTTCGTGCGGAAGTCCGAGGGCACTGTAAATCTCGGCCATATCCATGGCAATATCGTCGGAGTCGGGCTTACATTTTTGCGCCTGTTTTATGATGGCAAGCGCTTTTTGATAAGTGCCCTGATTGCGATAGATTTCGTAAATCTTGACGTAAGCATCGGCGGCATCGTCGGGTTTGCCCAGACGTTCGCAGCAAGATGCGACGTTGAGCAGCACGCGTTGGTCGTTAGGTTCGGCTTCGAGAATTTTTTGATATTCGCGAAGCGCCTTTTCGTGCTGACCTTTATCGACGAATTTTTGAGCGACAGATAAGATTTTTTCTTTATCAAATGCCACGATACAAACCTTATATTTCGATTTGCGCAACGGAAATCCGGATTGTTCAAATCACGGCGGAAATGCATGCGAGTGCCGTCGCATGCCCGCAATAACGATAATTGTACTATATTGCGGTTTTTGTTTCGTCAAGAAGCATATGAACGGAGATTGGCGACCGCTTTTGCGTAATCGTCTTGCGAGAAAATGCCGGAGCCCGAAACGAAGATATTGGCGCCTGCGCGGGCGGCGCGGGCGATGGTATCGTCTTTGATGCCGCCGTCGGCTTCGATGGGGAGATCGGGGAATCGGCGCCGAACGTCGGCAATTTTTTGCGTGCATGCATCGATGTAAGATTGTCCGCCGAAGCCCGGGTTTACGGTCATGATGAGGACAAAATCGATGCGATCGATGATGTAATCGAGGACGTCGATCGGGGTATGCGGATTGAGCGCGACGCCTGCGCGGCATCCGAGATTTCGTATACTTTGGAGCGTCCGATGCAGGTGCGTGCACGCCTCGGCCTGAACCGTGAGCGTATCGGCGCCTGCTTTTGCAAACGCCGAAAGCATGTCGTCGGGATTGACGATCATGAGGTGGACGTCGATTGGGAGCGCAGTGAGTTTTCGCAAGCTCTGAAGGACGGGAATGCCGACCGAAATATTGGGCACAAAAACGCCGTCCATGACGTCGAAGTGCAGCCAGTCGGCTTTTGCCTCTTCGAGACGCCTGACTTCATCGGCCAAATGTCCGAAATCAGCCGATAAAAGACTTGGTGCAATCCATCGCGAAGTTGTCGCAGGGGCAGGTATCATGCGTTATCCTCGTGCAAATAAAAAGGCGGCAAAGTTATGGCGAAACAAAAGCAAGGCATTTGACTCGAATAAATCCATCCGCTGTGAAAAGCGCCGGCGCAACATGTTAAACTCAATCGGGCGCGCCGGCAAACCGATAATTGCGTTTGCGTCAGCCGTTTGTCAGATTTTGATCGTCGGGCGGCGGATAAACGGCATCTTGTGCGACGGACACGCGCTGGGTTTGGGGCTGATACGTATCGTCGCTGAGTTTTTCGAAATATTCTTTTCCGTCTTTGAGCGTGATTCTGCTTCGCAGAATGCGGTATCCGGGTTTTCCGCGTTTTGTGATTTTGACGGTCTGCGGGGGGAGTGTCGGATCGACGGTTATGATTTCTTTATAGGGAATTTCGGCGGCTGTTTCGTGGCGAAAATAAACTTTCGAATCGCGTTCAAAATCGGAATAAAACTTCGCGGTTAACGTCGTATCTTCGATGGAAACGCGCAGAACGACGGGGCGATCGAAATTATTTTTAATTCTCAAGTCGAGCATGGGATAGCTGACGACGGCGTCCATTCCCATGGGAATGTAGCTTGAAGGGAGCGAATGATTGTATCGTTCGGCAACGGCGAGTCCGGCCAACAGGGCGGCGGCGTGAATGGTCGACGAGACTTGGCACGCGCCGCCGCCGAGTCCTTCGACGAGCTGTCCCTGTTCGATGACGGGGGCTTCGCGGAAACCGCGCGCTTCGCTTCGTTCGCCGACCCAATCATTGTAAGAAAACTCGGCGTCGGGCATGAGAAACAGACCGTCGACGGCGCTTGCGGCCAATTTGACGTTGTGGGTTCGGTTTTTCGACCGATTGAATTTCGTTGCGAAGGATCCGATCCGATGCGTCGGCGCGAAGCCGGCGAAAGCGTCGGGATTGCTCGAAGCAGCGGGCAGATCGTCGATGGCAAGTTCGAAAGAATCGCTGCCGTTTAAGAGGGCGTTTTTGAGATTATCGAAAGTTTTTTCGCGCGAAACGCGCCGGCCTCCGACGCCCGGAATGACGCGATTGAGGGATTCGGACCAACGGCCTTCCATTGCGGGCGTATCGATGCGCGCGCTTTGGGCGTCCAAAAAAGCTTCCAGCCGCGTCGGATAGAGCAACAGAACGTTGCCTGCATTCGACGGCAAGACAACGGCGCCGTCGCGCAAAGCGTCATCGATGCATTGCGGATTAAGCGCGGCGTCGCCGCACAACGCAACGATTCCCAGCTGTTCGGGGGCATAGGAAGCAATCCGCGTCGGATCTTCGATGCGGATCTTTCCGAGCGCGCACAAGCTTCGGCAATTCGGATTGCCGCGTTTTGATGCCGCGTCGGCATGATTTTCGGGGGGAGCATCGGGTTCGGAGTCGGGATCGCTGTTTGAATTTTCTTCGGCAATCGGAGCGGAAACGGCAGCGGCATTATTATTTTGATCGCTGTTTGAATTTTCTTCGGTTGGATGGAGATCGAACCGGAGCGGCGCGCGATTGCGCGTCTCGGCATCGGGAGATGCGCAGGCGCAGAGCGCCGCCGCGATTAAAAATGGGATTGAAAGAATAAGGCGATTATGGGGCATTTGTATGAATATTATTCATCGTTTTGAGGATTGTCCGCATTTTCGCCGGCATCATCGCTGTCGCCGATATCGCCGATATCGTCGGAATCTTCGTCGATATCGTCGTTTTCATCGTCGAGTTCGTCGGGATCTTCGATAATTTCGTCGGGATCCTCGTTGATTTCGTCGGGCGTGTCGTCGGCGGGAATGGCGGTCAATTCGACGTCATCGTCGTTTGACTCGCTGCATGCGGCGATGGCGACGACGTGTTCGCCTTCGGCGGTATTCATGAGTTTGACGCCTGCGGTGGCGCGTCCGGAGATGCGTATTTCGCTGATGCGCGTGCGTATGATTTTTCCGCCGTCGGTCGCAATGAGGAGATGTTCGTCGTCGGCGACGATTCGGGCGGCGACGAGTTTTCCGTTTCGTTCGGAAGTGCTTATGGCGCGAATTCCCAACCCGCCGCGTCCTTTGACGGGATAATCGGCGACCGGCGTGCGTTTTCCGTAACCGTTTTCGGTTACGGCGAGCAAGAGACTTTGGGGATCGCGTATGATTTCCATCGAAGCGACGCGATCGCCGCCGCGCAGCTTAATGCCGCGAACGCCCATCGAAACGCGCCCTTGCGCGCGCAATTTATCGGGATCGAAACGAACCGAAAAGCCGTTTTCCGACACGAGCATGACCGAGTCGCCGGCTTCTGTGAGCGCGGCATCGATGAGGCGATCGCCTTCGCGGAATTGAATGGCTTTGAGACCGTTTTTGCGCACATTTTTGAAAGCGGCGCATTCGGTTTTTTTGATGATCCCGTTTTGCGTTGCCATGAGAATGTACCCGCGCGGATCGCCTTGGGGGAGCGGGAGAATGGTCTCGACGGATTCGCCGGGCTCGAGTTTGGGGAGCATATTGATGATGGGACGGCCTTTTGTCGTTCTGTTTCCTTGCGGGAGTTCGTAGACTTTGATGAGGAAGACGCGTCCGAGCGACGTGAAAATGAGAATGCGCCGGTGGCTTGAAGCGACGAACATATCGCGCACATAGTCGTCGTCTTTTGTTCCCATGCCGATTTTTCCTTGCCCGCCGCGTTTTTGTGCCTGGTATTCGCTCAGCGGCATGCGTTTGATGTAATTCTGACGCGTTCGGACGACCATGCAATATTCTTCGGCGATGAGGTCTTCGTCTTCGATTTCGATTTCGCCGTCGACGATTTCGGTGAGACGGGGATCGCCGTAGAGTTTTTTGACGTCTTCGAATTCGTCAATGATGATATCGTCGATTTTTGTTTTTGATTTGAGCGTTGCTTCGTATTCTCGGATTGCATTGAGCAAAGATGTTAATTCGTCTAATATTTTGCCGCGTTCCAATCCGGTGAGCCGTTGCAGACGGAGCTCGAGAATGGCTTGAGCTTGCGCTTCGGTGAGTCCGAATTCGGCGATGAGTTGCGAACGCGCTTGGGCGGTGTCTTGGCTTGCGCGGATGATTTCGATGACGCGATCGATGTTATCGAGCGCGATTTTGTAACCTTCCAAGATATGGGCGCGTTCTTTTGCGCGGCGCAGCAAATACATCGTTCGGCGCACGACGACATCGCGGCGGAAATCGATGAAATAGTTCATCGTTTCTTTGAGCGTGAGAACGATGGGGCGGTTGTTGACGACGGCGAGCATGATGATGCCGAAGGTCGACTGGAGGGGGGTAAGTTTGTAGAGCTGATTGAGGACGACCTGCGGGGGAACGTCTTTTCGCAGTTCGATGATAATTTTGATTTCGCCGCGGCCCGACAAATCGAGGACGTTCGTGATGCCTTCGATCATTTTATTCTTGGCGACTTCTTTGATTTTGCCGACCATGACGGCTTTGTTGACTTGGTAGGGAACTTCTCGGATGATGAGCGCGGGGTGTCCGTTGTATTTTTCTTCGGTCACGCGCGCGCGGACCTGAACTTTTCCGCGTCCCGTGTTGTAGGCGTCGTAAATGCCGCGCCGTCCGTAGATCGTGTTGACGGTCGGGAAATCGGGACCTTTTACGAATTGCATGAGGTCGCGCGTCGTTGCGTCGGGGTTTTTCATGAGGTGAATCATGCCGTCGCAGACTTCGTTAAGATTGTGCGGGGGTATGCTCGTGGCCATGCCGACGGCGATGCCGCTCGATCCGTTGACCAAAAGCAGCGGAATGCGCGTGGCCAAGACGGTCGGTTCGACTTCTTCGCCGTCGAAATTGGGAATGAAATCGACGGTTTCTTTGTCGAGGTCGCACAAGACGCTGGCGCTGTTTCTTGCGAGTTTTGCCTCGGTATAACGCATGTGCGCGGGGGGGTCGCCGTCTTCGCTGCCGAAGTTTCCCTGTCCGTCGACGAGGCAATAGCGCATGTTGAAAGGCTGCGCCAACCGGACGAGCGCGTCGTAGGCGGCGCTGTCGCCGTGCGGATGGTACTTGCCGATGACGTCGCCGACGATGCGGGCGGATTTTTTGGTCGTTTTGTCGCATCCGATTTTGCTCATGGCGTAGAGGATGCGTCTGTGAACGGGCTTGAGACCGTCGCGGACATCGGGCAGGGCGCGTCCGACGATAACGCTCACGGAATAGGCCAAATAGCTCGTTTTGAGCTCTTCTTCTATGTTTACCTGCTCGATATTTGCAGTCGGCTTGATTTCATCAGACATGCATTGGGCCTCCTTATCCCAAAAACGGCGCTTTCATTATCACATTTTTGAGATTTTTCATTTTTTTTCGCTCCGAATTTGCGGCGGTTCGTCGGACGCAAGCCTGGGGACTGCGCGGGGATTCGGCCGGCATAAAGCGGGTCGTATCGGCATTTGCGCCGATAGCCCCGCCGGGCGAAGCGCATTTGCCGCCTCGGGCGGCAAAAAGCGAAACAAAAAACGGCGCCGCATCGGCATTAGCCGAAAGGCGCCGAGGGGGGCGTATCGGCATTTGCGCCGATAGCCCCCCGGCGAAGCATATTTGCCGCAGGGCGGCAAAAAGCGAAGCCAAATGAAATTCAAATAAGGTTACTTGAAGTCGATTTTTCTGCCCATAAACAGAGCAGTCGAAGAATTTCTGTCGACGATGGCGAACATAAACGGTCGGTCGACGGAGATTTTGACGGGGGGATCGGCGCGCAGAGCGGCTTTCATGAGCATGACGGCGGCGGTTGCGGCTGCGGCTTCGGCGCCGGCTTCGTCGATTTCGATGAACGCTTTGTGGAAGATGTCGGAGATGAAGAGGTCTTTGGTGCCCGAAATGGCGGAAAAGTCGGCATCGCGTCCGAATGCTTTGATCATGCCGCGGGAGGAGAGGAGTTTTTTGAGGTTTGCGCTTGCTTCGATTCGGAATTTTGGGATGCTCAGCTCGAGGCGTGCAGAAGCGATGTTTCCGAGAAGCGTCCGCAGCTTGGCGGCGTCGAGGGCGTTTTCGAAATCGGAGAGGGCGCCGAGCGGATTTTGGCCTTCGGCAAGTTTGGGCAGGAAAACGACGAAGTCGCAGGCGCAGCCGTAAAAGCCGAGGGCAACGATTTGGACGGCGTCGTCTTGATAGAAGCCGAAAGATTCGGTGTTTCGCATCATGTCGACTTGAACGGGACCGTCGGCGGTCATGAAATCGGCTTTGACGGTGCGTCGGGGTTTGAATTGCTCGGCCCAAGGGGCTTTGAAATAGACGGCGTTCGTGAGGACGAGGCGCGCCGAGGGATCGAGTGCGCCGGGGGGTAGGATGTTTTGAATCCGTCCGCGCGTCGCGTCGGCGATGGCGGTGTTGATATCCTTTCGCGCGGCTTCGTGATTGTGCGCGAAATCGGCGGCTTCGAACGATGCGTCGTAGAAATTTTTGATGGAGTCTTTGTATGCGTCGCGAATTTTGTACGTTTTTTCGACCCAAACTTTGTTGTCGATTTCGATCGTGACGGGGGAATCGGCATTGACGGGGTTTCCGTTTCCGTCGGTTTCGCCCGTGAGACCGTCGTGAACATCGCGCAAAGATTTTTCGATTTCTTTTCCGGCGGCGCTGAGATTATCGGCATCCGGGAGCGCAAGCGCGTTTCTCATTTCGTCGGCGGTTGCGCCGCAGGCGCCGTCGAGGACCATGCCCAGGGCGCGCTGCGCGCCGAAAACCGATGCGATGGCGTTTCCTTTTTGAGATTTCAGGACTTCGAGGGCCAGGGCGTTGGACGCGTCGGCCCACTGCGAAGGCTGAATGTCGGTTCCGGTTTTTGCGTTGCAATTATCGGTCACGGCGATTTCTCCGGCGTTATCGGAAACTTCGGCATTTGCGGCGTTTGCCGCAGTTTCGGCATTTTGAGACGGTTTGCTGCACGAAGTTGCCGCGAGCGCAGCAAGGATGCAGAGCAGAGCAAGTTTGCGTGTCATGAAAGACTCCTTAAATCATCAGAGACGGAAGAAGCGTTGCAAGATTCGAACAGGGCGCGGACGTCGGGCGCGCCGACAGCGAGAATCGCGCCTTTGAAAAGCGGCGGGACGGCGGCGGAATTTCGGCATTGCGCGCGCAGCCCGAGCGCCCGAAGACGTTCGGCGAAGCTGCGGCAATCGCCGTCGAGGCATCCTTCGTAGGGCGGCGTGAGGATGAAGACGGATTGTGCCGGGTTGAGCGCGTTTGCCCACGTCTGCGCAGTATAGAATTTTAAAGTGGAAATAAAAGGTCGGATGAAGATTATGACCGGATCGCCCGGACAGAGGGCATGGACCGAAGCGAGCGATTGCGCGACGCTGACGGGGTGCATGCGGATATCATAAAAGATGCGGCATCGGGGCAGAGACGGGTTCGCGATCGTTTCGAAGTATCCGACGAATGCGATATTATCGGCATCCGAATTAAGTGCGAGATTTTCGGCAAAACTTGGGTTTTCGGCAGCCGGCGCGGATATTTCCGCGCAATGTTCTGCATTGCTTTCTGAATTTGAATTTTCTGTTGTTTCGCCGTCGAGACGGCGCCGCAGATCGGCGAAGAGATTGGCGGCAACGCAAGCCGCGAGATCGGCTTGCGAGCCCGAAAAAGGGGCGGGATTTCGGAGAGCAGCGGGGATGCGCCGATTGGCGCCGGCGGCGGGATCGGGAGAAAGGATGAATTTGCCGTTGCGCGCCGCGACCCGAAACGCGAACGATTCTTCGCGGCAAGGGCGCGGCCGGATGTTTGTTGCGGCGCATTCATCGCTGCGGCGGCCAGGATCGGAGCAGGCGGAATTCGGAGCCGCCGCAAGAAATTCGGCATTTCCGTGCGCAGCCGAACCGCCTTGCGATAACCCGAAATTATCGGAATATCGCGCGGATTCGCCTGCTTTGTTGCTGTCGAATATTTTGCATGCAAATCGGATATAATCGGCGGATTCGCCGCTGTATATCGGGAATATCAGAATTTTTTTTCCGTTTATTCTCGGATTTCCGATTTTTTCGCAGGAATGCGGATTGGCGGGAACTTCGCAAAGCGCGTTTTCAGCGGCAGCGACGAGATCGCGAAGCGCCGGATCGTTTGCCCCCGGACATTTCGCATAGTATCCGAAGCTCGGCGAAGCGAAATCGGAGATGACGATATTTTGCGGGCAAAACCGGTTCAATAAGCCCGGGTCCCGAAATCCGTCGCGTTCGTCGATGTCGCAGACGAGGCGTTGTCCAAGTTTTGCATGAAGTCCGGGATTTGGTCCGCGCAAAGCTGCGCCGCAGCAGAACCCGACGCCGTCGGGGGAGAGCGCCGCGATTCGCCGCGCGCATTGGGCGCGCGCGAGCGTGCCCAAGCATAACGTCGCGCCGAGTCTGCCGGCCCGGGCGATGCACGCGAGCGCTTTTGTGCGCGTCAAGACGGGGATGCCGAGATCTTGCGCGATACGGACGGCGCGATGGTCTTCGGGGAAAGCCGCCGGGACGATGAGACACGATGCACGTCTGACTTTGCCGATTTCGCCGGGGCACGAATCGAAATCGCCGACGGCGACGGAAATGCCGATTTTTTGCAATGCCAAAGTCAATTCGCTTTGGCGAAGGTCCGATCCGGCGACGCAACATCCCGATTGGCTGAGCAAAATGGCCGGACCGCTCGTTCCTATTCCTCCGATGCCGCAAACATAGGGGCGCGCAAAGAGAGCATCCATATGCAGAAAAGCATGCGCAAATCAGACGTCTTTTTCGTTTGCTTCGGTCATGACGCCGGAGGTTTCGTCGCATGACGGGTCGTTGATGGACGGGTATTGCAGGATTTCGTCGCGGGCGATTTTCCATGCGCGCTGCACGATCCACGAAACGGTGCGGTCTTGGCGCAGGGCTTCGCGCTGGATTTCGTCGAGCATGTCGACGGGGAAATAAACGCTCTGTTTTCTTTTGTCCGATTTCAAATCGACTTTGGGATCTTGCTTTGTCATCGTGCATTCCTTTCGGGATCGGGCCGCAAACAACCGCAGAAAACCGCGATATGACCTATGCGCGCAGTCATACTCCATAACGTGCGGCGTTGCAAGCGAACAGTGACCGGGCGGGCGGTTCGTTC
>CAVGZQ010000056.1:0-13602 GCA_963633515.1 Bacteroidaceae bacterium
TTTTTCTTTCTTTCGGGGGGACATCGTCCCCCCCCCCCCGAACCTCGCTGCGAAGCCGTTCGGGCTAATCGCAAATTTGTTTCGCATCTGCGGGCGGCGCAAATTTAAACGACGAATCGTCCAACGGCGCGTTGATTTCCGGCGTCTTGAACAGGATCGCATTCATGTTCCCCATCGCGTCGTAAATCGTCACGCGGTAAACTTTCGCCGTCGGCATGAGTATGTCAAAACGAATGCTCTCGTACGCCAGCGACGGCGTCGTCGGCGTCAGCAATAACTCAACGCGATCGCCGTCCTTCTTGCCCAATCGGATCGAAAAATCGTCTTCGATCCGCCCCGATCCCGCCAAAAACGTCAGCGCCGTGGGCAGCTGCGATGATGAAAGCGTCTGTTTGCAAAATTGACGGTAAACCGGCTCCCACGACCAAAAATAGGCGCCGTCGCTGATTAAAAATCGCGCTTCGGGCTTTTCGTAATCCCAGCGCATCAGACCCGGTTTTTTAAACCAAACAACCCCCGACGACGCCTTTTTCACGCCGTCGGCCGTTTCAAAACTTTGCTCAAACACGGCCGAATACGTCTTCGCCGCGTCGTAATACGCCTGAACCGCATCGACATAAGAACGCGCATCGGCGGAAACAACGCCCTTCTTTGCGCTTCCGGCTTGCAGCGCATCGGCGATCAGTCCCGATATCGATGCATAGGATTTCTGCGTTTTTGCCGATTCCGCTGCGTCTTGCGCCGCGTTTGCCGCGTCTTGCGCATATGACGGCGGCGTTATCATGCCAAAAAGACATGATGCGAAAATGAATTTTATGCAGCTTTTCATATTGTTACCCTTATTTGATTTGTCGTCCGGGCGAGCGGTTTTCCGAAAACCGATTTTTATCCGTTTTATGGGAATCAAGCGCATCGTTCAGCTTCTTCCGGCGTTAAATCCAAAAATTATGCCCAAAAAATGCGCAGGATTCCGAAACGCGGATTTTCGGGCGATTTGTGCATTTTTTTGTCGCAACTCCCCGCCGTTCCCCTATAGATAGAAAAATCTTCGGCGGCTTTTCCGAAAAAACTGCCGATTGTCCCCGCTTTTCGGATATCACGCGCGAAGGATATTCGCAATCGTGCGTTTTTATTTGCCGCGAAATTGAACTTTATTCGGCTGTTTTTGTAAATAGCTAAATATTATTTTCTTACGCTGCGCCGCCGTTCATTCCGCCGGCGCCAAATGGAACGCATCACGCTCAACTTTTAATCGGAGGTCTAAAGTGCTTTCGTCAAAAAAGATCCAAGTCATCTTCGACTATCTCATGATAACGCTCGGCAGCTTTATCGCCGCCGTCGGGCTTGCTCTGTTCAATATCGAATCGGATGTCGTCCCCGGCGGCGTCACCGGCATTTCGATGACGATTAATTTCATTTGCAGCTATCTGACCGTCGGGCAGCTCATCATCATTCTCAATATTCCCCTCTTCATTTGGGGAATCGCCGAATTGGGCGGCGCCTTCGGCGTTCGCACATTCTACGGCTTCTTCAGCAATGCTTTCTTCATCGATTTGCTCCGAGGCGATGTCCCGGGGGTGCGATGGCTTCGGCTTCAGGAAACGGAAACCATCCAATTCTTGCTCAAAACCGACTTTTTCTTTTTCATTTTCATCGGGAGCATTTTCATCGGAATAGGATTGGGGCTCGTCTTCAAATTCAAAGGCACGACGGCCGGGACCGAAATCGTCTGCGCCATTCTCAAGAAACGATTCGGCATTTCTCCGGGCATATCGATGATGGCCGTCGATTTCTTCGTCATCGCTTTCGCAACGCTCGTGCTCTATCAAAAAGGCGACTCCGAAGCGCCCGCCGTTGCGCTTGCATTTTATGCGTTGATCTCCCTTTATCTGTCGAGCTGGCTTATCGATCGCGTCGTGTATGGCTTCGATTATGCGAAGAAAATCATTATTTTCAGCACAAAAGTCGACGAAATATCCGACTACATCATGCAACGTCTCGATCGCGGCGTCACTTCGTTTTATGCGCGCGGCATGTATACCAAAAAAGACAAAAACGTGCTTATGACCGTCGTTTCTCCGCGCGACGCGCGCGAACTTGCGCCGCGCATCCGCGAACTCGATCCCAATGCATTCCTCATCGTCGAAAACGTTCACGAAGTTTTGGGCGAGGGGTTCAGAACGCGCGAAGAAGTCGAGCTGAAGTTTTTGCACAACGTCCAAAAACGAGAAGCGGCCGAGGCGGCGGCAAAAGCTGCGCAAGCTGCCATCCGCGCCGAACTTGCGGCGCAAATCGCCGACAAAGAAGCGATTTCGGCGCGGGCGATTGCCGACAGCGCCGCATCCGACGGCGACGCCGCCGCCGCGCAGGCGCATGCCGATTGCGCCGAATCCCGCGCGCAGGCCGCGCGCGAAGATGCCCAAAAAGCGCGCCGGCATGCCGTCGAACTCGAAGCCGTCGCTTCGAGCATCGAACAATGCATCTCTCTCGACGGCGCAGCCCCCGAACAAGCCGACAATTAACCGTTTCGTCCGGCTTCGCCGCATGATGTTTGATTTCGGTTGAGCCGTCCGTTCCGGACGGCTTTTTTTGCGCCCGAATCGCGTTTTATTTGGGGGGGGAGATCCGAGCGATGCCGCGCATTGCCCCAAAAATTCGACATCGCGCCGCATTGATTTAGAATAACGGCTTGGCTTTTGTGCAAAAGGCGTAAGACGATGACAGGCATGCGCAGAATACGAGTGGAAACGGTTGCAGCATTGGGGATTTTTTTGTTTGCGCCGTCGCCTTCATCGGCATTGACTCCGGCGGCGCAAGACGATTTCGGAATTCCGACAAATCCGGCCGATGCCGAGCGCGCCGCGTTTGCTCCCGAGCAAATGGGCGTGCGCGCCGAACGGCATCAAACGATGCCGATTGCCGCAGCTTCGGCCAAGCAAAAGGATCAAAAATCGGCGAATGCCGTTCGATCCGATCGCGGCGCAAAACATCGCGCGCCCGACTCGGCGCAAGCGCCCGGCGCCGCGCAATACCGCGTCCGTCTTGCCCTTTCCGACCTCAAAAGACTTGCGTCGATCGACAAATGGTTTGTTCAAGCCGCGTGGAACGTCATTAAAAAAGCCGCCGAACGCAAACAAACGATCCTGAGCTACGTTTTCTGCGATGTCAACGGCGACGGCGTTTTCGAAGCCGTCGTTTTGGCGCAATCCGATCGGCGCGGCGCAAAAAGCCAAAGCATCGCCGTTTATGCGTTCGGCGCCGACATGACCCCGATCCTGCGCTTCGAACACCGGCAAAACATTGCATCAACCGTGACCGATTACATGCGCGCCGCGCAGGAATCCGACGCCGGCGCCGGCGTCGCGTTTTGCGAAGATTGGCGCATCGCGTCGTGGCAGTTTCGCGAATGTCACGACATCCTCTTCGACGCGCTTTGGCAGCCGCGCGTGCGCGCCTACGAAATCACGACCCGAGAGCCCTTGGCGCATGCCGCGCAAACCGCGAAATTCGATTTTGCAGCCATGCGCGCCGCCCGGACATATACGCATATCCCCGAGGGCTCGTTTCTTCCGGCGCGCGCCGAGTCCGCGCAATACGAAATGTATTTTGCGCCCTGCGCAGAAACGGATTTGCCGCCCAATCCGGAGCTGCGCGCCGCGCAGTTCGGAACAAAATCCGAACCGATGCAATACCGCATGCATTGGAACGGCGACGCGCTTTATATCTCCGTCGATTGCGCCGATGACGATATATCGGAAATGAACGCCGATCTGCCGAATAAAACGCGCGAAAACGAGCGATCTGCAAAAGATTATTCCGATCGCAGCCGTCCGTCCGATGATCCTGCCGACGGGAATGCTTCGGCCGATGCCGCCCCGCAAACGCTTCCGCTTTGCAACGGCGCGCTCGCGCTTCAGACGGCCGATCACGTCGAAGTTTGGATCGATTTGGCGCCGGCGCTCCAAATCGATCGAAACGCCCCGCAAACGTGGCAAGCCGATTACGAAAAATCTTATCATCAATCGCCGTATCGGCACGAAATCGATGCCGATATCTATGCATTTGCCGTCACGGCGCAAGGCTGCATTGCCCCCATTCACCCGATCCGCGAATATTGGCGCGCCATGCCTGCGGCGCAAATCAAACCGACGCACCGCGGATACCGCGTCGATATGCAAATACCTGCCGGCTTTTTTCCCGACCGCTCGATGCAAAAAATCGCCGGTCCGCAGGGGCTGGGCATGAGTCTGATACAGCACGATATCCGGCCAAACGGCGATTTCGAAACTTCCCAAACGAGTCAATGGCGATGGGCCGACCCTTTTACGTTCGGTCAGGTTTGGCTCACGCGGCCGAACGCCGCCGCCCCCGTTTTCCCCTTCGAATGGAACAAGTTCCTTAACCCGTAAAACCGGCCGTTTGACGATTCAAACCGCGCCTTTCTTGCGTTATGGTATAATCGCCGTCCGACGTCGGATCGAGTCGGCGTCTGCGCTGCGCCGAATGCCCGCGCCGTCTGCCGCAGCATGCAAATCCCGCGGCGCAGCCAATCCGAAAACGCGCTTTATTTCCGTGAGGTAGTCATGCGAATTTCCGATTTTTTGTTCGCCCGATTTCAGCCGCAAACACGCGCAACGGTTGTGTTTCAGGCCGGCGTTGCCGATTGCCTCGAAGCGTTTATCCGGCAAATTTGGCCCAACGGACGCGTTCTCATCGCCGCGCTGCCCGATTATCGCGAACTGTGCGAGCGCAAACTCATCCCCGATTTGCGCGCCCAAGGCATCGATGCCCCCTATTGCCTCTGTCTCGAACAACCCGGCGTCACGATGTTGCAGCAAGTTCAGGAAGCGCTCTCCGACGGCGTCATCGACAAACTTTCTGCAATCTTTTCCCTCGGCGACAATATTTTATTCCGAACCGTCCGCCGCCTGGCGTCGATTGTCGGAATTCCGTGCGGCGCTCTGATAAACGATTTCGCCGCTGCCGACGCGTTCGATCCCATCGGCGAAAGCATCCCCTTTGCAACCGCCTTTTTCTTCGACATCGACGGAATCGCCCGACGCCTCAAAGGGCGGACAAAAGACGCCATCCATGATCTCGAACTCGGGATTTATTCGATGCAGGCCGATATCTTTGCGCAAAATGCCGCAAATCTGCGCGTCGGCAAACAGCTCTCCGAAGCGCTCGCGCAGGCGGTTCCGGCGCGATGCCTTTCGAAAGCCGCCCCCGACGAAGATACTTTGGCGCAAATTGCCGAATCATATGCATGGTTTTCGGTTGCTTCGCGAATTTTCCGCGAAACATGTCCGACCTCATTCGAAACCGTCGCAGCCTATGCTGCCGCTGCCGCCGACATGCCGAGATTCGCGCCGACGCATCATGCCCGAATCTTGGCCCGAATTTTCGACGCGGCGCTCGACATCGAATCGCTCGAAATCGACCCCGATGCCTGCGCCGGACGCATCCCCCCAAAAGAAATTTGCGCGCGCACATTGCAGCAAACGCTGCTCGAAGACGGCGTCGATTTTTCTTGGCTCAAACGCGCCGATGCGAATTATCAAGACAGAATCGCAATACGAAACGAAGTCAGCGCAGTTTCGCTCAATTGGGACGAATTTTGTTCGCGCCTTCGGTCTGTCGCCGATGTTCTGCGCGCCATTGCCGCCGACGATCCGGGGGCCGGCGACCCCGAACCGGCGCTCAAAAATCTGTGGCTTCACGCGGCGCGGTTTGCCCCAAAATCGGGGTATCTCAAATTGTTCGGCATCATGGGGATAGTCGAATCGTCTTTGTATTTGTAATTTTCGTTGCGGCGGTGCTATCTCCCCTGCGGGGCGATACGCGCGCCGGCGGCGCTATATCGCCGCTTTGCGCGGCTCAATACGCGCCGCTTTGCGCGGCTTTTTGCCTGACGGCAAATACGCCGCGCCGTTTGGGCTATGCCGGCAGGCGGCATACGCCCAAACTTTTTTTGAATTATATGCATTTTTAAGAGTTACGCTTCGATGAAAAATCGCATCCTTGCCTTATTGTTGTTTTTGATTCCGTCGGCGGCGGCAGCCCAAAGCTACGATGCCGTCGACCCGTGCGACGCGCTCGAAAGCGAAATCGACGCCGCTCAAGAAGAATCTGCCCGCCTGACCAAACTCTTCGAAAACGCAAACGGCGAAGAAGCTTATCTGACCGATCTCTACGAAGGCGTCAAAATACTCGCAAGAACCGGCGAAATGTTCTTCAAAGCTGCCGACAGCCACGAAACCGCGTGCAAAGACAAGCTCAAAGCCGCATCGAACGGCGACGCGCTTCTTGCGCTCTACGACCGCTATCTGCTGCCGGCGCAAACCGCCCGCGCTTTCTTCAAAAAAGCCCGCGCCGCCGCGCTTGCGCTTAATCGCCAAGGCGACGTCGACGCATTCAATCAGACGATGGTCGAATACGATGCCGCCGTCATGCAATTGGTCGGCGTGTGCGAAAGCGATTTGGCCGGCACCGATAAACTTGCGCTTTGCAAAGCCATTTCCGTCAAGTTCAGCGATGCGCTCCAACCCTGAAACGACTTTTTCAGACGTTTACCGAAAGGCGCAAACGCCCGAACAAACGCATTTTTGCCCCGGATGCGGTCACGGCAACATCCTGAAATTTGCCGACGAAGCGATTTGCGCCCTGGGCATTGCCCATAAAACGGTTTGGGTTTCTCCGGTCGGCTGCGGCGGTCTCACCGATTCCTACATGTCGGTCTCGCATGTGTTGGCGGCTCACGGTCGCGCCTCTGCCGTCGCGGCGGCGATAAAGCGAATGCGCCCCGATGCGGCGGTCATCGTGTCGCAAGGCGACGGCGATTTGGCGTCGATCGGGCTTTCGGAAGCGCTTCATGCCGCCAATCGCGGCGAAAATATTACCGTGCTTTTTGTCAATAATGCCAATTTTGCCATGACCGGCGGCCAATTGGCGCCGACGTCCTGGATCGGGCAAAAAACGGCAACGACGCCCGACGGCCGCAATTTCGCCGAACACGGCGCTCCGATTAAAATTTGCGAATTGCTGAATCAGCTCGAAGGTCCTGCGTTTATCGCGCGAGTTGCAATAGGAACAGTCCGTCAATTGACTGAAGCTCGGAAGATTATTCGCAAAGCGATCTCCAACCAAATCGAAGAAATCGGATACAGTTTTGTCGAAATCTTATCGCCGTGCCCTTCGAATTGGCATTGTTCCCCCGTCCAAGCCCGCGAACGCGTCGCGCAAACGATGACGCAAACGTTTCCGACGGGCATATTCCGCGACATATCGCGCCGCGATTGGGTTTCGGCCCGGCGAAAACCGACGCCCTATTGCCCCGAAACCGCGCATCATGCGATCGAAGCGATAGCAAAGCCCGAAAAACTGTCGATCCCTCCGCTTTTGCGCATCGGGCGCGGTCTTTCGGTCTGTTGCGCCGGATTCGGCGGGCAGGGCATTCTGACGCTCGGGCGCGCGTTGGCGCAGATTGCCCTTTCGTCGGGGCTCGAAACGGCGTGGATGCCGTCTTACGGTCCGGAAATGCGCGGCGGCGCCGCCAATTGTTTTGTCCGCATGGCGCGCGATCCGATCGCTTCGCCCGTCGTCGATGCTCCCGATATTCTCATCGCGATGAATGAACCGGCGTTTGAAAAATTTTATGCGAAAGTAAAACCGGACGGCGCGATTTTTTTCGATGCCGACCGCGTATCCGGCATTTCATTCGAAAAAATGGGCGCGGCATTGTGCGGCATTCATGCGATGCAATGCGCTTGCGATGCCGGCGATCCGAAAAGCGCAAACTTCGTTTTGCTCGGGGCATTGCTTGGGGCTTTGGGCGTCGCAAAAGAAGCGGCGGCCGCCGGTTTGCCGCCCGCGCTTTTGCCTCGGAAAGACGCCATTTTAGCCGGCATCGGCGCTATCGGCGCGGATCGGATCCGATGTTGAGTGTCACGCTGCGCACGCGTTTGGGGTATTGAATGACGATTTCGACGGCAGGGCAATCGGGATTCCCCCGCGAGGCGGTTTCTTCGTCGCAGCGCACGCGATAGCCCGTAATTTGGCCGCGCGATTTGGCATGCATCAGCGCCGACGTCGCCGCGCGCGAAAGCGCGGCCCATAAATCGCGGTTGTTGGCCGGATGGGCGCGAAGGCATTCTGCGCATTGCATTTGAAGCGTTTGCGCAAGTTCGGCTTCGAATCGGATTTCTTCGTCCGATATCGCTTGGGCGGCGTCATCGCTGCGAACGATATTGCCGCGCGGCTGCGTTTTGGCCGTGCTTGCGGGCGCATCGGATTGATCGGCATAAAACAGAGCCAAAACGCGCCGCCGATCGGCTGTTTTGGGCATCATGACGCGGACGCCGCATCGGGCAAGCGTCGCGGCATCGTCGCGGCTCAGTCCGGGCATGTCGTGAACGCCGCGCAAGTGCGTCGCCGCCGAAAGCGCGAGCGGCGCAATGAGGCAAGAAGGCGGCAAAAGATCGGCGCTGCGACGCCCGGGCGTAACCGTCGCAACATAGGGCATACAAAGCGACGCAAAGCGCGGCAACGTCTTTTGATGCGATAGGATTTCGGAAAGTCCGGCCGCTTCGGGCGGATCGAAAAAGATATCGAAAGGACGCTGCGACGCCGCTTCGCGGCATCGATCGCAAATGGCGGTCTGAAGCGCGAAATCGGTCAATCCGGGAATGACGAGCGCGCGAATGATGCCGGCGGCGGTTTCGTCGGCCAAAATGCGCGACAATGCGCCGAAAATCGATTCCGCCGACGTCATGTCGGCATGAACTGCCGTCGTCCGCTCAATGCCGTTCATCGTCGCATGGCAGGCGGCGTGCGCCGCCAAATAATCTTCCCGTTCGATGTATCCGCATATCGCTTGGAATTTCGAAAAGGAATCGGTGCGAACGGGATTGCGCGGCGCATTGGGCAGAGACTGAAGGATTCCGAGATTGTTCATGGTTTGATGATCCGCATAAAAAATAAAAAAAAGCGCCGTATGCGTTCGTCCGCTTCGGCGGCGGCGCATAGGCGCTTTGGCGGCGCGTATTGAGCGCAGCGAAATAGCGGCGCAACGCTCGGCGTATTGAGCGCAGCGAAATAGCCGAGCATGTCTGCCGTGCCCCTGCGGGGCGCGGCAGACTCCTTCGGGCACAAGCCGCCGGCGAACCGAAACCGCGCGCGATGGCGCGTTTTGTCAGTTGACGACGAACGATTTGGTTTCGCCCGGCACGATGATATACACTTCGCGTTTGCCGAGGGTGAGTTGCGTTGTCGGGTTGTAGAGCTCGATTTGCGCCGAGAATGTTTGCGACGTTGAAATCGGATCGACGCAGCCGTCGTTTTGCGTGACGACGGTGAAATCGAGCCGCGCGCCTTGCTTTTCGGAACTCGACGTGCCGGCGGCAAAGTTCGTAAAGCCGTTAAAGTAGCTCGGAGCAATGCCATTTTCGTCGTTAAATTTTTTCGCTTCGGCGACGGGGTTGCACGATTTTTCGGGCTCTTGCGGCGGCGCCACGTATTGTTTGGCTTCGACGCGTTTGATGAAGCATGCCGTCGTTTTGTCCGTGCCGGCGATGGGCGCCCCGATAATGCGCGCGGCAACGTCGTTCGTGCCGTATTTGACGAGCGCGTCGATGCCGTCGACGAGCGTATCGGACAGCGTATTGCCGTCTAGGATGCCGTAGCTCAGGGCGCATTGATTGTTTTGGTCGGGATCGACGCTCTGTTCAGCCGTTGCGACGGTGCAACATTTGTTTTCGCCGCATTTCCAAGCGTTGCCTTCTTTGAAGGCGCAAACGGGAACGACGGCGTTCGTTTCGACCGACGAATTGAGCAAAACCGGGTGCTGCGCGCCGGCTTTGATGTTTTCGCCGTCGGCGTTTCGTTTGGCATCTTCGGTGCTGCGGCGGTAGACGGAAATGAGCCGCGCGCCTTTGTCTTTATACAATTGATGAACGTCGGCGTCGGAATGGGCGTTTTTGATGTATGTTGCGTTGTAGACGTAGGAAAGCAACGTGACACCGTCTGACGAGAACCCCGGCGCCAGCGTCGAGTTGTGCGACGGCGCGTCGGTGACGTGAACGACGACGGGCAGCGATCCCGTCCGGAATTGCGCGCCGCCCCAGCGTCCCTCCGCGGGCGTTGCCGGCGCAATCGTTTTCCAGCCGGCGATATTGCCGTCGCCGTAACGGGTGTCTTTGATGCCCATTTGGGCGTATTGCGTTGCGGTTTCGGCGGTTGCCGTGTCGGCGCCGGCGATTTGCCAAAGCGACTCGTAGCCCGATTCGGGGAAGTCGGCGCCGTCGGTCAGCGCGTACGTTTGGACGGCTTGCGTCAGATCGCTTTGATTCGTCGTTACGGACGAAAGCATTTTCCAAGGTTCGTCGGCCTGATACGTGGAATACGCAACGGGATAGCCGTAGCGAACCGCTGTTTGGGTTTTATTGTCTTTGTGCGCATACAAATTGACCGGGAAATCGGCAAAGGCGCTGATGCCGAAGGCAGAGTCAGACACGCGCTGTTTCGTTTTCGGGATAATCGTGTCGCTCAATCTGGCTTTGATATTGTTGATTTCGTTTTCCATCGAACCGGTGACGTCGAGATTGATGACGAGGTCGAGCCGGGAAACCGACGGAAGGAACGAGAGCACTTTATTTTGTTCGGTTCCGCCTTTGGGCAATTCGAAATAGAAGTCGAAAACGTCTTCGACGCCGTAGAATTCGTCGCACAAAAGCTGTTCGGGGGTTGAGATCTTCAAAAGACCCGGGTTTTTCGGATCGGCCGAATTCGGGTCGATGACGGTATAGCAATTGCCGTCTTTGAGGCATGCATCGGTTTGGTTGAAATCGATGGCATAAACGGCCGCCGCATATTCGGCGGCGTCGGAATAGCCGTCGTTGTCGGAATCGGGCGAAAAAATCGGTTTTTCGGCGGCGCCCGGGTAAATGTTTGGATCGCATGCAATGGCGTATTCGAGCGAATCGAGCAAACCGTCGCCGTCGCAGTCGGCCGAAACGACGCAGCGCGTCGTCTGACCTTCGGGCGATACGTAGACCCAATCCTTTTCGACCGAATCGGGGATCGTGTCGCCGTCGCTGTCGAGATCGTAGATATCGAGAATGCCGTCGCCGTCGGTATCGTAAATCAATTCGTTCCAATCGGGGATCGTGTCGCCGTCGCTGTCGGGATCGTTATAGTCGGGGATCGTGTCGCCGTCGCTGTCCCAAGGGGCTTCGGGCGTGCCGGCCGCGCACGGTTCGCTGCCGCACATGCGGCCGGGGATATTTACGCCGCCGGCCGACCGATAGTAGCCGCTGATTTCGTTTGCATCGACATGTCCGTCGCCGTCGTTGTCGAGCGATTGAAAATCGGGGAGCGTGTCGCCGTCGGTGTCGGAAAGCGGGATATTGTCGAGGTTTCGGACGATTTTTCCGTCGAGAACGAACGGCTTGCACGTTTCTTTCGCAACCGGCATGCCGTCTTCGTCTTTGAGCACGTTGCCGTCTTCGTCTTTTTCGGTTTCGCAGATGCCTTCGATTGCGTCGGGGATGCCGTTGCCGTCGCTGTCGGCCGAAAGAAAATCGTATCGGCCGTCGCCGTCGGCGTCGTACGGCTCTTCGTCGAGTTCACGCCCCGTTCCGGCTTCGATCGCATCGGGGATCGTATCGCCGTCGCTGTCCGGATCTTGGCAATCGGGAACCGTGTCGCTGTCGGTATCTTTGTCGCAGCGATCCCAATAATCGGGGATCGTGTCGCCGTCGGTGTCGGTCGTCTTAAGCAAATCGGCTTCGCTCATGATCGTGCACGTTTCGCCGACGCATTGGCCGATGCGGCAAAGGACCGTTTCGCCGCACGCTTCGCCGATGCCGACGGTTTTCAGGCATGTTTTGCCCGGATCGCTGCATGTGTATTGCGACGCGCACGGCAGGCTGTCGCTGCACGCTTCGTCCTGTCCCGCCGTAATCGTGCATGCGCGATTCAGACACGTGCCTTCTTTGCATTGCGTGTCGGTCGTGCATTGCGACCCGATTTTCCCGGAATTCGGATTTTCGTCTTCTTTTTTGGCGGCTTTGCATATGCCGCCGTCGCATGTGCCGTTATCGAGACAATAAAAGCCGTCGCCGCATGTTTCGCCGATTTCGGCATTTTTCAGGCATGCGCCGCCGACGCAGCTGTAGCCTATCAGGCACGGCGTGAGCTTAACATCGCAAACCTCGGGGTTTGCGGGGCTCGGCGCCGCGCCGCCGTCGTCGTTGCACCCGCCGATAACCGCCGAGGCAACGCACATCAATGCATAATATCCAATCTTCGCACGATTCATATACCTTCCTCCCGCTTCAAAAACGATGAAAAAACAACGGCTTCGGCATTATAATGGATGCGCGCCGTTTTTTCCATACCCGATTGCGCCCGATATGCGCTCATATCGGCGCAAAACGGAAAAAAACGCAAAAAAAACGCGCCGGCGGCCGAATGCGCGCCAAAAATCGATAAAAACTTGATCGCGCCCGTCCGTTTGACGTATGAAGCGCCGATTTGACGGCGTTTCGGGCGATTATTCCGCCCGCGTCCGATGAATTTGTCCCGACTCTCAAAAGGCGGTTCTCATGCAACCCGGTCTCATACAACGTCTCAGTCCCGATTTGCGCGGCCGGCAGCGCCGGCAGCTGCGCGGTTTGGCGCATAGTCTCAAACCCATCGTTCAGGTCGGGCACGGCGGCGTCACGCCCCAACTCATCGAACAGCTCAATACGGCGCTTTACGACCACGAACTCGTCAAAGTCAAAATCGTCAATACGTGCGGCGATGCCATCGAAGATGTTGCCATCGCCCTGACCGAAGCGACGAAAAGCGCCTGCGTTCAGCAAATCGGGCATATCCTCGTATTTTATAAGAAGAATCCCGACGAACCGCTCATTCAGTTCGCCGATCATCCTGCCGACGTTTCCGACGGCGGCGATTGACATCGGATCCGGCCGCCGGACAGACGATATTTCGGCGAAAACGCCGAATGCGGAGCTTTAATCATGTTGCAAATTTCCGTCGACGAACGTTGGCCCAATGCGCGCCAAATCGATCGCGCCGCCCGAATCATCGAGTCCGGCGGGCTCGTCGTCTGCCCAACCGATACGTTTTACGGCTTGGGCTGCGACATGATGAACAAAAAATCCGTCGAACGCGTCTACGAAATGAAGGGCAAAAACCGCAAACATCCGCTGTCGTTCATTTGCCCCGATCTCAAAAACATCGCCCGTTTTGCCGTCGTTTCCAACATCGCATACCGTCTCATGAAGCGCATTTTGCCCGGCGCCTACACGATAATCCTCCCGGCCGCCCGCGAAGTTCCCCGCCTCATGATGAGCAAATCGGCAACCGTCGGCATTCGCGTCCCCGACCATCCCGTCACGCGGATGCTCGCCGAACGGCTTCAAAACCCCATCGTCACGACGTCGGTTCCGTCGCCCGAAAACGCCGATTTCAGCGATCCCGACGAAATCGCCCGCCGTCTGCCGTTTCTCGATGCCATCATCGATTGCGGCATCATCGCGCCCCAACCGTCGACGATTATCGATCTGACCGGCGACGTTCCGAGGCTCATCCGCCGCG
>CAVGZQ010000057.1:0-13547 GCA_963633515.1 Bacteroidaceae bacterium
AATATATACAGCGACGCCGCCAATTGCGGCGATTGCAGCATCGCATGCGGCGAAAATAAAATATGCCGTTCGGGAAAGTGCATCGATGATCCGGCCGCCGCATGCGCGACGACCGAGAAGCTCTGTTTCGGCCGCTGCGTCGATTTCGTAACCGATCCGACGCACTGCGGATCGTGCACGACGAAGTGCAAGAGCGGCGAGGTTTGCATCGACGGGCTGTGCAAAGCCGATTGCGCCGGCACGGCGCGCTGCGGCGATGCATGCGCCGATTTGCAAACAGACAGCGGCAACTGCGGCGAATGCGGCAAATCGTGCTTGGAAGGAGAATCTTGCGCAGAGGGCGCATGCCGATGCAGCGCAGGGCGCTACGATTGCGACGGAAACGCCGACAACGGCTGCGAGTCGCAGTCGGCGTGTTCGTGCGTGCCCGGACAAAAGCGCGCCTGCTGGCGCGGCAGCGAAGAAACGCGCAACAAGGGCATTTGCAAAGACGGATCGCAGACGTGCGACGCTTCGGGCGCGTTTTGGGGTCCCTGCGAGGGCGGCACATATCCCACGCTCGTGTCTTGCGATTTGGCAGGGAATTTAAACGGTCTCGACAACGATTGCGACGGCGTCGCCGATACCGTCTGCCGTTCGGCGTGCGACTTGGAAGCGGGCGACAAATCGTACATAGGCTGCGAGTATTGGTCGGTCTACCTCTATAATCTTTACAGCGACAATCATACGGTCGTCATGAGCAATCCGAGCGATGCAAAGACGGCAACCGTATATGTTTTCGGCAAAACGTCGGCGGATAATGCATCGTCCGCGCCGCTGCATACGATTTCGATTGCGCCCAAAGGCGTGCATGTCTTGCAGCTCAACAAAGACGGCGCGAACATGTGCATCAGCACGAGTCAAATGCCGACGGGCTACCGCATTCGCGCCGATCACCCGATTACGGCATATCAATTCAATTCGTGGGCTGCGGCATCGACCAATTCCAACGACGCATCGCTTCTCATTCCGGCGCTTTCGCTTGGCAAAGAGTACATCGTCATGACGTACGAATCGCAAACGGGCGGGGAACAAGGCGCCGGGCATACGAGTTATTTCACGGTCGCGGCGACCGAACCGGGCACAACCGAAGTGACGGTAAAAACGACGGCGCCCATCGTCAAATCGGGCGCATACGGGACAAACGGCCATGCGGCTTATTCGGGTCCCGAAATCGCCGCGATGGAAGCGGGCGAAACGCGCGTGTTCACGCTCAGCCGTTTCGACGTTTTGACGCTCAATACCCCGCCGAAGCATGCCGAACAGACGGGCACGATCGTTTCGGCATCGAAAAACGTCGCCGTCTTCGGCGGATCGCGCGCAAGCTATGTTCCCGCAAACGCCGGCTGCTGCCGCGACCACCTCGAAGAGCAGCTCTTCCCGCTCCAATCGTGGGGCAATCATTACTACGCCGCCCGCGCCTATACCGACGGCACGTCGGGCGATTTCTATCGCATCTTGGCGCAAAAAGACAACACGTCGGTCACCGTATCTCCTGCCGTCGTTTCGCCCGCAACGTTCACCCTCAATGCCGGCGAATTCAAACAGTTCGAAGCGCGCGACAGTTTCGAAATTCAGGCAAATCAACCGATAAGCGTCGGTCAGTTCATGCCCAGCAAAGCATACGCCGGATCGACCGACGGCGATCCCTCATTTATACTCGCTGTGCCGTCGCAGCAATACCGAAAAGACTACGCATTCAGCGTGCCCGGATCCTACAACGTCAATTACATCACGATTATAGCCCCCAAAACGGCAGACGTCCGCTTGGACGGCGACCTTTTGACGATGACCGGATACACGGCAATCGGCACAACCGATATCGTCGTCGGGTACGAAAAAGTCGATCCCGGCATTCACCGCGTCGTCGCAAGCGAGCCCATCGGGCTGTACGGCTACGGATCCAAAGGGATTAGTTCATACGGTTATCCGATCGGTCTCGACCTTAAGGCGATTAATCTGAATTGATGCCGTTTTTTTATGCGCAGGCTGTTGCCCCATTGGGGCAATGCGCCTTGCGGCCTGCCTTTTTGCTTGCGCAAATGCGGCAGGCGGCTTCGCCTGTTTGCGCCTTGCGGCGCAAATACGGCTTGCGCATTTGCGCCGCCTTTTTCGCTTGCCCCTTCGGGGCGCTGCTCAATACGGCGTCGGCTTCGCCTGTTTGCGCCTTGCGGCGCAAATACGGCTTCGCGGCGGGGGCGTGCCGGCGTCCGGCACGCCCGGGTTTGCCGATCTTCGGCGCTGTTATGCTTCGCGTCCCGGCGGTTTTATAATAACCGGGCATGCCGCAGAAATTGGGCTAATCGCATTTATGCGCGCAACCCGGCCAGATGTCTTTGATATATTGTTTAAATGTTGTGTTTGCAATTATCTTGCACCATATCGTTTGGCTGATGCCGGAGTTTGAAAACATGTCTTTAACATTTACTGCGTAGGGTATTGAACTAAGTTTCCATCCCGAGATATCTTGATTGAATTTTATTGCGCCGTAAAACATTTGGGACATAGATTTGACTTTCGAAACATTCCAGTTGCTGAGCAGTTTATTAAATGACGCAGCATCCATAAACATCTCGTTCATATTTGTAACATTCGAAACATTCCATGCTGAAATATACTGGTTGAACGCTGCCGCTCCGCGGAACATGGCGCTCATGTTTGTGACGTTTGAAACCTGCCAATAGAAGAGGCTTTGATTAAATGATATCGCAAACCTGAACATTCCGGACATGTTTTTGACATTGGAAACGTTCCAATTTGAGAGACTCTGATTGAATGTTTGAGCATTATCGAACATGTAACTCATGTCTGTGACCTTTGAAACATCCCAATTTGATATATTTTGGTTGAATGATGTTGCGCTTTTGAACATGGCGTTCATGTTTTTGACATTGTAAACGTTCCAATTTGAGAGACTCTGATTGAATGTTTGAGCATCATTGAACATGTAGCTCATGTCTGTGACCTTTGAAACATCCCAATTTGATATATCTTGGTTGAATGATGTCGCACTTTTGAACATCCCGGACATGTTTATGACGTTTGAAACATTCCAAGATGAAATGTCTTGATTAAATGATGTTGCAAATCTGAACATTCCGGACATGTTTTTGACATTGAAAACGTTCCAGTTTGAGAGACTCTGATTGAATGTTTGAGCATTATCGAACATGTAACTCATGTCTTCGGCATTTGATACATTCCAATTTGATATATCTTGATTGAATGATGTCGCGCTGCGGAACATGCCGCTCATGTTTGCGACGTTTGAAACGTCCCAGTTTGAGATATCCCGGTTGAAATCAGATGATTCGGCGAACATGTTGCTCATGTTTGCGACATTTGAAACGTCCCAGTTTGAGATATCCTGATAGATATTCGCTGCGCCGTTGAACATGCCGCTCAAGTTTGCAGCATGCGAGAGATCCCATCTGCCGACGGAGCAATCGGCGTTTGAGCAGTCGGCGAATGAAGCCAACGCAAAGAACCAAGTCATATCAATGTGCTTTTCCGGTTTGGGAATATCTTTGGCAGCAATTCGGAGATTTTGGCAATTAAAGAATGCTCCGATTCCCAAGCCGATGTTTCCGAACGATTCGACGGTCAAATTTTGGGGGCAGCGTTTTGAAAGAAATTCATGATGCCAACCATTTTTTTCGCTTTCGTCAAGGAATGCAAATCCGTCGAGGCTGCCGTCGATCGTCACCGTCACGCTTTCGAAATCTTTATCATATTCGTGCGTAAGCTCGGTCGGACAATCGGTGTATTGTTTTTCGCCGGTTCCGTCGCCCCAATCGATTTTGAAATCGCAATTTTTATATTGCCATGACGGAAGCAAAATTTTTGCGCCTTTGGCGACGGGAAAAGAAAACGCGAAACCGTCTGCGCTGCACAAACCGCTTGCGCGGCATTTGTACCCGTCGATGCACGAATTGTCGCCGGTGCATTCGGAAGCGCATTTTCCGTTATGGAGGCATGTTTGATCTGAGTTGCAATCGGCGTGCTCCTGACAAGTTTTTCCGGCAAAGTCCGTGCCGTCGAATTCGGGTTCGTCGATGTCGAGGATTCCGTTTCCATTGCTGTCGGCGCCGTCTTTGCCGCCTGGTTTTCGGCAAATGCCGGCTTTCGTGCATTTATAACCTTCGATGCAATTGTAATCCGATTTGCATTCTCTTGCGCACGATTTGCCGAACAAACATATTTGCCGATATCCCTCGCATTGCGCGTTGCTTTCGCATGAAATTGCGTTGAACGCTCCGTTCAGGAAAACGCCGTCGGCGGATTCAAATTCAAATCCCAAATCGAAAACGTCGTAAATGCCGTTTTTGTTTATATCGAGGCAATCTCTGTCTTTGATGCACACCGGGTCATTATTGACGTTTAAACATTTTGCGCACGCAGTTCTGATCGATTTGTTTTCGGAGGAGCAAGCGAGCAATGCATCGTTTTCGCATTTGAGTTCGCCCGGGTTATCGCACCAATCGTCCGGGCGCGCATTGCATGCGTTGTCGCTGCAGCCGAATTTGCAGTCGCTTTTGTTTACCCAAAAGCCATTTTTGCAAACGAGGAGTTTTTTGGCGTTTTCTTCGTCGCATTTGAGTTCTCCTTCTTCGTCGGGGCATGCCGTATTGCAATAGTCGTCGGCGGCAGCGCCGGCATCGACGCAGCCGTATTTGCAGGGCAGTTCGTACGAAACGTCGGCCGATTTGTATACGGTGAGCGTGTTTGCCTCGAAGCAAGTGTTTTTGGGGAAGATTTTGTCTGTTTGCGCCGAATCGCCGCAGCCTTGCGCGCACGCGGCAAAAACGATGAGCGGCGTGACGAGAAAAATAGCGTTCTTTTTCATGGCAAAATCCTTATTTGTCTGAGCGTTTGTCCGGAAAAGGCGAACGGATCGCGCAATTGCCGAAAACAGGACTATTTTTTAATTGCAAGGTAAAAAACTTGTCTTCTCCATTATACGGCAAACTATCGCAAAGCGGAAACAGAATGCGGAAATTCGAATGCCGAAAAATGACCGAGCGTATGCGCGAAGCATCATAGCTCGGTCTGCGAAGGCGTATTGCCCGCAGGGCAAAAGCCGCAGCCGCCGCATGGCATAGCCAAAGGCGGCGAAAAAAAAGCGAAGGCGCATTGCCCGCAGGGCAAAAGCCGCAGCCGCCGCCGCATGGCAGAGCCAAAGGCGGCGAAAAAAAAGCGGAGGCGCATTGCCCGCAGGGCAAAAGCCGCAGCCGCCGCCGCATGGCAGAGCCAAAGGCGGCGAAAAAAAAGCGGAGGCGCATTGCCCGCAGGGCAAAAGCCGCAGCCGCCGCCGCATGGCAGAGCCAAAGGCGGCGAAAAAAAAGCGGAGGCGCATTGCCCGCAGGGCAAAAGCCGCAGCCGCCGCCGCATGGCAGAGCCAAAGGCGGCGAAAAAAAAGCGGAGGCGCATTGCCCGCAGGGCAAAAGCCGCAGCCGCCGCCGCATGGCAGAGCCAAAGGCGGCGAAAAAAGCCGAATAAGATGCAGCAAATCGGCAAGTTTTTCGAAGTCTGTTCCGGAATGATTGATCCGTCGGCGGAATATCCCTATAATAACGCATTGCGTCGTTTGCGGCGGCGCGCGTAAAACGATTGCCGAAGGAGAGGGAGAGCGATGATGCCGACGCGTTTGCAGGATGGTGTGAGCGTTTCGCTTTTGCAATGGATGCGATCGGCCGGCGCCGATGAAAAGCGAACGGTAACGGTTCGCGTGGCAGAGTCGGAGTCGATGACGCATATTGCGCGCATTTTGGAGACGGCGGGGATGGAAAATATCGAGCCGATATCGCCTGCGGCGGTGCGCGGATCGGTGACGTCGGAGAGCCTTTCGCGCGTGGCGCATTGTTTCGGCGTTTGTTCGGTGACGGAGACGCGTTAACCGCGATTGCCCGAGACCGAGCTGTTTCGGGCGGCGCGTCATCGAGAATTCGGTCATGGAGAAAGAGGGAGAATTATGACGGATTATAGCGCATGGCACGGGGCGTGGGCTGCGATTCCCACGCCGTTTTGCGACGATTTTTCGGTCGACTTCGGCGCTTTGCGCCGGCATGTATCATTTTTGTGCCGAAACGGCATCGACGGCATCGTGGCATGCGGGACGACGGGAGAGGCTGCGACGCTGACATCGGACGAAAAGCGCGCCGTGATCGAAGCCGTATCGGACGTTGTTGCGGGGCGCGTGCCCGTGATTGCGGGCGTCGGCACGAACGATACGCGCACGACGGAAGAGAACGCCAAAATGGCGCAGTCGGCCGGCGCCGACGGACTGCTCGTCGTGACGCCGTACTACAACAAACCGAATCAAGAAGGTTTGCATCGCCATTTTGCGGCCGTTGCGGCCTGCGTCGATTTGCCGATCATCGCGTATATCGTGCCCGGGCGGACGGGGTGCAAGTGCTTGCCCGAGACGGTTGCGCGCATCGCTTTGATCGATAATATTGTCGGCGTGAAAGATGCGACCGGCGATATGCTTTTTGCGACCGAAGTTCATCGGCGCGTGTCGGAGTCGTTTTTGATGTTTTCGGGCGACGACGGCACGGCGCTGCCGTTTGTTGCGTTGGGCGGCGTCGGCGCGATCAGCGTCGTCGCCGACATTGCGCCGAAAATCATGCACGATATCATCGAAATGGCGCGCAGCGGCCGCATCGGATCGGCGCGCAAGCTTCACGAAACGTCATTCGGGCTGTTTCGGGCGCTTTTCTCCGATACGTCGCCCATACCGCTCAAGGCGATGCTGAGCCAAACAAAGCTCGGATTCGGTCCGCAGCTGCGTCTGCCGCTGTGCGCGCCCGATGCATCGCAAATCGAGGCGCTTTGCGCGCCTTATCGCGATTGGCTTGAAGGGATCGAAGCATGAAAGACGGTTTGATTCGCGTTGCCGTTTTGGGCGCCGCCGGGCGGATGGGACGGATCGTGTCGGAAATGTTTGCATCGTCGCCGCAATTTGAACTCGTTGCGCGCATCGATTGCCGAAGCGCCGATGCCGACGGCGATGCGGCGTCGATGCCGGCGATGATTTCGGATTTGGCGGCGGCGCCGGAATTCGATATTTTGGTCGATTTTTCGTCGCCCGACGCGTCGCGGCAGGCGGCAGATCTCATGCGGCGGCGCCGGGCGGCGTGGCTCGTCGCGACGACGGGCATAAGCGACGGCGCGCTGTCCGAAATCGAGGCTTTGGGCGCATCGCAGCCCGTTTTGATCGCGTCGAATACCTCGCTCGGCATTGCGCTGATGCAGCGATTGGCGGCGCAGGCTGCGGCCGTGTTGGCGCAATGGGACTGCGAAATCGCCGAAACGCATCACCGAAACAAAATCGATGCGCCGTCGGGGACGGCAAAAACGCTTGCGGCGGCAATCAATCGCGCGCGAAGCGCCGTTTCGGGCGATGCATCGTTTGTCTTCGATCGGACGGCGCGCCGGGAACCGCGCCCAAGCGACGAAATCGGCATTTCGTCGATTCGCGGCGGAACCGTCGCCGGAGAACACCGAATCATGTGGTTCGGCGAACATGAGCAATTCGAAATTCGGCATGCGGCGGAAAATCGCGATATCTTTGCGCGCGGCGCCGTAAAAATTGCCGCCTGGCTGGCGGCGCAAAAACCCGGGCTTTATTCGGTCGAACGCCTGTTGGACGATATTTTGTGATGCGAGGGAAACAGACGCCGCCGATCGGCGAAGGAAACAAGCGTGCGTCGCGCAAACGATGCGCCGGCGCCCGGGCGGCGAAGGGTGCCGAACGCGGAATGTCAGACGCGGCGCATCGCAGCGATCCGCGCCGCAGTCCCGATGAAATCGGATCGCATCGTCGCTTCCAATCGCGAATATCACACGGCCGGCGCGGCAATCCGGGCGAAGAACCGGACCGATCGGCGGGTCGCTGCAATGAAAAGCAGCTGTCTGGGAAACGCATTTTATGCGATGCAAGCATAAAACCGTCGAATTCAAAGCGATCCATTGCAGATTTAACGCAGAAATCGGTTGTCCGGACGATTGATGTCGAAGCGAGCGCATCGCTCTTGGATTTTTTGAAAGAAAAGCTTTATCCGCAATCGGCATCATCGATAAAAAGTTTGCTCAAGCATGGCTGCATCGGCATCGAAAAGGGCAGTTTGCGCGCGGCCGACACGCTGCGAGGCGCGATGCAAACCGAAACGCATTTCGATTTTCGGCTCACGCGCGGGGATACGGTTTTCGTTCTGTCGGCGCGGCAAATTCGCTATGGATTGCATCATCCGATGTTGCGCATTCTGTACGAAGATAACGATATCATCGCCGCCGACAAATCGTCGGGGCTGCATTCGGTCGATTCGACGGGCGGCGGCGTCGATAATGCGGCATCGATTTTGGACAGATATATCAAAAGCCGCAATCCCGAGAAGCGGATATACGTCGTGCATCGTCTCGATCGCGATACGTCGGGCGTCATGATATTTGCCAAAACGCGAGAAGCGCAAAATCGGCTCGTTGCGCATTGGAATGAATCCATCTGCGAGCGCGCGTACGTTGCCGTCGTTGAGGGGCATTTGCCTGCCCGGAGCGGCACGATCGATACCTATTTATACGAAGATGCGCATAAAATTGTGCATTCTTGCGATAATCCCGAATTGGGCGAAAGGGCAATCACGCATTATTGCGTTTTAAACGAAAATAAATCGCATTCGCTTGTTTTGTGCAATTTGGAAACGGGGCGGACGAATCAAATCCGCGTTCACATGGCGTCGGTCGGCTGCCCCGTTGCCGGCGATTTGAAATACGGCGCGGCGAGCGATGCTCTTGGACGTTTGGGTCTGCACGCAAAAAGCATTGTGTTTGATCATCCGATAACGCGCCGCCGGCTTTCGTTTGAATCGGCCGAACCGCCTTCGTTCGGCGCGTTGTTTGATCGCCGATAAGGCGCGCCGGCGGCTGCCGTTTGAATCGTCGGCCGTTCGGAGTGCCGATTTCAAATAAGGCACGCCGTCAGGTTTCGTTTGAATCCCGGCGACGCAATATCGTCGGGCGGTTATGTGAGCCAATCCAATGTGCGTTGCTGCGAAGCCGCATACATGAGAATGGCGGCGGCAACGCTTACATTGAGCGATTCGACGTCGGGATTTTGGGCAATTCTGACGGTTTCGTCGCACAGCGTCCGCGTCAGCCGCCGCATTCCCGACGCTTCGCTTCCCATGACGAGCGCCGTTGCGCTGCGAAAGGAGAGATTTTGCGCCGGCGTGCCGGCGATATCGGCGCCGACGATCCGAAAATCGCGATCTTTAAGTTCGCGCAGCGTTTGCGCAATGTTTGAAACGCGGCAAATCGGAATGCGGTACGCCTGTCCGGCAGACGTTTTGATGCTTGCCGCCGTCATTTGCGCGGCCCGGTCGCGGGGGATGACGACCGCATCGGCGCCGAATGCCGCTGCCGAACGGATGATTGCGCCCAAATTATGGGGATCTTGGATTTGATCGAGCACGACGATGAGCGGCTGCGGGCTCAAGCGGCCGAGGACGTCTTCGATTTCGGCATAGCGAAATTCGGGCAGTTCGAGCAAAACCCCCTGATGACGCGTGTCGCCCGACTTTTTCGACAAATCGCGGGGATCGGCCGATTCGATTTCGACCGATTTTTCTTGCGCCAAATCGAGGATCCCCGCGAGCATGCCGGCTTCGCGCGATTGGGAAATGAAGAGTTTTGCGGATTTAAGGGCGTTTTGGGGGATCATTCGCAGCGACTCTTCGACCGGATGCACGCCGCAGACGACGAACGATTTCGTCATTTCGCGGCGATCTTCATAACGCGCCGCGCGCGAAGGCGCTTCATAACCGCGCATGTCGCCGGAAAAATGGCGGTTGTTTGCGTTTTGGCCGTGCCGCGCGCGATCGTCCGGCCGGCGCGCATTCGGATCGGACTCGGCGGTTTCTTGCTTGTTGCGCGAAGCGCGTTTGCCGTCCCGTTCTTCGGGATTAAGCCGATTTTTGCATTTCATAAGGCTGTTCCTTGAATAAAAACCATAATATTGTTTACATTTTGCATTCCGCGCAACATCGAAAGAAAACAACGATAATTTGCGCAAAACGCCGAAATGCGTTTCGCGCTGCGCTGCGGGCGCAAAGACGATAACCGATGATGCGCGCGGTTCGCGCCGATGCCGAAGCGCAAAGACTGCCGCCGCAGCCCGCGCAGCGCGGCGCGAGCCGCGGCAAGATACAGTTTTTTGCGCGCCGATGGGAGAAAATAAACGCAAGCGCGAAGGCTGCCGCCATTTGGGCGCAAGCCCTGCAAATATCGCATAATAGCCGCCCCGTCGGCGCGTTTCGCTCGCAAAATGCGTAAAAAATGGATTATCTTTCGGGCAGTTGTGATAGAACGCAGCGCCGTCGGGGCAAAGCTCTTTTTTTGCGCCGAGTGCTTCGGCGCCGAGACTCTGAACTGTCGGGGAGATAAGAATTTTCCGATGAAAATTTTGTTATTTTATGCAATGCCAAAAGAAATTTCGTCGTTGATTGAAAATGAACAGGCAGCGTTCCTTGAGACTGTTGCCGGCGTGAATTTTTATCGGATCAGCGATAATCTCCTCGCATGTTCGGGCGGCATAGGAAAAGTCAACGCCGCAATGGCGGCGCAGCTTTGCATCATGCGTCATGCGCCCGATTTGATCATCAATGTCGGCGTTGCCGGCTGCTTTCAAAACGTTCCCATCGGAACGATTATGCTGGCCGACAAATTTGTTCAGCACGATGTCGATACGACCGGATGCGGCGATCCGCCCGGGTTTGTGAGCACGGTTAACCGCATCGAATTCCCCGTCGCGCATTTGGAACGGGCAAAACGCGCGTTGCGAAAAGCCGGCATTCCGTTTTTGTGCGGCGCCGGCGCGACGGGCGATTGGTTTGCCAAACGCGGCGACCGCGCGCGCCGGGTCGGCGCGGCGTTCGATCCGCTTTTTATCGAAATGGAAGGCGGCGCCGCCGCGCAAGTCTGTTTCCGAAACGGCGTCCCGTTCATGGCGATTAAATCGGTTTCGGATTGCATTTACGGAAACGACGATTACGATTTCAATTTCGGCCATGCGATGGCTGAGCTCAATCGCGTTGTTGCCGAGTTTGTGCGCCGATTTATCGAAGACGATGAAGGCTATGACGAAGCTTGAACGCACGGAATGCGTTAAATTCGGCTTGTGCCGAATTTAATGCATTGCCCGGCCGACGCCCTGCGGAAAGAAATGCCGCCCGCGCCGCGCCGGAAAAAGAAAACAACGGCACAGAATCAAAAACATAAAGAATTGCGGAGCATGGCGATATGGAGAGAATTGCGAGTTTTGGCGTAGATCATAATGTTTTGGAGCCGGGGCTTTATTTGAGCCGGCGCGACGGCAATGTGACGACATACGACTTGCGTTTTAAGAAACCGAACACGGGCGATTTGCTCACAAATTCCGAAATGCACTCATGCGAACATTTGTTGGCAACGTTTTTGAGAAACAGCCGCCGCAAAGATGCGGTTGTCTACTTCGGCCCCATGGGTTGCCAGACGGGGTTTTATTTTCTCTTCGACAACACAAAAATCGACGACGATCAAGCTGTCGCGCTCGTTCGCGAAGCCGTGTCGCAAGGCGCGGTTTATGACGGCCCGATGCCCGGAAACAGTCCCGCCGAATGCGGGAATTATCGCAATCTCGACGTCAAATGCGCCAACGCATGTTTGGCGCGCTACGAAAAAATAATCGCCCGCTGGCGCGCCGAAGATTTGGTCTATCCCGCGGCTTAAGCCGCGCCGTTGCTTAAGCCGCGCGCTTTTTCCGAGAACTCGGGCGGCGCGATGATTTAAATAGAATAATGCAACAATATCTATAAATATTTATTGTTTGTGTGCTTTGGGGGCAATCCGGCAAGGGTTGCCGTTTGTTTACTTTTTCCCTCCGTTTAAGGAATACAATCGATGCGATACTCGCAGATGCTCATCCCCACGCGCAAAGAAACGCCGGCCGATGCAGAATTGCCCAGTCACCGTCTCATGCTTCGCGCAGGATATATCAATCCGCTGACCGCCGGCATTTATACGCTTTTGCCGTTGGCATGGCGCAGCGTGCAAAAGATATCTCAGATCATTCGCGAAGAAATGAACCGTTCGGGCGCGCAAGAGCTGCTTTTGCCGATGGTTCAGCCGGCCGAAATTTGGAAACAGTCGGGACGTTGGGAGCGCTACGGCAAAGAATTGCTCCGTTTTGCCGACCGCAAAAATCAGGATTATTGCCTGACGCCCACGCACGAAGAGGGCATTACCGACGTTGCGCGCCAATTTATCCGATCGTACAAACAAATGCCGATCAACCTGTATCAAATTCAGGTGAAATTCCGCGACGAATTGCGCCCGCGAGCCGGGCTCATGCGCGGGCGCGAATTCATTATGAAAGATGCTTATTCGTTCGACGTTTCGTACGAAGCCGCCGAAAAAAGCTACAAAACGATGTACGATGCGTATTGCCGCATTTTTAAACGCTGCGGTTTGGCGTTTCGCGCGGTCGAGGCCGATTCCGGCGCAATCGGCGGTTCGCATTCCCACGAGTTCCAAGTTTTGGCTCAAACCGGCGAAGACCGCATCGTTTCTTGCCCCGAATGCGGCTATGCCGCCAACGAAGAAAAAGCCGAAATCAGGCGAAATATTGCCAAAACATCGTTTTCGCCGTCGTCCGATACCCCCGAAAAACAGGAAATTTTTACGGGATCGGCGCATACAATCGACGAAGTCTCCCAATTTTTGGGCAGCGCGCCCGAAAACTCGATAAAAACGCTCGTCTGTTTGGCCGACGGCAATCCCGTCGTCATCTTGATGCGCGGCAATGACAATCTCAACGAAATCAAATTGCAGCACGTTTTGGATTGCGAAACGCTCGTCATGGCGTCCGATGCCGCCGTCGAAGAAATCATGGGCGCCAAGCCCGGCGCGCTCGGTCCGTGCAATATCAAATTCCCGATTTACGCCGATTTGAGCGTTGCCGAAATGCACGACGCGTGCTGCGGCGCAAACCGCGACGGCCATCACTTTATCCACGTCGAGCCCGGGCGCGATTTCGCCGTGACGAAAATCGACGATCTCGTTTTGGCCAAAGAGGGCGACGCATGCCCGCATTGCGGCGCGCCGCTCGAAGCCTTCCGCGGCATCGAAGTCGGGCACGTCTTCCTTTTGGGCACGAAATACAGCGAGCCCATGGGCGCCGACTATCTCGACGGCAACGGCGACGCGCATCCGTGCGTCATGGGCTGCTACGGCATCGGCGTCACGCGCGTTTTGGCCGCGGCCATCGAGCAATACAACGACGAAAACTGCATCAATTTCCCGACGGTTATCGCGCCGTTCCACGTTATCGTCGCCCCGATGCTCATGAAAAACGAAAAAGTCGTCCAAACCGCCGAAAAAATCGTCGCCGACCTCGAAGCCGCAGGCATCGAAGTCCTTTACGACGATCGCGACGCGCGCGCCGGCGTCAAATTCAAAGACGACGACTTGCTGGG
>CAVGZQ010000058.1:0-13539 GCA_963633515.1 Bacteroidaceae bacterium
CACATAACGGGATGATACAGGGGGAATAAAATCCCCAAGCACGCGCGAAGAGGGGCACAGCGGGGATAAATTACCCCAATTTTGTGGTGACACGGGGTTCGGAAAAAGGCATAATCATGCGGGAATGCGGGAGATATGGGGGATTTTTGCGGCGCGAAATTCGATGGCCGTTTGGATTGCAAATTGCAGGGATATCTTCATTCGGATAATCCCAAGTGCCGACAGGGGCGATTGATTGGGATAAGGATTGGGACGTCTGATACACAACAGGAGGAAATTATGGCAGCAACAGCATCAACGTCGGTACCTTACGGTTCTTTCGGTTTTAAGGTTATCGTCAAATGCGGAAACAGCGATGAGCGGCTTGGGTGTTTTCAAGAAGTGAGCGGTTTGTCGGCGACGGTGAACGTGACGGATTTGGTCGTCGGCGGGATGAACCATTGCACGAAGAAGCTCATCGGGAATGCGACGTATTCGAATATTACGCTCAAGCGCGGGCTTTGCGACGGGTCGATGTACGACTGGATTCGCAGCGTCATCGACGGCGGAAAAATCGAACGCATGACGTTAAAAATACAGATGCTCGACGAGAAGAATGAAGTCGTCAAGACGTTCTCGGCAAAACGGGCGATTCCCATCAAATGGGACGGTCCGTCGCTGAGCGTCATGCAAGACGGCATTGCGACGGAATCGCTCGAGTTTGCGCACGAAGGTCTCGAGGTTGAGTAGTTCTGCGCAAATCCGGAGTTTGAAAAGCTCCGGCAGAGACCTGCAACGGGAAAAATCAGGCGCGGCTGCGCCGCGGGCGCAAGATCGCAATTTTGAGACCCCCGGCAACGGGCACAATAAGTGGAGATGAGCGATGTCAAACGAGAGACATCTGGACATAGACAACGGAACGATGGGAAATTTGTTCCGAAGAACGACGCTGGCGGCGTTGGGGTTGGACGCGCTTGACGGCGTATCGGAACAGTCTTTTGAAGTCATCGACCGTGCCGACGCATTCGCCCGGCGATTGCTCGGCGGCATTTCCGGCGTTCTCCCCAAAACTCGGGCAGATCGCATGGGAACGCGGACGACGGAATTGGTCGAGCGCATATTCGAAGGCATGGTCGGGCTTAACGGTCCTGCGAGCGCCACAGACTTGGGCGAATGGCAGTATTGGCTCGACGCAACATTGCTCATGCTCTTTGACGAGTGCGACGACGAAGAGGAAATTGCCGCGCAGTCCGGCGCGGCGCGCCCGCAGACGAAAACCGCGCAGCATCGTCTGCCCGGCAACGTCACGCCGCAGGCCGTCCGCGAGCGCATCGCGGCGCTGAGCAAAGCGGGGATAAAACCCGCCATGCTGCGCGCGATGACATCGGAGCAGAAACGGCGGGCGGTTGCAAAAGTTCAAAAACAGGCAAAAGCAGACGGACATCCTGCATCGATTGCGCCCGAACAGATTGCGCTTTCGGTGAAAGAAGTGCTGTCGGCGGCCGAATCGCGCGTGCGCGCGGCCGAATCATTCGGCGATCTTTGGGCATCGAATCCGCGTCAATTGCTTGCGTCGCACCTCGCCGACAAAGCGAAGGCTGTTCAGGTCGGCGCGCAAAGCGGCGCCGACCAAAACGGCGCCGCCCAAAGCGGCGGCGATGAACGCGTTTTGGCTGCGGCGCGTCAATGGAGCGACGCCGTCGCGCGGTTCGAACAGGGCGCGGCGGGCGACATGACGTCGGTTCGCGCCATGTTCCGCTCGCTCGATGCGCTCGAAAATATCGGCGCCGTCGCGAAAGCGCAGGCTGCCGGCATCCGGCGCAACTGCCGGACGCTGGCCAAACGCGCTCTGAGCGAAGAAATCGTCCGCGACGTGAGCTTGATGGCGGCAAAACTCGAAGAGACGTCTGCGCGGATGATGCGCGCGAAACGCCCGAAGCTCAACGCGGAGCGCGCCGTCGGTTTTTCGGCGCCGGCGCAGGGCGCGCATGATGTCGCGTCGCTGACGCGGTCGTTTGCGGCAATCGGAAACAAAATTCAGGCGTTTAACGACGCCGTTTCGCAATACATTCTGACGAGCGGCGAAACAGCGGCGACGATGCGCTGGCAGCGCGCGTCCGAGCGCTTCGAACGCATGGGCGGGATATCCGACGACGTCGACCGCATCCTTTTGCGCGACGTCGCCGAAAGCGCGTCGGCGTTGGGCGATGCAGGCATCGTGTCTCGCGATATCGTGCGAGACATTGCAAAAGCCGCCGCAACGCGCAGCGCCGCAGATATTTCGCAATCCGACGCGCACAATTCGATGGCATCGCGGTATGCGGCTTTGGCCGACGGCAAACTCAACGTGTCGTTTGCCGCCGATTCGAAGCGCTTCGCCGCTTCGCCCGACATCGCGCAGAAAATTGCCGATCGCGTTCAGGCGTCGGTTCGGGCGATTTCTGACGAAATGGCATCGTTCGAAACTTCTCTGTCCGAGTCGGGATTGGCCGATCCCGCAAAATTGCGTTCGTTTGCGTCTTCAATCCGGTCGTTGGCCGAAAAGCACCAAATGACGTCATCCGATCCGATGTCGATCGTTCGGGCGTCTTCTGCGCTCGAAACGATTTGCGACAAACTCGATGAATTTGCGCAATCTGCGGCGTCGGCCGCCGTTTCGTTTGGGTATGACGAGCTCACGAACGAACAAGGCGTTTTGATCGCCCCCGAATCGGAGTCCAAAGATGCGGCATCTTCTGCGGATCTGAGCCGCGAAGCGGCGACGGTTGCCCAAATTCGGAAGCAATTGGCCGAGACGCGCGAACGCGCCGTTGAGTCGGCGCGCCGAATCTTGACCGAGCAAACCGCAGCGCATGCCAAATCGATCGCATCGGCAGAATCGCAATTGCGCGAAGCGATCGGACGCGCTCGCAGCGCCGAATCGCTGCGAAGCGCGCAGGCAATGATTCGGGAGCATCTGAGCGATGCCGAATCTCAGGCGATTGAGCAAGCGATCGCGTCTGCGTCGCGAAGCGAAGCTTCGTTGGAATCGGTTAGCAAACAGGCCCGAATCATCGAAAATGCCGTCAAATTATCGAATCGCCTTCGCGATCAGCTTCGCAGCGGCGCAATTTCTTCGGCTGCGTCGCCTCGCATGATTCAAATGGGCGATGTCGAGATCAACCCGGCATATGTTTCGGCGCTGAGCCGTTCGATTGCGGCGTACGGCCGCATCCGGGACGGTTACCGTTCGGGGCATGTCGCCGGCGAAGCCGGGATGAACGATGCCCGGATCGAACGCATGCTTTTGACGGTGAAACCCGGCGGCATCGCATCGGATCGCGAAGCGGTCTTGCCGGGCAATGCGCTTTCGCATGAAATTTTTTCCCGTTCGGAGCTTTCTCGCGGCGCGTTTATGCGCGAAGCCGTTTCCCGCAGCCTCATTGCGTCCGACAAAGGCATTTTTTCGGGCTCCGGCGATGTCGCCGTCGGGTATGACGAAATCGTCCCGAGCTCTCCCGAGCTTATCCGCCGGGCGGCGCAAGCTTACCCGTCGCAAGACAGCATCGGCGATTTGACGGCGATATTCGGCGGTCAAAAGGCGATAGAACGCCATGTTGCGTCGGTCGCCAACGGCAATGTCGAAAGCGTCGAAGCGCTCGGCCGGGCGGTCGAAAAACGGCTCGAAGACGCAACTCGCGCCTCCCGTCTCGAAACGTATGTCGCATACGGCATCGATAACGACGGCGAGCGCGTCAAGGTTTCGCTCGGCGCAAACGATAAAAATCGGACATTCAGACCGTATGAGCTGCGCCGCGAAGTCGGCATGAGCTATATGCCGGAGTCGGTTCGGAACATCGAACGGATTGCATCGGCGCAGGGCGGTGCATCGCTTGCGATTGCGAAACGCGACGATGCGATGAATGTATCGGGAGCCCGCGAGTTTGTCCCGGTCATAGCGGGGGCGAATTCCGAGAGCGCGCAGGCTGCGAACGAAAGCGAACGCGCCTTCGTTTCGGGACAAACTTCGCGCGAAGCCAAACCGTCGCATTCGCGGCAGACGCAGCATGCCGAAATTTCGGAGATCATGAGCGGGATAGCTGCGCGTTTGGGCGTTGATGTTATTCAGATTCAGGCGGACGGCTTGGCGAATTCGGATCGGATGCAGCTTCGCGTGGGCAATGTCAATTTCGACATGAGCGCGCAAGGTTTTGTCGATATGCTCGCCAAACCCGTCGTGCAAAATGCCGCCTTTGCGGCGCCGTCGCTCGCCGATGCCGATAACGTGCTGTTCTCGGGTTATGCTTCGATGCTCGGCAGTCAGGGCGAGCGCCGCACGCTGAAGGGGTTGCGCCATGCGTATATGAAGTCGTTGGCGCGGGCCGGACGGCAAAGCGCGCACGGCGATTTCGGTTTTAACTCGCAGACGTTCTCGGGGCTGATGGGCAATGCGCCGGCCGCAGAAGCAGCGCAGAAACAAGCCCGCAGCATGAAATACGCAACGCGCGAAGTTTCGGGAGACGAAGATCGCGCCTATATTGCTTATCGGGCGACCCGCCAAGCGAATGCTCAAAGCGATGCCGACTTGAGTTTTGCCGAAACGACGATGGCAAAGACATCGCCGGTCAGCAGTTCTGCCGCCGTTGCTTCGGATTTCTCTTGGGTGTCGAATGCGTTTGCGGCATATGCGCGCCAAGGCGCGGAAATGGCGGCATCGCAAGCTTCGAGCGAGAACGAACGCCAAATTCTGACGAAGATCGACGCCATGCTCGATTATGTTGAGGGCAAGAGCCAACGCGATGTCGGGGTGTTTTCGTCGGATGATACGGTTCGCGTGCTTTTGGAAGCATTGCCTGCGTCGGCGACTCTCGGAAACAAGGGGTTGCCCAAGTGGCGTCAAAAAGACACGAAGTCGAGCCGCATTGCGGAAGCGCGGGAATTGCGCGCAGCCTTGGCGAGCATCGGAGCGGCGCCCATTCAGGGGTCGCAGCCGTTTGTTAACAAGCAGTACGTGAGCCCGAATCTTTTGAACGGCACGCAGAATGCCGCGCCGCTTTTCAGCGGCGGAGGCACGGACGCGGGGTCGACGCCTGCGGCAAGCGCAAATGCGAGCGGCGCCTCAAGCGATGCGCTCGATGCGCCGTCGATATCGACCGAAGATTTGCAAACATTGGCGGAAGACGTATTCCAGCGAATAATCGATAGTTTCAACGAAGAACTTCAACGTAGGAGAACAGAGTAATGAGCGCAAACAACACAACAAGTTCGGAAAAGAAGTCCGTAAACAGCAAAAACATTTACATTCGCGTGCTCGACGGCGAGAGCGCCAACAAAACGTTGGCCGCGCAGTACAATCCTCAGGAAATCAGCTTTACGAAGACGGTCGGCTGGAGCAAAGGCAACGAAGGCGCGGGAACGGATTGTCCGGCGTTGATGTTTACGTCCGGCGAAGCGATTTCGATGAGCCTCGAATTGCTTTTTGACTACTACGAACAGCAATTGGACGTGCGCGGTATAGTCAAAGATTTCATGTCGCTTTGCATGATAGACAAGAAACTGAAACGTCCGCCTGCGGTTCAGGTTTGTTGGATCGACTCCAATGTTTTGGGCATCGGGAAGAATTTTGTGGGCGTTATCGAAAGCGCATCGGCAAAATACACGATGTTCACATCGATGGGTGTTCCCGTTCGCGCAACGGTGAGCGTGTCGATTAAAGAAGCCGAAGAAATCGGCTATTCGGAGGGCACGGGCGGCGAAGGGTCTTCCTCGGGATCGATGGCAGGCAAGACGACGCACACCGGCGTAACCGAGACGTATGCCAACGGTTCGCAAGTGGCAAACACGCCGGGCGCTGCGGCATATGCCGTCGACAACGGCAAAGATCCGTCAAAACCCGAGAATTATCCGCTTTAATTGAATTTCCTATTCGTCAGCCCTAAAGGAGGGTAATTATGGCAAATATTTTGACTCCTGATTTTAAGCTTACAATAGGGACGACGGATTTCTCAGACGAGCCGCTTCGGCGGCGCGTCAGCGAGATGACCGTTGAGCAACTTTCCGACGGCGCAAGCTCTTTTAAAGTCGTTTTGGACGACAGCGACGATTCCATATCGAACGGCAAAATCGAAATTCTCGAGGGAATGGAATGCAAGATAGAGATGGGATTCGTCGACAGCAAAGTAACGCCAGTCATAGAGGGGTTTGTGACGGGCGTGAAGCCGAAGCGTTCGGAGTTTTCGCGCAAGATGTATACCGTGACGGGTTTTGACGGCTTGTCGAAATTGACGCGAGGACGGAAACGCCGTTCGTGGGAAAACATCAAAGATTCCGATATTGCCACGCAGATTGCGCAGGAGTGCGGTCTCAAGGCCGATGTCGATGATTCGGGAATCGTTCATCCCTATGTCGTTCAAAATAACGAAAACAACCTCAATTTCCTATTCGAGCGCGCCCGCCGCATCGGTTACGAAGTGAAGGTCGAAGAGAAAAACCTCGTTTTCCGCGCGCCGCGCGAAATCAAGGCGGATGTGATTCTTCGCTGGGACGGGACAAATGTCCGCGAAAAAGGCGGATTATTGCTCCAGCGGATGGATTTCAATACGTCGACGATGAATATGCCGAAGAAAGTCGTCGTTCGTTCGTATGATCCGAAAACGGGCGAGGCGATTATCGCATCGGCAACAAACGAAGAGCGCGACAAGATGGGCGGCAATAAGACCGCGGGCGATGCTGCCGCTTCGGGGCATGAGATCGACACGACGATTCAAATAAGCGATCAGCCGGTCGCGAGCGAAGAAGAAGCCGAAAGACTTGCCAAATCGATATTGTCTCAGCGGTCGGGGGAATTTTTGACGGGAACCGGCAAATGCGTCGGCAACGCCAAGATTAAGTGCGGCGCCAAGGTCAACATCCAAGATGTGGGCAAGGAAATGGAAGGCGAGTATTACGTTACGTCGGCCAAACACGTGCTTCGCGTCGGACACGGTCACGGATTCGGGTATTGGACAGAGTTTTCTGTTTCAAGAACCGGCCGATAGTTCTATAAAAATGGTCGGACGCCGACGGCGCCCGATCGGATTTTTGGTTAAGCCTCAGACCCGAGACGCAGTCGCGTTTTCGGGTTTTTTTGTGCCGGAACCTTGCGAACGGTCGGCACGGAGTCGAAGAAAATTCGGAAATTCTTGGTTATTGCATGATTTTTTGCAGAGTTGCGTTTTAAATGAAGCATATATTTGTCGGATTGGGACGAATGGGGGTCGCGCAAGCGCGGATAGCCCGTTATTTCGGCGATGAGATCGTGATGGGGATCGACGCCGATGCCGGCGCTTGCGCATTTTTTGCCGAGGAATTCGGCGTAAATGCATTTTCTTCGGTTTGCGAGGTTCCGAGAGAATCGTATTGGTCGTGCGCCGATATCGTGTGGATAACGGTGACCGACCGAGCGTTGGCTTCGTGCGCGGCCGAAGTCGCGCCGCATGTTTTGCATTCGGCGGCAATTCACACGAGCGGCGCAACGCCTTACACCGTCTTGGGGCAATGCGGGGCACGGCGCGGATCGATGCATCCGCTGATGAGCTGTCCGCCGAAAGACGTTTCGGACTCGGCGTGCGTCGCGACTTATCGCAATGTTATTCACGCGATAGACGGCGATGAAGCGGCGCTTGAAACGATTTCCCGGCTGGCGGCGCGATTGGGCGGAAAGCCCGTCCGAATCGATGCCGACAAGAAGGGAATGTATCATGCGGCGGCTGTTTTTGCGTCGAATTACCCCGTCGTATTGGCCGAAACGGCGGAGAATTTGCTGAAATCGTGCGGATTTGACGACGCATCGGCGCAGGAGGCGTGCGCAGCGCTTTTGTCGCAGGCCGCGCGCGCGATAGCCGGGGCAACGCCGCGCGAAGCGCTGACCGGACCGGCCAAACGCAATGATTTGCCGACAATCGAACGCCATCGCGCGGCGTTGAAAATGTATCATGACGGGGAGTATTCGGAACTTTATGAGGCACTTTTGCGCGCGGCGCGCGCGATGTGCTGAATATGAGCCAAACTCCGAAGATTATTCATCGGATCGATTTGATGCGCGGCGAGAAATAATGCTTGATTGCAAGGGGGATTTCGGGGGATTGAATGGGAGAAAGAAGCGTTGCAGAGCGTGCGGAGTTATTTTGGCAAAGCACGCCGTTAGGCGCCGCAATCGGGCGGCTTTTTGTGAGAGAGGTATGAAATGGTTGATTTTTCGCATGTGACAATCCCCGGCAACGGCAAGCTTTATGCGCGTTTTGAGACGTCGCTGGGCGATATGACCGCCGAACTTTATGAGGATATTGTTCCGAATACGGTAAAAAATTTCGTCGGATTGGCGACGGGTCAAATTGAATTCATGGATGAAGAAATCGGCAAGCCGAATGCGCGTCCGTTTTACGACGGTTTGACGTTTCATCGCGTTATCCCCGAATTCATGATACAGTGCGGATGCCCGCGCGGTACGGGAACGGGCGGCCCCGGGTATCAATTCCGCGATGAGTTTTCGCCGAAACTGCGTCACAATGCTCCGGGCATTCTTTCGATGGCAAATGCGGGACCGAATACGAACGGATCGCAATTTTTTATTACGGAAGTTCCGACGCCGCATCTCGATAACCGTCATTCCGTGTTTGGGAAAGTGATCGAAGGCGTCGATGTGATTAAGAAGATCGCGCGCGTCAAGCGCGATTATCGCGATAAGCCTGTCGAACCCGTAATTTTGAAACACGTGACGATATTCCGAGCGTAACCGACCGGACGATGCCCCGCAGGGGCATCTGAGCGCCCCCGCGCAGGGGGCGGCGCGCACGGCGCGCCATTGGGGGACGGAGAGGGGGTAGCGCCGTCGCGCCCGTTTGTTTTTTGCAAAATATGCGTTTTGTATCATTTTTGCGCGATATATGCATCAATCTCGCTCTTTAGATGCAAAATATTCGGCGTTTTAGAGTTGCGCGCGAGTTTTGTGCGAGTAAAAAACGGGCAAGAGAGGCGCGCAGGGGGAGACTTCCCCCCCCCCGCCGAAACGAAAAAAAGAAGCGCGCGGAATGTCGGGGTTTGCGGTTTGCATGGTATTCTGCATTGAGCGTTAAAATCGGCAGATAAATCATCGGGGAGCAGGTTTTATGGCAGAAAAGTCGGGATTTCATGTAGAACTCATCCCCAATATGTATGAGATTGGGCTGTTTAAGTTTGCGATGAAGTCGCGTCGGCGCTTGCGGTCGGCGTGCGCGGCGTGCGTTGCGGCGACGGCGGCCTTGTTTTGGTTGATTGGTCATGCGCTGCGGGGATGGAATCTGTCGTTTTGGGAAAGCGCGATTTTGCTTCTTTTGCTTTATTTTGCCGTAATCGGCGCGGCATATTTGGCGGCGCTGACGATCGGCGATGCGTGGTTTTCGGGACCTTGGCTTGAAAAAATGCGGCTTGGTTCGCGATTTGCGCCGCGCAGCATCGAAGACGAAAAGGCGCTGATTCGGAACAAAAACGGGCTGTTTATCGTGTTTTGGGCGGCTTCGATAGCGGTTTTGGGGTTTGGCGCGGATTATGCGACGGGCGGCAATGTGCGCTGGTATCACGCGTATGGGGGGGTGATTCATTCGATGCGCAGCGAAGAAGCGTCGGAGCGTGCGGCGGTTCTGAAATCGATATCGAATTCTTTTCACGTCAAGAAGTGGCAGAACGAAGAAATTCGCGCGGAATTGGCGAAACTTGCAGAAGATTCGGATGACGAAGTGCGCGTGCGAGCGGCATATGTTGCGGGCCGTGCGAAGGTGATCGAGGCGGCGGACGGTTTGGCTCGCGTTTTGCGGGATGAGACGGCGTCGGATGCGGCGCGAAGCGAGGCCGCGATAGCGCTGGGGCGTTTGGAATGGACGCCTGCGCGTGCGCATTTGCTGGCGGTTTTGCGCGGGCAGTTTGCCAAAGATCATGGCGACAACGCGGTTGTGACGTCGATTTTGTATGCATTTTGCGAGATGAAGGATCTGACGGCGGCGCGCGATGTGACGGGGATGCTCGAGACGTGCCGCGATCGCGGGGATTGCGGAACGCAATTGCAGGCGTATGCGTTTTTTTATTTGAAATCGCTTCGGGCGAAGCCGTCGGCCGGGCTTGCGTTTTCGTTTCTCGGCGCATCGTCGGCGACGGCCGAACAAAAGTGTTTTGCGGCGGATTTGCTTCGCTTTACGGCATCGAAAGATGACATCGGGCGGATTAAGGCGGAGTTTGAGAAGACGCCGCGGGACATGGAATGCCCTGTGATGTATCGAAAGTTTCACAGCGAAGCGGCGGTCGTGCTTTTTGAAAAGGACACGATGCGTGCGTTATTTGTGCGCGCCATAGGAAATCTCAAAGACGATGCCGATTACGATTGGATTTGGATGGTCGGCGCGAATGCGCAGGAGAACATGCGGACGCGCAAGGTTGCCGAGATGTATGCCCGGGCGTTGCGCAAGAAATAAAATTCTTTGATATTATGGATGGTTTGAATTTTATGATGCATAGATTTCGGATGCGGCGTGGGAAATTCACGCCATGGCGTGAGGCGTCGGTTTGCGATTTTGACGGAACAAATGAAAAAAGCGCCGTTATGGGGCGGCATTAATGAACAAAGCGCCGTTATGGGGCGGCATTTCGGTGCGGTTGACTTTATTGATCCTATGGGCGCAAAAAAATAGTATGAGTTGATTTGCCGAATTTTTGAGGATTTTCGCATAAACCGCAAAAAGCGGCGTTTGCCGTCCGAAGCGGGGATTTTTTGTTTTTGAGCGATTTATGCGGTTTGTTCGATGTGTACCGAAGCGAATTGCATAAACTTCGCCATACGAGGAGATAAAGCATGAAAAGGACGTTAGCGTGGTGTTTGGCCGGTCTTATGGCATTGAGTTTTGCCGGCTGCAAGAAAACGGAAAAAGCAGCCGATGCGACGGTCAATCCGCCGGGAGCGGCTGTTGCGGCGGCGGAGAATGCGCAAGATGCTCAGGGCGCCGCCGGCGCGCAAGCGGATCGGGGCGCCGCCGGCGCGCAAGATGCTCAGGGCGCTGCCGGCGCCGAAAAAGCGGCAGGCGATGCGGCTGCGGGCGCCGTGCCTGCGCCGGCCGATGTTGCCGCCGCGCCGGCCGATGCGATTAAAACGGAATCGGGGCTTGCCTATAAGAAGCTCACGACGAATGACGAAGGCAGATCGGTGTTGCCGAACGATCTCGTCAAATTGCATTATACGGGTTGGACGACCGACGGAAAGATGTTCGATACGAGCACCGATCATGCCGAAGCGGCGATTTTTACGCCGGAAAACCTCATTCCCGGGATGAAAGAGGCGATTGTTCTGTCGAAGGTCGGCGAAAAACTCCGCGTATGGATTCCGCAGGATTTGGCTTACAAGGGGGCGCCGGGGGCGCCTGCCGGGACGCTCGTTTTCGATTTCGACATTATCGATGTCGTCACGCCTGATATGCCGCCGAAGGATGCGCCTGCCGATGCGATAAAGACGGCGTCGGGGATTGTGTACAGGGTATCGAAACCGGCGGCGGACGGTCGGGCGATCGGCGAAAACGATATGGTGACGCTCGAATTTGCGGGCTGGAGTCAGGCGAACGGCACGCGGTTCCATTCTTCGCTTGAAATGGGCGAAAACCTTTCGGCGCCGGTCAATACGATGTTCCCTGCATGGAAAGAAGTATTGCCTTTGGTTCACGTGGGCGATGTCGTTCAAATGTGGGTGCCTGAGGAATTGGGGATTGCGCCGGGCAGCAGCGAGCTCCCGGGAACGCTCATTTTCGAAGTAAAAGTATTGAGCGCGAAGCCGTTGCCGCAGGCTCCAGCCGATCTCGCGGCGCCCGGACCCGACACGCAAAAGACGGAATCGGGGATTTCGTGGCGGATTGTGACGCCGGGCACGGGCTCCGAGCATCCGACGGCGACAAGCCGGGTAAAAGTCCATTATTCGGGGTGGCTGACCAACGGAGAGATGTTCGATTCGTCGGTTGCCCGCGGCGTGCCGATCGAAATCGGACTCGATCAAGTGATTGCGGGCTGGACCGAAGCCGTTCAGCTCATGGTGCCCGGCGAAAAGCGCATCGTCTGGATCCCCGAAGAACACGCCTATAAAGGACGTCCGGGCGCGCCGGCGGGCACGCTCGTCTTCGAAATCGAGCTTCTCGAAATTTTATCGAAGTAAGTTCATCTGCGGACGGAGACGCCCGTCTTCGAGACGGATCGGGTTTTTGCCGAAGCGAAGCTGCGGCGGCCCCGACGCGCCGCCCGCGCGCAAAATTCGGCGCAAAGTGCGCCGAATATCACAAGATGCGTTTATTGCGCATATTGAGCGAAGCCGTATCGATGTACGGCTTTATTTTTTGCATAACTTTTTTATTGAATTGAGGACAATTTATGATTCCGGCTCCCGAAAACGTTGCCAATCCCCCCGAATCCGCGCTCAAGACGCCGAACGGGATTGCATACCTGAAGCTGAAAGAATGCGAAGACGGCGAACCGATCGGCGAAAACGATTGGGTAATGCTCCATTATACGGGTTGGACAACCGACGGCGCGATGTTCGATTCGACGAAAGAAACGGGAAAACCGGCGGTTTTCCCTCTCGAACAACTCATCCCGGGGATGTCGCAATCGATAGCGCTTGCGCGCACGGGCGAGGTTTTGCGGGTTTGGATTCCCGAAGAGCTTGCTTATCGCGGCGTGAAGGGGATGCCGCAGGGAACGCTTGTTTTCGAATTTGAAATCATTCAGCGCGTAACGCCCGAAATGCCGCCCGAAAAGCCGACGGAACAAGCGATTAAAATTCATGACGGTCTGTATTATCAAATTTTGTCGATCGGCAGCGGCGAAGCCGTGACGGACGACTGCGTTGCGACGATCGATTTCATGGGGTGGACCGTCGGCGACAAGAAGCGGTTTCATTCGTCGCTCGAGGCGGGGGAACCGCTCACGGCGCAAGTTTCGCAGCTGTTCCGAGGGTTCAGGGATGTCTTGGTTCGCACGCACCGGGGCGATATTTTGGTGATATGGATGGATCAGAAATACGGCATCGATCCGAAAGGCCGCGAACTGAAGGGGGATCTCGTCTTCAGCATGCAAGTTCTCGACGTTGCGCCGATGCCGCAAGGGCTTGCGGCGCCCGACGATGTCGCGGCGCCGCCGTGCGATGCCGTCAAAACCGCATCGGGACTTGCGAGCAAAGTCCTTTCGCCGGGAACGGGCAGCGTTCATCCCAAGGCGACCGATACGGTTCGGGTGCATTATACGGGGTGGACGGCATCGGACGGGGCGATGTTCGATTCGTCGCTTCAGCGCAATGCGCCGGCGCAATTTCCGCTTAACCGCGTCATCGCCGGCTGGATCGAAGGACTTCAGCTGATGACCGAAGGGGAAAAGCGGCGTTTTTGGATTCCGCAAGCGTTGGCATATTGCGGTCAGCCCGGAGCGCCGGCCGGCATGCTCGTCTTCGATGTCGAACTCATTGCCATCGTCTGACGGCGCCGAGAGCTCTGAGCAATGAGCAATGAGCAATGAGCAATGAGCAATGAGCAATGAGCAATGAGC